>JBDUCR010000418.1:0-5191 GCA_040003345.1 bacterium
AACGATTGACCAACGCCGTTGGACCCGCGGCGATGATCAGTGCCGCGCCGACAGTTGGCGCGAGCGCGTACCATCCTGGAAACGACATTTGCGAGTCGAACGTGAGCACCGCACCGACGACGAGTGCGAGGCCCACGAACGATGCTCCCTCGCGGATAATGCCGCGCGTCACCGACGTCGCGTCAAGCGACGTGACGGCCAACAGAGAGCCGATCATCAATTCCCAGAGGCGCGTCCACGGCGCGTAGAACGCTGCGATTGGATGCGCATTCACGAGCGCAACGCTGAGCGCGAACGACACCAGAGCGATTGCCGCGATGAGCTGCGCGCGCCGAGTCCGCACCTTCCAGAGTGTGAGCAGCGTCAGCGGCCACGCGAGATAGAACTGTTCCTCGACGCCGAGCGACCAGAGATGCAGCAGTGGATGCGTGACTGAAGCAGCGTCGAAGTAGCCGGCTTGATGCCAGAAGGCGAAGTTCGCGCCGAACAACGCGCCGAACGTCGTCTCGACACCGAGCCGCTCGAATTCATCGGGGAGAAGAACGAGCCAACCCAGCGCGAGCGATACCAACAACCCACGACGAGTGCGGGAAAGATCCGTCGCGCTCGTCGTGCGTAGAAGTTCAGGTAGCTGTAGGTGCCCGCCGCACGATCGCGCAGCATCGTGCCGGTGATCAGGAAGCCGGAAATGACGAAGAAGATGTCGACGCCGACGAAGCCACCAGCGACGCGCGTCGGGCTGGCGTGAAATGCGACAACCGAGAGCACCGCGAGTGCACGCAGGCCATCGATGTCGGCGCGGTACGACGAATCAGCGGGACGCACGCCCTCCAGAGGAGCCACTGGAGCTCACGGCGCCACTTCGTGGAAGGTGACTGTCGTCTCGCGATCGAGCACCCAGCGAAGTCCCCAGGAGTCCTCGAACAGAAGAAGTGGATGGCCCTTGGCATCGTACAGTAGCATGCGCCCACGGTCGCGCGCGATGCGCTCGATCTCGTCCTTCGCGCCGACGACCCAGCGCGGATAGCGCGCTGAGATCTTCTCCAGCCGACATGGCGCGCCGTACTCATGTTCGAGACGATGCAGCATGACGTCGAACTGCAGGAGACCAACCGCGCCGACAATTGGCGTTGGACTGAGTGTGTCGGTGCCCGATGTGTAGAACACTTGCGCAGCGCCTTCTTCAGTGAGCTGCCGAAGTCCGGCGTCGAGCTGTTTCCGCTTGAGCGGATCGGTGGCGAGGATTCTCGCGAAGTGCTCTGGTGCGAAGCGTGGAATGCCGGAGAACTCGATGTTGCCACCGGCGGCAAGCGTGTCGCCAATGCGAAGCGTGCCACGATCCATGACGCCGATGACGTCGCCCGGCCACGCTTCTTCAACCGCTGACCGCTCGCGCGCGAGAAATTGCTGCGCGCTCGACAGTCGCATCGGCTTGCCCGTGCGCACGTGCGTGACCGCGAGACCCGGCTCGTACCGTCCGGAACAGATGCGCACGAACGCGATGCGATCGCGGTGCTTGGGATCCATGTTCGCCTGGATCTTGAACACGAAGCCTGTGAACGACGGGTCTGCAGGATTCACGAGGCCATTCGTCGATTCGCGCGCCGTTGGTGGCGGCGCAAGCTCCACGAACTCCCGCAGGAATGGCTCGACGCCAAAGTTCGTCAACGCGCTGGCGAAGAACACTGGCGACAACGTTCCGGCAAGCATCGCCTCTTCGCTGAAGGGATGTCCCGCCTCATCAAGCAGCGCAATGTCGTGCACGAGCTGCGCGTGTGCCTCGCTGCCGAGCATGTCGGAGAGACTCGCGTCCTCGAGCGACGCGACCTGCACGTCGGCGCGACTCGCACCGTGATCTTCGCCGCGCGCGAAACGGTAGATCAATTTGCGCCGACGATCGTACACGCCGATGAATGCGCCGTTCGAGTGAATGGGCCACGTGATGGGATGACAGTCGAGGCCCAGGTCCGCTTCGACGTCGCCGAGGAGCTTCAGCGGATCTTCGCCGACACGATCGCACTTGTTGACGACGGTGAAGATCGGCATGCGTCGTCGCTTGCAGACAGCGAACAGCTGACGCGTGCGCTCTTCCACACCCTTGCGGTTGTCGAGCAGCATGACCGCGCTGTCCGCGGCGATCAGAACGCGATAGGTGTCTTCCGAAAAATCTTCGTGGCCGGGCGTGTCGAGGAGATTGATCTGGTAGCCTTCATACTCGAACTGCATGACGCTCGACGTCACCGAGATGCCACGCTCCTGCTCCATCTGCATCCAGTCGGAGGTCGCGTGGCGCTGCTGCCGGCGCGCTTTGACGGTGCCGGCAAGGTGAATGGCTCCGCCGTACAGGAGGAGTTTTTCGGTGAGCGTGGTTTTCCCGGCGTCGGGATGGCTGATGATCGCGAAGGTGCGCCGTGTGCGGATCGCGTCGTGGAGAATTGGGTCGATGGTCACGAATGGAATCTAATGATCGCACCAACCGCTCCTCCTCCAGGCGCCGCGTCCGGCGTGGGCATCGCGACGAGCAGTGCAGTCGCCGCGATCACGATGAGCGCAAATGCGAGCTCGACCCGTGCGGACCGGCGAAAGCGTGCGCTGGCGTCGTCGGTGCCGAGCGCGGGCCTGGCCTTCCGCCAGTTCCACGCGCCGACGATGATCACCGCGAGCACGAATATGAGCTTGCGCCAGAGCATCTGTCCGTAGGGGGAAACCCAAATGGCACTGAACGAGCCGAGACGCAGCGTTGCGCTCACCACGCCCGATGTGACGACGAGCGCTGAACAGGTCAGCGCCACGGGCGAGAACGCATTCACGAGCGCGGCCACTCTCACGCCCCTGCCCTCGCCGGACATGTGCACGAGTGGCAGTCCGGCGAACGCAAGCCACAAGAGACTGCCCAACCATCCCGACGCGGCGACAATGTGAAATGCGTCGTCACCAACGCCGAGGATGTAGAATCGATCCGCTGCACCAGCATGGCCGCTGAGCGATGTTGCGACCGCAAGCAGCACGCACGCTGCGGCCGCGATCAACCATCCGCCTGCGATCCGGCGCCGTACGAGCACCAACCCGATTCCCGCCGCGATACCGGCTCCGAGCTGGAGCTGCCACATGGCAGTCCAGCGCGTGGCGCTCATCGCAGCGGCGGTGACGCCCTGGTCCATCATCATCCGGTTCTGGACGTAGTAGCGCGCAGCAGCTGCAGCCAGATATACGCCGACGGCGATCAGCGCCTTTGATACGACGCGCGATTCGATGTCCCGCATGAGCGCGGCGTCCATGCCGAGCACACGCGGCAGAACGAGGAGGCAAAAGCATATCGCACCGATCAGCGCAATCAGCGCCGCGTATGACACGGTCCGTGCGACAATCGCGGCCGGAGCGATGACGATGACTGTGGAATCGAGAACGGTGACGTCTGGAACCGAGTGTGGTATCGAAGAAATCGTTGGCGCAGGCGTCGCCGTCTGCTCATTCATGCGAAAGGAAAACTTTCCGCTCGATGGATGTCCGTCTGTCGCCGCGGTCTTCCACGCGACGGTATAGAGTCCGCCGTGCAGCGTGACGCTGATTGGAATGCGCACCGACAGTTTGCCATCGACATCCTGAACTGGCGCTCCAACGTCGGTGACCACTCCGGAAGAATCAGTGAGCGTGATTCTCGTGAGCGATAGCTCCGGCGTCTCCGAGAACCAGAGCCGAATCGCACTCGGCGACTCCGTGACGACAGTGTTTGCCGCGGGGAAGCTTTTCGTCAGACGCGCATGTGCCCATGCGATCGCCGGGTTCACCAGCAGTATGGCGGTGACCATCACGGCGGCGATGGCCCACAGACGTCGTGCAAGGCGACCGTCGATCTCATTGGTCGTCAGCTGGGTCTTCCCGCGTCTGGCCTTCGTCATCGGCATGGATGAATCCTCACTTGAACTGACAGGTCCTCCCGTCACGCTGGCAACGGGAACATGGTTGGCGTCTTAGTTGGCGCGCCTTCGGACCCGTCGACAGTGCGGATTGGTCAACCATGGGAGGAGGTTAGAGACCCCATTCCCTATGTCAACCTCCGGTCAGCGCGCTCAACCCACCGACATCCGCGTGCGCCGGAGCGGGAGATGCGAATTGCCGTTGCTCTCAGGCTTCGCGAGGAGAGTCTGCACGACATTCAAGCGCCCCGTTGCGAAGCCGTACGCCGAGCCGGCCATGTACAGGCGCCACGTCCGGAAGGTTCGAATGTCCGTGAGCGCCACTGCCTCTTCGGCGTGACGCATGAGGCGAATGAGCCAGGCACGCAGCGTCAGTGCGTAGTGCTCGCGCAAACCCTCCACATCGCGCGTCTCGAAGCCGACGAGCTCTGCGCCGGCGATCACGGCGCTCAGTGGTCCGAGCCTTCCATCCGGAAAAACGTATTGATCCAGAAAGGCGTCGCGCTTCCAGACTCGGCGCTCGAGCCAGTCGAAGCGCGATTTGGGACGCGCCTCGGACACACTCACGATGCCGTGATTGAGTAACAATCCGGCCGGCTTCAACGCGCGATGCAGTGCAGCGAAATACGTCGGCAGATTCTCTACGCCGACATGCTCCACCATGCCGACGCTCGAGATCTTGTCGAAAGGTGCGTGCATCGAGAGATGACGGTAGTCACGAATCTCCACCGTGCAGCGATCGGCGAGCCCGCGCGCCGCGATGCGCTCGCGCGCCAGCCCGGCTTGGGCATTACTCAGCGTGATACCGAGGGCGGTCACGCCGTAGTGACGCACTGCATGCATGATGAGCGCGCCCCACCCGCAGCCGACGTCGAGCAATCGTTCCCCTGGCTGCAGACGCAACTTGCGACAGATGAGATCGAGCTTCGCTTCCTGTGCGGACTCGAGCTCCTTGTCGACGTCGCTGCCGTCGGCGAAGTAGGCGCACGAGTAGACCATGTGCTCATCGAGCCACAGCTTGTAGAAGTCGTTGCCCACGTCGTAGTGATAACGAATCGCTTCGCGATCGCGCTCAGGCGCGTGCACGCTGCCCGCGCGCCTGACGGTGTGCTCGGACCGCAGCTCGCGGATGTTCGCGCCATCCTCCTCTCGAGGGAGTGCACGAAGGTGACGCACGAGCGCGAACAATGTGCGTGGACGTCGGAGACGCTCGTTGATACCGTCGCCGATCCACATCGCCTGCTCCATGTCGCCTTCGATCTCGATGTCGCCCG
>JBDUCR010000247.1:0-17455 GCA_040003345.1 bacterium
ATCCACACAATCCGTATCGCACGAGCACGACGACCAACGTCAACGCCGGCGCCGATATCAAATACAATCTGACGTCGAGCCTCACGCTCGATGCCACCATCAACCCGGATTTTGGTCAGGTAGAAGTTGACCCGGCCCAGCTCAATCTTTCCGCGTACGAAGTCTCGTACGACGAAAAGCGTCCCTTCTTCATCGCGAACCGCAGCGCCTTCAGCTTCGGGGGAATGAGCTGCATCAACTGCAACAACACCTCGAGCCTGAGTGCATTTTACACGCGCCGCATCGGACGTCCGCCGCAACTCAACGGATTCGTCAACTCATCGGCCGCATACGCTGACACACCGGACGACGCCACCATTCTCGGCGCAGCCAAGATCACCGGTCGCACGCAGGGCGGATATACAATCGGCATCATGGACGCCGTCACGAGCCGAGAGACGGCGCATTACACGACAACGCCGGGCGGGCCTGAGCAGACGCAGACCGTAGAGCCCTTTGCGAACTATTTTGTCGGCCGAGTGAAGAAAGAGTTTCGCGGCGGCGCCACGACTGTCGGCGGGATCTTCACCTCGGCTGTGCGTTCGCTCGACGGCGACACGGTTCTTACGAACCGGCTGCGTAACAATGCGTCAGCTGTGGGTATGGACTGGAGTCACAGCTGGAGCAATCGCGTTTACAGATGGCGCGGGACGCTCATGGCGAGTGATGTACGCGGCTCACAGCAGGCCATCGCGCTCACGCAGCGTTCGCCGACGCACTACTACCAGCGGCCCGATCGCGACGTGATGTCGGACGGACTTTTTTCGACACGCTACGATACGACTGCGACGTCGATGCAGGGCTACGGGCTGTACACACGCGTCGCGAAAGAGAGCGGGAACTGGATCTGGGAACTTCAACAGAACTGGCGCAGCCCGGGCTTCGAGACCAACGACCTCTCGATCATCAGCCGAGTGGATTACCGCTGGATGAATGGCAATCTCGCGAAGCAGTGGCTTACGCCAGGACGCTTCTACCGCTCCGCGTTTCTGAGCTATGGCGGTCAGATGCAGTACAACTACGATGGTTTGCGCACTGATCTCGAGCAATACGCATTCAACAGCATTGAGTTCACGAACTACTGGGTGATGCGCGCCTACTGGGGTCGCAGCCACGACGTCAACGACGATCGCCTGAGCCGCGGCGGTCCGGTGCTGGGCACCGTGGGTTACGACTTCTATCAACTCGGTATTTCCACCGACCCGCGCGGCGTGGCTGTGTGGAATGTGCAGAATGGATACTCCGTCGCGTTTGATGGAGCGAGGAGCTGGAACTTCCGTCCTGGCGTAGCCATCAAGCCCGTCGGCAACGTATTCGTGCAGATCTCCCCCAGCTGGGACTGGTCGCAGGACGGCGCGCAATACGTGACGACGGTAAAAGATCCCACCGCCACTGCGTTCTCGGGCTCGCGCTATGTGTTCGCATACATCACGACGCGCACGCTCTCGATCGATACGCGGGTCAACTGGACGATCCGTCCAGACATGACGATGCAGCTGTTCGTGCAACCCTTTGCGGCGAGCGGCGATTACAAGCGCTTTCGCGAGTTCGCGGCGCCGAGGTCGAATCGCAAGCTGGAATACGGGCATGACATCGGGACGATCGCGCGGAGCTCGACGAGCGGAGAATATACGGTGGACCCTGATGGCACGGGCCCCGCAACGGCGTTCACCTTCGGTGATCCGAACTTTACGAGCCGCTCGCTGAGGGGGACTGCTGTATTGCGATGGGAGTATCGCCCTGGCTCAACGATGTACTTCGTATGGACGCAGCAGCGTTCGGGGAACGATCTCTATGGTGACCTCGACTTCCGTCGCGATTCGCGGGCGCTCTTCTCGGATCGGCCGGACAATGTGTTTCTCGTGAAGGCGACGTACTGGCTCGGACGGTAAGCCGACGCACGCATCCAGACACGAGGGCTTGACCATAGGCACGCGTCCGTGGTCAGGTTCTCGGCCTTGCCTAGGCGATGATCACGTCAAAGTGTTGGCGGAGTGCGCGCCGCCCTTCGTTCGTCACCCGCAACGCGCGCGTCGCTGGCTGGCGCTCCAGCCATTGCAGTTCGAGCAGCCGACTGCAGATGGTGGCTCCGAGCGCGCCGGCGATGTGGTAGCGGCGCTCGCTCCAGTCAAGACAAGCGCGAGTCACAGGCCGGCGTGTGCGCCGAGCTGTCTCGCCGAGGCGGTGCACATCGATACCCAGTTTTGCGAGGCTGGCGACTCCAGTATCCGTGATGATGTATTCGCGGCCGCTCAGTATGAGTGCACTCTGCTTCAACAGAGCGTCCGTGATGCTTACGCCTAAGACACCGGCCAGGTGGTCGTAGCAGGTACGGGCTAAGCGGATTGCGCTTGCGGCATGTGCCTCCTTGAGCGACTTCGCCGGAACCGGTTCGGCGACGGTGGCCATTGCTTCGAGCACGTTCACTATCGCGGGATTGACCAACCGATAATAGCGATGGCGACCATGGCGCTCGACGGACAGCAGGCCGCCCGTTACGAGCCTGGCCAGATGCGCGCTTGCCGCGCTTGGCGACACTCGGCCCGCACGGGAGAGCTCACCTGCAGGAAGTGCACGTCCGTCGCTGACCGCCCACAGCATTGCCACACGCGCGGAATCAGCCAGCAGCATACCAAGCGGCGCAACGTCGGCGTCCGCAAGTCGCTGCGTGGAAGGCGGCGCATCAACAGATAGGAAAGGCATAGTTCAATGTTACATGAAATGATCAGCCGATACAGTACATCGGCCGGCGCCACCGGTCACCACTTCGGTTGCGGCGCGCGTTTGATCATTCCTTGCGAGAAAGGCCCCCTCAATGCTCCTGACCACCCGCTGGATGTCCGCCCTGAGTTGCGCAGGATTGTCGACAACTGCGCTCGCAGCTTCCCACTCTTTCGATGCGCAGCACAACAACCATGAGCGTCCTCAGCTTCCGGTGGAGGAGCAGTTCCGGATACATGTTGATCCGACTGGTTTGCGCATCTTTCTTCGCCACCTTCCTGCCGCCGCACCCGGGATGGGCCGTGGCCGTGCGCCGGTGCTGTTCGTTCACGGAGCAACATTCCCGTCGGCGCTCGCTGCAGGCTTCAAGTTCGACGGGACGTCGTGGATGGACGATCTCTCGAGCAAAGGATTCGATGTGTGGGCGCTCGACTTCCTCGGATATGGCAACTCCGATCGGTATTCCGAAATGCGTGACGCCCCATTTGCACATCCGCCGCTCGGTCGCGCCGACTCCGCAACACGGCAGATTGCGGCGGCGGTTGCGTTCATCATTGCACGTCAGCGTGTTACACGCGTCTCGCTGATCGCGCACTCGTGGGGTACCATTCCCGCTGGCCTATACGCGGGCACGCACCCCGACCGGGTCGACAGATTGGTGCAGTTCGGCCCCGTCGCGCTACGAGAGGGAATACCGGATACCGCCAAGGCGCCGGCGTACTGGCTTGTGACTGAAGACGCGCAACGCACGCGCTTCTATGGATACGTGCCGAAGGGCGAGCGCGCCGTGCTGGAAGCGCGGCACTTTGCCGAATGGGGACCGGCGTACATTGCCAGCGACTCCGCCAGCCGAACACGCCCGCTAACGAGTGTCACTGTACCCAATGGGCCAAGCGCCGATATCGACGACGCATGGAGTGGCCACCTTGGCTACGATCCAGCCGCGATCACCGCGCCCGTGCTGATCGTGCGCGGCGAATGGGACACAGTTACTAAAGACGCAGACGCAAGATGGCTCTATGATGCACTGACGCACTCGCCACTCAAGCGTGACGTAAAGATCAGCCGCGCCACTCACGTCATGCATCTCGAGGCAAGCCGGTATCAACTCTACCGGGAAGTGGCAACCTTCCTGGTTGGCGATGACACCCCCGCGACGCGGATCGCACGAGTTCCTGCGAAACGTCGTGAGTCCGTTCATGATGAATAGGCAGCGCACGCGAATCGTGGGTATCGCATTGAGAGTGATGCTACCAACTGCGCCCTTAGCGTGACCTGTGCGCGCTGCTCATGTCGCACGATCCGGCTCGGCGACGGTGACCGCCGATCCCGCTAAGAGCCTAGCGTGCGCTTAGGCGTTTACGTGCCTCGGCGATGCCCCACGCCGGTAGCTCGCCCGCGCCGTAGAGCAGGACGCACGACGTTGGGACGCGCGTGAGCTCGATTGGCTCTGCTGCCGTGGCCCCAAATCGCTCGGCCGCCGCGCGAAATGCGGCTGCTGTGAGGTACACGTCCGCGCCTTCATGGGCCTCATCGCGGACGCAGCATGAACTGGAGACGCGCACCGCATCGTCTAATTACGATTCTGACTCCAGCATTCGAACCGCAGCATCGGCTCCATTTCTTCACGCTCGGTAGGCGTGAAGCCCGCACGCTCGAGCGCGCGCTGCGAGGCCATGTTGTCGCGCGCAGTGTGAGCCACAACGCAGCGCACCCCAGGAACAGTGAGCGCCGCATCACGAAGCGCTCCGATCGCTTCCGTCGCGATCCCTCGGCCACGAAACTGCTCGACGACCGAATAGCCAATCTCCACGATGCCCTCCTGTGGCGGCCCGAAATATCCTGCCGAGGCGACGAGCGTGGCGGGCGTCGTGTCGGTAGGTCTCGTCACCACGTACCAGCCGTACCAACCCACCGCATCGTCACCGTCGCGAGACAGGCAATCGCGAAAATAGCGCATCGCGTCGGTGTCGTAGAGGCCCGGCGGCCACCCCGCCGGCACGATTGCACCGAGCATTTGGCTGAGCGCCGCGTACCCACCGGTCTCCGAGATCTCCAACTCGGCATCGAGGTGATGCAGTAACGTCGCGATCAGATTGAAGCGCGATGTGTGCAGCGCTCGGTGTCGCGACCCGCTGGCGACGTCCTTAGCCGCGGGGTCGATCGAGTTGTCCATCAGTCGTTCTCATAGCAAGGGTTCAGCAGATCGCATTCATTGCAGTCGTGCGACGAGCGCGTCCGCCAATCTATTGGCTTCGGGTCTGCCAAGAAAAAGCGCTGGCTCGATCAACGCCACGAAAGGCTGAACGTGCACATGTCCGCACTGGGCCATACCACGGAAACGCGGCTCGTCGAGCGACCCATGCCGTTTGCACGATCGGTACTCCATTCGCGGCGAGCGCACGAAGATATCGCTTGTCCGCATTCCATCGCTGCACCGGCAGTCCGGCGTGCGTGGCCAGTGCAACTTATTTTATTCGCGCAGGCGACGCAGCCCGCGTGATGCGGCGCGTCTGGTCCACCGCTCGTGTCATCAACCCACCAGCGGCGCGTTGTCTCCCAGCGTTCCTTCCACAGAGAATCCTTCGCGACGCCAGTACTCGATCCCACCGATCATCTCCTTAACGCGAAAGCCCAGCGCACCGAAACGCATCGCTGCCTTGCATGCGGCATTGCAAGCCGGCCCCCAGCAGTAGACCACCACCACGACATCGCGCGAAAGTGCGGCAGTGCTCTCGGCTGTGATGGTGCGGTGCGGAAGACTCAACGCACCGGGGACATGACATTCTGCGTACTGCTCCTTGGAGCGGACATCGAAGACGACGATGCCAGGATGTGCGCGCTCCAGATCCGTGTGTACGTCAGACGGATCGGTCTCCACCGCCAGCTTCGCCGCAAAGTGACGTTGGGCCGTTGCAGGATCTGCTGCGGGATGCTCGAGTACGAACGAGTGTGTTACCGCGCGACCGGGCGCGTCTGCAACTTCGGTTGTCTGCGTTGTGGATATCATGAGACCCTGCAGGGAAAGTGGGATGAAATCGTGGTCTGGCGTTGCCGCGTAAGTCTCATCATATTCGATCAAAAGTGGCCCTATGAGAAGATCCATTCTGATGATACGTATAAGTCCAATTTCGCGGTGCGTGTTTTCACCGGCGTCGAAAGTCGCGCCATGGTGAGCCGAGCTGCTGGAGCACTCGTTCCGTTGCTGGACGGAATCCAGGATGATTCCCGAATACCGCTGTATCGACGACTCTACTCTCGGCTTCGCGGTGCAATTCTCGACGGCACGCTGAGCGCGGGTCACCGACTGCCTTCGGCCAGAACGCTCGCCCGCGATCTTGGGTGCTCTCGTGTCACCGTGGAAAACGCAATCACGCAACTACAGGCCGAGGGGCTCGTGGTGCGGCAGGTTGGGGCTGGGACATTCGTCAGCATCGCCGTGCCTGATCATGTGCGCTTGCCCAGGTCAGTCCGGCCGCGCGGTCGCGCGCCGCGCACGCAGAAAATCGGAGCGTCCAACTCCGGCGGGCATGATGCTGAGCAACGACTATCTCGCTTCGGACAACGTGTTGCGACGACCGCGCTCGGCCTCGAGCCAGCCGTCGCTCGCGCACTCATTCCATGTATGCCCGCCCTCGATTCGTTTCCGTACGCGACATGGCATCGGCTACTCGCGCGCTGCAGTCGTCGCGATGGTCGCCAGCTTCTCGGATATGGCGACCCCGCGGGCTACCGCCCCCTGCGCGAAGCCGTCGCGAGTTACCTGAAGTCTGCCCGCGGCGTGCGCTGCGAATGGCAGCAGGTCATTATCGTCACGAGCACCCAGCAGGCGGTGGATCTCACTGCAAGCCTTCTGCTGGACCCAGGAGAACAAGCGTGGTATGAGGAGCCTGGCTACAGGTATGCGCGCGCTGCGCTGATCGCTGCCGGCGTCGATGTGGTCCCCATCCCCGTGGACGGAAGTGGGATGCGAGTTGACGTGGGAATAGCACTCGCTCCGAAGGCTCGACTCGCTTACGTCACACCGTCGCATCAATATCCGCTTGGCGTCACCATGAGCCTCGAGCGCCGCCTCGCGCTGCTCGCTTGGGCCCGTGCTGCGGGAGCATGGATCCTCGAAGATGATTATGACAGCGAGTTCCGCTATGCGGGACGTCCGCTCGCCGCGGTGCAGGGACTCGACCAGACTGGGCATGTAATCTACACAGGAACGTTCAACAAAATTCTCTTTCCATCGCTACGGCTCGCGTATCTGGTCGTTCCACCGGCGCTCGTCGACGCGTTCGTCACCGCTCGCGCGCTCCAGGAGGGGCATGCACCCACCTTCTCACAGGCAACACTGACGGACTTTCTTGTCGAGGGGCATTTCACAGCGCATATCCGTCAGATGCGCGCGCTCTATCGGGAGCGCCGCGATGCGCTCATTGCCGCGTTGGCGGAGCGCTTAGGTGATCGTCTCGAGCTTGGTCCCTCTGATACAGGCATGCACGTGACCGGCTGGCTTCCGACATCCTGCAGCGAAGATACCATCGTAAATCAGGCAGCGACCAAGGGCGTGGAGCTGCGCGCGCTCGCACCGCTATACATGGGCACACCCCCGGGGCCGGGCTTGGTGCTCGGCTACTCTTCAGCCGCTCCAGCCGAGCTTCGTCGGGCTGTGCGCGTCCTCGAGGAGCTACTCGCGCAGTACTGAATGGTCTGGCATGGTACACGGAAATGGCGCTTGCGAGCAGGCCTATTTTCGTGAATCCTATGTCGGGCGGCCGACGCATGAGGTGCCGGCGGGCCCGCCACGACGTGCCTCATCAATTTCGCCATGCGCTCAAACGTCATTCCTTGCGCTAGTCCGCTCGTGTTAGCGCTGATCCTCTCTTCTGTTCCTGCTCTGGCCCAAGGTGCGCGGCGTGATTCGCTGCGTGCAGAGCGCTCAGATGCTGTCGGTGTCGTACGGGCCTTCGCCATCGGGACGGCCGATGCGCGCTCGGGCATGGTCGCACGCGGCGCGTTGCCCGTTCCTGCCGGTGTGGATGCGGGCTACGACATTCCCGTCATCGTCATCAATGGCGCGCGGCCAGGTCCCACGCTCGCACTGATTGCGGGCCTCCACGGTACCGAATTCGGTGGCATCGTGGCGTTACAGCGGGTCGCCAGCCTCCTCGACCCAAGCGGCATTGCCGGACGTGTGATCATCATTCCGGTAGTGAATGTCGCGTCATTCGCACACTTGGTCCCGCATCTCAATCCGGTCGACGGGAAGAACATGAATCGAATGTTCCCAGGCCGCGTTGACGGCACCCAGAGTGAGCGCGCTGCGTACGTGCTCACCCACGAAGTCCTGATGCGCGCGGACTATGTCGTTGACTACCACGGCGGCGATCTGGACGAGGACCAACGACCCTATGCGTATTGGATTCGCACGGGAGAAGCCTCGCGCGACTCGATCACCCACACGATGTTGCGCGCGTTCGGAATCAACTATCTCCTGCAGTTCGCCGCTGCAGGACTGACGCCGGCCACCGCCAATCTGCTTCCTACGCAAGCAATGGCGCTCGGCAAACCGACCATCACTGTGGACGCGGGTCGTGCCGGCACGTATACCGCCGAGGACATGATGCTCCTCGTCGATGGCACATTGAATGTCATGGGCCAGCTCGGCATGCTGCACCGCACCGTCACACTCATGACCAATGCGGTGTACATCGAACGAATGCTGTACGTGAACAGCGACCAAGCCGGGACCTTCGTGCCGCAGGTGCGACGCGGCGAGTATGTCGCTGCCGGTGGACGGCTGGGTTACGTCACGGACGTCTACGGCATCAAGCAGTTCGACGCCATTTCACCGGAGGCGGCGGTGGTGCTCTATCTGAACTCCACGCCCAGTGTGGAGAAAGGCGGAGCGCTCGTGTATCTCGGTGTTCCCGCGCGCAAAGCTCCGTAGCATCATCGCATCACGTCAGTACTTTCGGCGACGCGCTCGCGACGAAAAATGGTCCTACAGCAGCCTGTAGATTGGCGCTACATGTTCCGTGGATCGACGTCCAACGTACGAGCTCGGGCTGCATAAGGCAGAATAGACGTCCACCGCTACTGGAGCATGAATATGAGGAAAGTGGTTGCATCACTATTCCAGACTCTCGACGGCGTCATCGAAGCGCCTCAGGATTGGTCATTCGCGTTTTGGAACGACGAGATCAGCAAGTACAAAAACGACGAGCTGTTCACGAGTGACGCCCTGTTGCTAGGGAGAGTGACCTACGAATTGTTCGCGTCCGCTTGGCCATCCAGAACTGACGATACGGGCTTTGCCGATCGCATAAATAATTTGCGCAAGTATGTCGTCTCGACGACGCTGGAGAGAGTCGAGTGGAACAATTCGCATCTGCTCAAGGGAAACATTGCCAAGGACGTCGAGCTACTGAAACAACAACAAGGTCAAGACATCCTGATCGGTGGTAGCGCTTCGCTTGTGCAGACGCTGCTTGACCACGACCTCGTTGACGAGATTCGATTGCTCGTCTACCCTGTCGTCCTTGGACGAGGCAAGCGGCTCTTTGGAGAGAAGAACAAGGCCACGTTGAAGCGCCTCGATACGAAGGCCTTTGGCGACGTCGTTGCGGTGACGTACGCGCCGGTAAAATCTTCTTCGTAACAACCGCGCAGCAGCACGCTCCGCATCGTCCTCGCCCTCGGGCCGATTTCCGCTAACGCGTCGAGCCCGTTCGCGGTGTCATGCTGCTGTGAGCCACTCGCACCGAACCTCGGCGGACCTCGGCGACTCGCCTGCGCCACCAACCTGTCGGATCGCCGAGGCTCCGACTCTCCGGCCGGAGGGCCCACGAGGCCAATGCCAACGCTGCGATCGTCAACGTCGCCGCGATATGCCAGCGGGCATCATTTACGGCGATATGAGACGCGGCGGCTCCGGTCATATTGAAGACGATACCCGCGTACGCCCATTCCTTGAGACGCCCAAAGCCCGGCAACACGAGCGCAACTGCGCCGAGAACTTTCCATGTTCCGATGATCGTGACGAAGTACACCGGATAGCCGAGGTGGACCATGCCCTCGACGTTCGCGGGAAGACGCAGCAGCTCCGCGATGCCTCCGGACATCATGGCAAACACCACCAGCGCCGTCGTCGTCCAGTACGCAACCGATTTGACTCTCATTGTCGTCGTCCCAGGAAAGGAGTTGTCGTTACCCAATGAGATGACGGACGAAGGCCCCGCGGATGTGACAGCGAGCCGATCCCGATATGTGAAAACCGCGTTATCCTTGAGCTCCCCGATCAGCCGAGAAGGCCAATGAACCTGACTCTCTGCACACTGTTCTGCCTCGCCGCGTTGAGCACTCGGAGTTCGCTTCACACCGACTCGTTCGAAAGTGTTCGAACGTATGCTTCCGGAAATCGCCACGACGATCCGGCAACCACGCAGCGAAACACGACCACGATTGATTCAGCGACGGATTCAACGATAGCGCGGTCGGAGCATGCACTCTGGGAGGCGTATCGACTGCATTCACGCTCCCAGCTCTCATCGCTGCTCGCGCCGTCATTTCTCAACGTTGATTCTGGTGGCGAGACCAAGAGGGCGGAGATCCTGAAGGGACTGGACAACTATCACATCACCTCGATCTCCGTCCAAGTCATCGAAGTCATTCAGTTGAGCCAGACCGTCACTCTCGTCCGAGCGCATGTGAAAGCAACCCATGATTGGAAAGGTCACGCGCTTCCTGGCGATCTCATGACGTCGACCGTTTGGACGCTCACGTCGGGACGAGTGCAGGCGCTTTACCATCAAGACACGCCTCGCACGTAGGTTGTCCGGAAGTCGGCTCCATGCGTCGCACTCGCTCGCTGACTGGTCGCGGCGACGCACGCCCGGCGTCACGGCCGCCGTGGATGTGTTCCTTGCCGGCTTACCACTGATCTGCGCGCCGAACTGTGTGCCACTGACCTCCCTGCATTGGTTATTCGCGGTGACCGCGACGTGCAGGTGCCCATCCACATTTGCGGCGGCAGAGCCGCGCCGTTGCTTCGCTCTGAATCGCGCCACGTATCACATGCATCGAGTTCGCAATACTTCAAGACGGTCGCCGAGTGAAGGCATCTCAAATACCGTCGCGACTATTGCCTCGTACTGGCACGCGGAAACGTTCCCACGCGCAATTGGTTGCACGGTGCTGCTCCCGTTCCCGATCGCTGCGATGGCTCAGGCGTACAAGCGCTCCCGAAGGCGCGATCGATCGAGATCGCGAGTGATCTGGTCGGATGCCACTGCCGGAGCGGCTTGCTCGAGCGCGGCGACCGACGGTTGTATTGCGGCGCCGAGCTTATCGCGCATGGAGCTGAACACCTCGTCGAATCGTCGAAGAAGCTTTTCCTGGAGGCCGATCGGGAGTCCGATCAACTGTTGACGGACTTGCTGTGACGCACTGTCGAACTTGTCGGTGATGGCCAGAGTATTCTCTCGCCATTCCTTCAGTCGCGCATCCATCCCGAGGTTCGCGATGCCGCGCGTGCGGTCGATCCAGATGTCGGTCCAGAGGAGCGCGGTCTCGGTCTCTTTTTCAATCGTGCCGACGAACCGTCCCTTGTTCGCGCGGACAAACTCCTCGAAACTCCTCGTCGCATTATTGAATCGAGCGTCGAACATTCCTTTTGCCTGCACCCGGAACTCAGCCGCATCGGCGTTGAGACCGGGCGTCGGCTGGCCATTCACCCAATCGTCCAGCGCGCGAAGTGCTTTTTCGTACAACGCCTGCAGCTTTTCCATGCCCGCGTTCTTGAGGAACGCATCGACGTCGGCGCGCGTCTGCGACAGCGAGACGAGAACGCTTCCCTGATTCGGTAGCGCAGCCTGATACACATCGATCTGGCGGCGATACTCGGCCACCAACGTCGGAACGACGTTCTTGTAATACAGCACGAGCGCACCGCAGAGCATCTCGAACTCCGAGCCACCGACTTTTTGCAGCGTCTCGGTGACCGCCATTCCTGGATCGCGCGCGAGGAACGCCAGTGCCTTCGAGACGTCGCCCGCGGGAATGCCGAGATCTTTTGCACCCTGGAATGTGTCTTTCCCAATGAGTGAGATCTTCGGAATCAGCTTTGCAACGGACTCCGGTACGCCGGCTTCGATAGCCAGATACACAACGGCGTCCCCTACGAAATCGCCAAACTTCATGAACGGCTCGAGCACCTTCTGCGAATACACGCCGACTTTGCCGGTCGCGTCAGTGCCATCGGCCAACGCTCGCTGCACGATCTTGTTCAACTCGGAGCTCGCGGCCTGTTCGATCTGCTCCAGCCGCTGATTCTCCTCCGACATGCGCGACCACTTCGCATCGAGAATCTTGATCAGATCGTCGAGCCCTTTGCGGATCTCGAGCATCTCGTCTCGGATATCACCAAGGCCCATCGCGTCGAGTGACTTGAAGAACTTCGAATCCTGCGTCGAACAGGCCTCGAGCCAGTCCTCGAGTGTCGCGGCATCGTCCTTCGTCAGCAAGTTGCAGGCAGCAGCCATTGGCACGACCACTTTGGCCATCGCATCCTGCGTCTTGTTCGACAGCTCGCGCGCGACGGGATCCTGACTCGTGCTGCGTATGGTTGTGGTGATCTCGTCGAGCGCCGCTTGTCGCGCCGCACCGACATCGGCTACGCGACGGCTAATGCCTTCGGCGAGCGGAAGGGAGATCTCTTTACGACGGGCGTCGAGCTGCGCATTCAGCTCGGTCCATCGTGCGCGATAGTCACCCACTTGTGTGTACCCCTCGGCTCAAATGGGTTGCGCGCTTGCGATGCGCCATGGTCCGCCGTCGACGCGCTGCAGCCGCCAATGGCGACGGACGGTCACGTCGGCGAATACGCGAACGTCACCATCGAAGGTGCCGACGTGATCGATCTCCGCGACGCACTCTTCAATGTGTAACGCGCCGGGAAACCGCGATCCGTCGGCGACGACCTGGGGATTGTCGGTCCACGCGACACGCGCGTCCAGCACACGCCCATTCATCGAACGCTTGGATTCCTCGAAGTTCGAATCGTCGGGCGGACTCGTGTGCGGATAGATCACGCGGCGGCCTTGCTCATTGAGCTCGATGGACCAGTCGGCATGCAGCGCGCGCCAGAGCGCAATGTCGCCGAGTTTGATTGCGTCGATCATTGCGGAGAGAATGGCGGCTGGCGGTGCATCGTTCGGCGGTAGCTGCGGATCGTTGTCGATGTATGCGTCTTCGCCCGCGAACGGAACCTGGTCGCCGTTGCGACTGCGGAGGTCGACGAACATCGTGCTGCCGACGAGCGCCGCGATCGCGTCGGCGACGAGACCGAAGTGCGCGTGTGCGCCAACGACGACGAGCCGAGAGTCGTTGGTGATTCGTGCGATGAACTCGAATTCGGCGCGCACGTTGGGGTCGACCATGCGTCCAAAACGCTGGCGTGCGCGCAGCATGGCTTGCGCGGCGCCAGACTCTGCATCGAGAAAATACCAGCCGTCGTTTTCACTTCCGGCAGCGAACCAACCGTGGCCGGCTTCGCTCACCCAGCCGCTGTTGCCGATTGCGGGAAGCACGACGTACTTGCCGACGACGGGACGGATGTCGCCACGCACGGGACTGATGGCAGGGAAGGGCGGGATTGTCTCTGACGCAACCGATGCCTTAGCCGCGTCCCATGCCGATTGCGCTTTCGACCGTGTCTCCGCGGCTAACTCTTCCCCGCGGCGACGGAAGTCCAATGCACCAGCCGGCAACTCCACCTTCGCGCCCTCGCATTCGATCATGGCGGCATCGAAGTCGGCCTTCAATCCACGCGACCACGGCCCAGGGTAATGGTCAGTCGCGTACGCAACGCGATCATTCTGGGGCGCGAGCTGCTTCCACTCGACTCGTGTCACGAATGTCGCAGTGTGTTGGTCGGCGTCGAGAGCTCGCCGAAGCGCCGGCAACATGCGGTTCTCATACCAGTTCATCCACGAGTCGGAGAAGCTGTCGTACGACATCGTGTCAGGTCCGCCACTGCCGTAGACGATCCTGTTGTTAGTATCTCGATATCCTGTCGTCTCGGCGAGCGGGGCACTGACGGTAAGCTCTGTCCAGCCGATCGGCCGCGACCGACGGCGAACCGTGAGTAAGATCCGCGCGCCGGCGCTGAGTCCGGCAGCTGTCCATCCTTGCGGTTCGCTGCCACCTCCAACTGTGCGGTCGATGAATTTCGAACGCTCGGCCGGATCCAGCGGACATCGGATCGCGGCACCGTTGATCGCGATGATGCGATCGCCCACGCGAAGGTCTGTTGCGCGAAAAGGACTATCCCAGGCGATCCACGTGACTCGGAGGTGCGGCGGTGTCCCGTCGAGCATCGCCAACGTGGTCAAGCCAGTCGTGAGGTCGGACAAGGGTTCCGTCTTAAGGCGAAGAATGGATGCCCAAAAGTCGTGGCGTACTGCGATGTGCAGGCGCGATCATCGCCTCATGTTCCGGCTCTCGAATGCTCTCCTCAAGGCGGTGCTCCATCTCCGCTCAAGTCGATCTTGTCGCTGCCTTTGTCCGGCTTTCCAAACGTCCATCCAGCGCTGAGCAACAGTCCACGAATCGCCCGGGACCGATCGGACGTCTGAAAAAAGCGAGGGTCCACCGTCGTGCCACGCTCATGCGAAGTATTGAACGGGTCGATGACACGCAAGGTCAAGCTCAACTGATCCTGCATGAGCTTTTGCCGCGCCGCCAGGTTGAACTGCATGCGGCTCGCATTCGTGCCCTGTTCCACCGTCATCGCCGCCTGATAGGAAAACAGCGCCTGCACGTCCACCGTTTTCGACACACGGTACGCAGCATTCGCGCGCGCCCTCCATCCGAAGGTGCGGATCGAGAGATCGGGAGCGACGTTGCTGGCGTTGCTCATCTGGCGGAATGCGCTAGTTCCGACGAAGCCATTGAGCCGCGTTCCACTAACCGCGAGCGTGGCGTCACCGCCATACGCATCGCTCGTCGCGACGTTGGCGAACGTGCGCGTCGTGACGCCCGCGCTGTCGATAGTCCGAAGTGTCCGCACTGCGTCAAGCGTGCGACGGAAGAACGGCGTTACCTGGAGCGTCGTCTTTCCCATCGCATGTTGCACGCCCAACTCGAACGCGCGGGTATGCTCCGGCTTGAGGAAGGGATTTCCGCGAGACAGGTTCAGCGGATCCGCATAGTGGGGAATCGGGTCCAGCTGGTCTGCATCATCGGGGCGCCTGATTCGCGCAGAGTAGCTGAGCTTCACCTGCGTGGCGTCGTCGATGCCATACGCAACGAGGCCACTCGGGAAGACGCTGTTGTATGAGTTGTCAAAGGGCGTGGTCACTGACGCTACGCGAAACTGCGTCGACGCGTGCTCCACCCGCAGGCCAGCCTGGAACTGAAGCTTGCCCTGTTGCCCGGTGAACATCCCATATCCCGCATTGACGTCCTGCTGATATTGGAAGTCGCTCGTGCGGTTCGGGTCGAGCACGTATGTGCCGCTCGCAGCGTCGAACGCGCGCAAATCGAGCGCCGTGTGAAAGTGATCGAACGCGCCCTTGTAGCCGGCCTCGAGTCGCAGTGCAGTCGCGATGGGACGCACGTAATCAACCTTGATCGAATTCTCCTGTGGTCGCTCGAGGTTCTGCTGCGTCTCCTGATCGGTGGTGCCAAGGAGCGCTCCATCCAATGACAGCGCATGAGAATCGATAGCGCTCGGACCGCCCTCCGAGTGACGCACCGCGCGCAGCTCAGCGGAAAGCTTGTGCCCTTTATTCATGAAGGCATGCTTGAGCGCGAGTGTTCCGTCGAAGTCGTTCTCCTGATTCGTCCCGGAGCTCAAGCGGTTGCTTAGACCAGTGAGTACGTGATTGGCGTTGAGTGCGCGGTAAGTAAAACCGCTGGACTCGTCATCATGACGTGAGCTGCCGAGCAGGTCGAGAGAAAGATCATCGTGGCTGGTGAGCTTGTATCCCAGACTTCCCGTGAGGGTATGAATCTGCCGGGCCTGAAGTCGGGTCGAGTACTCGTCGAGGTACGTGAGTGGTGTGCTGTAATCGTCCTCCCGAAAGATCGCCTCACTCCGTGGACGCCGGTCGCGCAGGAAACCATAGCTGCCGAAAAGCGATAGCCCCTTGTGGTCATACCCGACGTTCAGGCCCGCATTCGCTTGCCCGGTGGTGGCACCCGCCAGCGTTGCACCACCACTCGTGCCGACGTCCACCTCCTCCTTCAGGGCGATGTTGATGATGCCGGCGACGCCCGTCGGATCATCGCGCGCCGATGGATTGGGAATAATCTCCACCTTGTCCACCATGTCGGCGGGCAACTGTGCGAGGAAGTCGCCGAGCTGCGCCGGCTTGAGCGGACTGGGGCGACCGTTGATCTGGATCGTAACGCCGGAATTGCCGCGCAGGCTGACCACGTTGTCGATGTCGACATCCACGGCTGGCACGCTACGGAGGACGTCGAGCGCGCTACCTCCCTTCGCGGCTGGCATGTCACGCACCACATATGTATTGCGATCCGGAGCCAGCTGCACGTCGGCACGTTTGTCGGTTACTGCGACGGATTGCAGCTCGAGCGGGGCTGCAGTGAGTGCCACGGTTCCAACGTCGACGCTCGATGCGGCGACGATGACGGATGGACCATCCCACGGCGTGAAGCCGAGCCGATGGACTTGAAGGTGGTAGCGACCCGGCTTGAGGCCTGGGACACGGAACGTTCCATCGACGCTGGAGGTCGCGCGTGCGAGCGAGACTGCGGAGCCAACGGCCATGACATCTACGGTGGCTGCGGCAATAGGCGCCTTGCTCGCACCATCGACGATGCGTCCACGGATTTCGCCAGTGTTGGTGCCTTGTGCAACGAGAGGGAGCCATCCGACGCAGACGATCGCCGTCGCGAGAACGAACGAACGGAATAGTGATCTCAAGAATGATGTGTCATGTGTAAGGCTTGGCAGAGCCCTCGTGGCTCGACGCGTTCGAGAAACGTAGCTCGCGTTGCTGTCACTACGCTGTCCGGCCGGAGAGTGATCGTTGATTCTCAGGCAGTCCTCCGTGTGGGTGCGTCTTGGCGTCGTTTAGGAGATCGGCGAACGACACCAAACGCGAGGTCATTGGCGCGCCGGTTGCATAGACGGCGCACGAATCTCATAGAGGAGTGTCACGATGAGAAAGCTGATTCTTAAGATGTCGATCTCGGTGGATGCATTCGTTTCTGGAGTGAACGGCGAAAGCGACTGGATTTTCAGCAGTATGGACGAGGGATCGGCGGAGTGGACGTTGCAGACGATGCGTGAGACGGGCGTCCACATCATGGGCGCCAAGACCTTCCGGGACATGGCGTCGCACTGGCCCTCCTCAACCGAGGTGTACGCCCCGCTGATGAACCAGATCCCGAAGGTGGTCTTCTCACACGACCAATCGATCACCTCGCACCTGTCGCGCGAGACGGCGCAGACGAAGGAGGCGAACACCGCGAAGGACACCAGGAATGAGCCGCCGCTCGATGCAGCCACGATCGCAAAGAACGAACTGAGTTGGAAGGAGGCGCGCGTGATGTCGGGCGCTTTAGCGGACGACATCGCGCAACTCAAGCGCGAGCCTGGAAAGGACATCGTCGCGTGGGGCGGCGCGGGCTTCGCGCGCAGTCTGGTGAAGCTCGGTCTCCCAGACGAGTACCGGCT
>JBDUCR010000180.1:0-5152 GCA_040003345.1 bacterium
CGTCATCCTCGGCATCATCAAGCAGGCGCTCAGCGAGCCGCGTGCGGCCAACGGCGTGCTGCTCGACGGCGTCGTACGCACGATTCCGCAGGCCGAGGGACTCAGCTCCGTCGTGGACGAGCTGGGGACGAAGGTCGATGCGGTGCTCGCGTTCGAGATCGACGACGACGAGATCGTTCGTCGACTGGCTGGCCGCACGGTGTGCGACACATGTCAGACGCCCTACACGGGCCGCGAGCCCGACTCCAGGTGCGACAAGGACGGCGGTACGCTCATCCGGCGCAAGGACGACGAGCCGGAGGCAATCCGCAATCGTCTCGCGGTCTATCAGAAACAGACGGCGCCGGTGCTAGACTGGTATCGTGAGCACGGAGCCAAGGTCGCCGTGATCGACGCGGTGGGCCCAGTGCAGGACGTCACCGCGCGTGCCCTCGGCGTGTTGACGTCCTGATCGAATGCGTGAGGTACCGATGATTCAGCTCAAGAGCGTACGCGAAATCGAGATGATGGCCGAGGGCGGAAAGATTCTCGCGGCCACGGTGCAAATGCTTCGGCGCGAAGTGCGCGCAGGAATCTCGACGCAGGAGCTCGACGCCATCGCCGAAGCATTCATCCGCAGCCATGCCGGTGCGACGCCGGCGTTCAAGGGACTGTACGGATTTCCGGGCACGCTCTGTACGTCGATCAACCAGGAAATCGTGCACGGCATTCCGTCGAAGAAGCGTGTGCTCAAGGACGGCGACATCATTTCGATCGACGTCGGCGTTGGATATCAAGGATACTTTACCGATTCGGCCACGACTGTACCGGTCGGCGCGGTGGACGATGTGACCACGCGTCTGTTGCAGACGACCGAGCGCGCACTCGCCGCTGGCATCGCGGCTGCCGTGCCAGGCAATCATCTCGGCGACATCGGCGCCGCGGTGCAGAGCGTCGTCGAGCACGCTGGCTTCAGTGTGGTGCGTGATCTCGTCGGCCATGGCATTGGCGTCGAGTTTCATGAGGAGCCGCAAGTGCCGAACTATGGCAAACCGAAGCGTGGATTGAAGCTCGTGCCCGGTCTCACGCTGGCGATCGAGCCGATGGTAAACATCGGTGGGCCGGCGACGCGCACGCTACCCGACAAGTGGACGATCGTGACGGTGGATGGATCGCGGTCGGCGCACTTCGAGCATACGGTGGCGATCACGGACAGCGGGAATCGTGTGTTGACGGCGGCGTAGGCTTCCCGCGCGCTGGCTCTGCAAGAGCGATTGCGATGAGGGGGAAGAAAACTGAGAGTTGAAGACAGGGCTGGCTTCCGTGAGTGAGGAGCTGGCCTTTTGCTTTGTGCAACGCCTGCTTTGTGCAAACGCGGAACTACGGAAAAGCAATTTTACCGCAGAGGATCGCAGAGGAACGCAGAGGACTACACTAAAGACGTCGCGCAATGCTCCTCATGGTTTCCTCTGCGGCCCTCTGCGACCTCTGCGGTAGAAGAGCAGTTCAGAGCGTTTGATGTCGTCGAAGCCGCCATCCTCGAGGCTATCGACAGCCCACAACGAACATTGCCTCGCTCGCGTTGACTACATCAGAACGGTAAAATCCCACCGTTCCACAGCGCGGCGCGCTCCAGCCTTGCGCCGCTGACAGGCACACACGGAGAGAGCATGTTGGGATCTATTACCTCGGCACGCCGGCGCTACACGATCGGTCTCGCGATCGCCGGCGCACTCGCGCTGCACGTTTCGGTTGCGCGCGCGCAGGGCGCGATCACTTCGCCGAAGCAGCAATTCGGCTTCAACATCGGTGACGACTACAAGCTCGCGAACTACACGCAGTTCGAGGCGTACTGGCGCAAGCTCGCGAAAGAGTCGAACCGCATGAAGCTCGTCGAGATCGGCAAGACGGCCGAAGGGCGCACGCAGCTCATGGCGGTCATCTCGTCGCCGGCAAATCTCGCGAAGCTGGATCACTACAAGGAGGTCTCGCGCAAGCTCGCATTTGCCGAGGGCGTAAGTGAAGACGAGGCGCACGCGTTGGCGCGCGAGGGGAAAGCGGTCGTCTGGATCGACGGCGGACTCCACGCCACTGAAGTACTCGGCGCTGCGCAGCTCATCGAGACCGTGTATCAACTGATCAGCAAGAACGATCCGGAAACGATGCGGTTTCTCAATGACTGCATCATTCTCGCGGTGCACGCGAATCCCGATGGCATGGAGCTCGTCTCCAACTGGTACATGAAGGACGCGGACACGCTCAAGCGGAACATGAATATTCCGCGGCTCTATCAGAAGTACATCGGCCACGACGACAACCGCGACTTCTACATCTCCAATCAGCCTGAGACGCAGAACGTCAATCACGTTCTCTACTGGGACTGGTTTCCGCAGATCGTCTACAATCATCATCAGACCGGACCGGCAGGCACGGTGATGTTCGCGCCTCCGTTCCGCGACCCGTTCAACTTCAACTTTGATCCCCTCATTCCGGTCGAGCTGGATCTCGTTGCCGCGTCGATGCACTCGCGGTTCGAAGCTGAGGGCAAGCCAGGTGTGACGATGCGCTCCGGCTCGAGTTATTCGACGTGGTGGAACGGTGGTCTGCGCACAACGGTGTATTTCCACAATCAGATCGGACTGCTCACGGAAGCCATCGGTAATCCGACACCGCAGAACATTCCCTTCATTCCGGAACAACAGCTGCCACGTGCCGATCTTCCGTATCCGATCGCGCCGCAACGCTGGCACTTCAGGCAGTCAATCGAATATTCGCTGACGGCGAATCGGGCAGTGCTGGACATCGCGTCGCGCGAGCGCGAGAACCTGCTCTTCAACTTCTGGCGCATGGGTCGCAACTCGATCGATCGTGGGAGCCGAGATACGTGGACGGCGAGCCCGAGTCGCATCGATGCGGTGAAGAAGAAGATTGAAGCTGATGCAGGTGGTGCGGTGGCTGGTGGCGGTGGACGTCGTGGCGGTGCGGGTGGTGTCGCTGTAGCGGGTGCGCCCGCGGCGCCAGCCGGTGGTGCGGTCGGCGATCCGATTTTCCAGTTCGGTCGCGGCGCAGACGTCAAGTACTACAACGAGGTGTTGCACGCACCGGAACTGCGTGATCCACGCGGCTATATTTTGCCGAGTGACCAGCCTGATTTCCCGACGGCGACGAAGTTCATCAACTCGCTGTTGCACGTTGGCGTGATCGTGAATCGCGCGACGGCACCATTCGCAGTTCAGGGCAAGCAGTATCCGGCGGGCTCGTACGTCGTGAAATCGGCGCAGGCCTTTCGTCCGCACGTGCTCGACATGTTCGAGCCGCAGGATCATCCGAACGACTTCGCGTATCCCGGTGGTCCGCCGAAGCGGCCGTACGACAACGCTGGTTACACGCTCGCATTCCAGATGGGCGTGAAGTTCGATCGAATTCTCGAAGGGTTCGATGGACCGTTCGAGCGGATCAAGGGCCTTGCGAGTCCCGCGCCGATTGCGATTGCCGGCCCAGCGAATCCGGTTGGCTACCTTGTGAGTCATCAGATCAACGACGCATTCGTCGTGGTGAATCGCGCGCTCAAGGCGAATGCTGACGTGTATGTGCTGCGTTCACCGATGCAGGCCGGTAGTCACGGCTATCCAGCGGGAACGTTCTACATCGCGGCGACTCCGGCGTCGACGTCGATGCTCAAGGATGTAGCGCGCACCAAGGGAGTAGCAGTCGAGGGTGTGTCGACGCCGCCGGCCGCTGACGCGCGCAAGCTGCACTCGATGCGCGTCGCGCTGTGGGATCAATACGGCGGCTCGATGCCGTCTGGCCACACGCGGTGGTTGCTGGAGCAATTCGAGTTTCCATTCGACGTGATCTATCCGCCGACGCTCGACGCTGGGAATCTCGCGAGCAAGTATGACGTGATCATCCTTCCGTCAGGCGCCGTGCCAGCGCGCGAAGGTCAGGGTCGCGGTGGCAATTTCCAGGGACCTGATTCGTCGTCGATTCCGACGGAGTTCCGTGAGCGCATGGGTCGTTACACGGTTGCGAAGACGGTTCCGCAACTCAAGCAGTTCATCGAGTCGGGTGGAATTGTCGTCGCCGTAGGAACGTCAGCGAACATCGGCATGCAGCTCGGTCTTCCGATGACGAACGCGTTGGTCGAGAAGAACGCAGCGGGCGCGGACCGCGATCTGAGCAACGACAAGTTTTATGTTCCCGGCTCGGTGCTGCGTGTGCAGGTCGATACGACGATGGCGATTTCCGCCGGACTTCCGCGCGATCTCGACGTCTTCTATGACAACAGTCCTGCGTTCAAGCTTGGGAGCGATGCCGCGGAAAAGGGAGTGCGTCCGCTGGCGTGGTTCCCGACTGCGACTCCGCTACGCAGTGGTTGGGCGTGGGGACAAGCGTATCTCGACGGCGCAGTGGAAGCTGCCGAGGCGTCCATCGGGAAGGGCAAGCTGTACATGTTCGCGCCGGAGATCACGTTCCGCGGACAGCCGCATGGAACGTTCAAGTGGCTGTTCAATGGGATCTACAGCGCGCCGGATCCAGCGCCGGTGCCGTAACGGTAAGACTGGGGGCTGACAACCCGTTGTCAGTCCCCAGGAGCGAAGCGAGTACCATGTCATCCCGCAGGAGCGATAGCGAGTGCTGTCATCCCGCAGGAGCAAAGTGAGTGCTGTCATCCCGCAGGAGCGAAGCGAGTGTCGGGATCTGCTTTCGTTGCGCACGTAGCCGGGTATAATCGGCACGACAGTAGATCCCGACACTCACTCGCTTCGCTCGCTCCTGCGGGATGACAACGGTCAGGACGACAACGCTTTTTCCACTACCGCCGTCGTCTTGCGAACGATCTCGCGCGTGCGAGTAACGAGCTCGTTCGCCTCGGTGGCCAGGCCCGCACCACGCGACTTGTCCGTCAGCGACGACACGTTGATGCGCACGTTGTAACTCGCGCCAACACAACCCGCCTCGGCGAGCAATGCAGCGACGCCGGCATCGCTTGCCGCGTTCGTGTTCCCACGCTCGGCCACTGCGAGCGCGAGTTCGGCCACGTCAGCGCAGGCGCGCGCCGTCTCGAGCGGCACTTCGGCAGCGTGCACGAGCGCGTCATCGATCTTTGCGCCCTTCTCAGCCTGCTGTGCTTCAGTCTCGGCGGGAAGTTTGTACGCCGCGGCGACGACGG
>JBDUCR010000443.1:0-17435 GCA_040003345.1 bacterium
ATCGTCGACTCCTCGCGATGTCGGAGAAGGCGGAGTCGCTCGTCGAGCTGTCGGTTGAAGCGCTGCTCGCCCAGGACGCCGGCAAGGCCGAGGCAGTGATCGACTCCGATCGCGAGCTCGACACGATGGAGCTCGAGATCGAGGCCGCGGCGCTCGAGCTACTCGCGCTCCAGCAGCCCATGGCGCGCGACCTTCGCTTCATCGTCACCACGATCAAGGTGACGAGTGACCTCGAGCGCGTCGGCGACCACGCGGTCAACATCGCGCAGGCGGCCCTGCGTCTCATCTCGCAACGCACGAACATCACGCCTGATCCGGAGATCGAGGATATGGCGCGGCGCGCACGTGCGATGCTGAGCGATGCGATCGATGCATTCCTGAGAGCCGATGGCGCGCTGGGACGCGACGTGTGTGCGCGCGACGATCAAGTCGATTCACTGCACGAGTCGGTGTTCCGTATTCTGCTCACGCACATGATGGCCGATGCACGCACGATCAATCCGTCGCTCGAGTATCTGCTCGTGAGCCGCAACCTCGAGCGCGTCGCTGATCTCGCGACGAATATCTCCGAGGACGCCGTCTTTCTCGCGGAAGGCAAGAACATCAAGCATGCGGGGCGTCCCGAAGAGCCGCGTGTCGGGACGTTCACCTCGCACGTATCGCTGCCGGGCTGAGCACGCGCACCCTGAGCGCGTCACGCCCGGGATGATACCGGGGTAGATTTCGCGTCATGACTTCCACCTCGCCGCCGCGCCTCGCAGTGCATCCGCGTCCCGCGCGTGGCAACGGCGCCGTAAGGCGCATCGCCGCGATCGACGTTGGCTCCAATTCCGTGCGGCAGATCGTCGCTGACGTCACGGCCGAAGGTGGCATCACCGTCGTCGACGAAATGAAAGCCGCGCCGCGTCTTGGTGCCGACCTCGATGAAACGGGCGTGCTCGGGACCGTCGCGATGCAGGCCGCCGCCGAAGCGATCGGGCGCATGGCGACGCTCGCACGACAGCTCGGCGCGGACCGCATCGATGCCGTCGCCACCAGCGCCGTGCGCGACGCGGCGAACGCCGACCAGTTCATCGCGCGCGTTCGGCAGGAAGCCAACATCAAGCTTCGCGTCATCGACGGATCCGACGAGGCGCGCCTCTCTTACCTGAGCGCGCTCGCACACTTCGACTTGGGCAAGGGGCGCACGGTTGTAATGGACATCGGCGGCGGATCGCTCGAGCTCGCGCTCGCCGCAGACGGTGTGCTCGACAATCTCGTCTCCCTGCCCTTTGGCGCGCTGCGTTCTACCGAGCGCTATCTCGCGAACGGCGCGACGCACAAGGCACTCGCGCGCCTGCGACGCGACGTGCGTCGCGAGCTCAAGGAAGTACTGCCACGCGGCGACTGGCGCGGCGCACAGCTCATCGGATCCGGAGGCACGTTCACGAATCTCGCCGGCATCCATCTCTCGCGCCGCGGCATCTTTACCGCACGCAACGTGCATGCGACCGCTGTGCCTCGTATCGACGTCGAGCACATTCTCGACGCGCTCGCCGCGATGCCAACCGACGAGCGACGCGCCGTGCCCGGCCTCAATCCCGAGCGCGCCGACATCATCGTCGCCGGCATCGCTGTCGCGGCCGAAGTGCTCGCACGTATCGAAGCGAAAGAAGTGTCAGTCTCGCGCTACGGCATTCGGGAAGGACTGCTGCTCGAGGCGGCGCGCGTGGTGCCCGTCGTCGCCGACCCTGGTGCCGCGCGCGAGCGGTCCGTCGTCGAATTCGCCGACCGCTGTCATTTCGAGAAGCCGCACTCGCTGCAGGTACAACAGCTCGCGTTGCGATTGTTCGACGCCATCGGTGCGCGACTGGGCTGCACGCCAGACGAGCGAGCGACGCTCGCCGACGCTGCGCTGCTGCACGATGTCGGCTATCACATCAATTACGATCGGCATCACAAGCACTCGTATCACCTGATCGTGCACGCCGAACTGCTGGGGATCACACCGGCGGAGCAGATCGTGATCGCCAACGTGGCGCGCTATCACCGCGGCTCTCCGCCTAAGAGAAAACACCGCAACTTCGGTACGCTCGACAAACCGCTGCGCGACGGAGTCAGTCGCCTGTCCGCGATTCTCCGCGTGGCCGATGGCTTCGATCGCGGTCATGTCGGCGCGGTCGAGACGCTCAAAGTGCGCTGGATGCCGCGCGCGATTCGCATTACGCCGGTTCCTGCACGCGGGGCGAGTCCGCTGCGTCTCGAGTTGTGGGGCGCGCATCGCAAGTCACAGCTGCTCGCTGAAATTGCGGGAGTGCCGGTGGAAATCGTCGGGCCGAGCGGCGCGGTGTTGTCGTCCGACGACGTGTCGGGCTACGACGAGTGACGTTGTTCCATCTGAGCGACGAGTGCAACAGGAACTGCGTGCTGAGCGCGAGGTTGCTCGGACGCTAGTCGTCGCCGAGCACGTGCGGTTGCGCAGATGACACACGCGCCGGCACGTCGGGCACCTCTCCCCACGAATGCGCAATCAGCCGCGCATGCGTCGAGAACTCTTCACCCTCCGGCCTGCGCTGCGACCAATTGCCCGCAGCGTCCAGCTCCCACGCCTGGCGGTTGTCCTCGAGACACGTGCGCAGCAAACTCCGCAGCCGCTCTTGCAGCCTCGGCGCTTCGACAGGCGCGACGGCTTCCACTCGACGCTGAAAATTGCGCGGCATCCAGTCGGCCGATCCGATGAAGAACTCGTCGGCGCCGCTGTTGCCGAAGTGCCACACGCGTGAATGCTCGAGAAAACGCCCGATGATGCTGCGCACGCGAATGCGCTCGCTCACGTCCGGAATTCCGGGCCGCAGGCAACAGATACCGCGGACGATCAGGTCGATCTCCACTCCCGCCTGCGACGCGCGGTAGAGCGCATCGATCACCGCCGCGTCGACGAGTGAGTTCATCTTCGCGACGATGCGTCCTACTCCGCCAGTGCGTGCGTGCGTTGTCTCGCGCTCGATCAGCTCCAGAAAACGATCGTGCATGTTCGCCGGCGCGACGAGCAGCTTGCGATAGAGCCGCTGCCGCGAGATTCCCGTGAGCGAGTTGAACAGATCGCTCACATCGGCGCCGATCGAGGGACTGCAGGTAAAGAGTCCGACGTCCGTGTAGAGCCGCGCGGTGCGCGAATTGTAGTTGCCGCTGCCGATGTGAACATACCGGCGTATGCCATCCGGCTCGCGACGCACGATCAACGCGGTCTTCGTATGCGTCTTGAGCAGCGCCGATCCGTACGCGACGTGCACACCGTAATCCTCGAGCGTGCGCGCCCACGTGATGTTGTTCGCCTCGTCGAACCGCGCCTTGAGCTCGACGAGCACCGCGACCTGCTTTCCTCGCTGCGCCGCTTCCGTGAGCGCGCGTACGATTGCCGTGTCGCCCGACGTGCGATAGAGCGTGAGCTTGATTGCGAGGACATGCTCGTCCATCGCGGCGCTCTGGAGCAAGCGTTCGACCGTCGCGGGAAATGAATCGAACGGATGATGCACGAGCAGATCACGCTCACGAATCACGTCGAAGATTGAACGATCCGGATCGCGCAGCTCGACCGGCACGCTGGCGATGAGCGGCGGATCGCGCAGTTCAGGAATTTCGATCTGACTCAGCTCGATCAGATCGGCGAGATCGAGCAGCATGCCGGACTCCTCGATGTCCGCTTCGCTCAACGACGTCTTCGCCGGGAAATCCGCGTCGCGCAATTCCTCGAGCAGCAACGTGCGAAGATGCGCCGGCATGTCGTTCTGCACCTCGAGCCGAATCACTTCGCCGAAGCGCCGCTCGAACACCTGCTCCTCGATCGTCGCGAGCAGATCTTCGGGATCCTCGAGATTCGTGAATTCGAGATCGGAGTAGCGCGTCACCCGAAACGCGTAGGCGCCGAGGACTTCCATTCCGGGGAAAAGTGCCTCGAGATTTTCGCCGATCACGTGCTCCAGCGGCACGTACTCGTGCGCACGACCGGGCACCAGCTGCCAACGCGTCAATCGCTTCGGCACCTTCACGCGCGCGAAATGCACCGTGTCGTGCTCAGGGTGACGCACTTCGACGGCAAGCGACAGCGACAGGTTGGAGACGTTTGGAAATGGATGACCCGGATCGACGGCTAACGGCGTCAGCACCGGGAAGATCTGCGACTCGAATTGCTCGTCGATCGCACGCCGCTCCGCCGCTGTAAGATCCGACATGCCGACGATGCGAACGTGATGCGGCGCAAGCTCCTTCAACAACTCAGTGAAACAGCGTCGCTGTTCGGCGAGCAAGATTCCGACACGCTCACGAATGGCAGCCAGCTGATCGGCGGCCGTGAGCCCGTCTGGTGGGGTGTGCACGGTGCCCGACTCCACCTGACGTCGCAGTCCGGCGACGCGCACCATGAAAAACTCGTCGAGATTGCTGCTGAAGATCGCGAGAAACTTGAGTCGCTCCAGCAGCGGCACTCGTGGATCCGCAGCCTCGTGCAGCACACGCGCGTTGAACGCGAGCCAGCTGAGCTCGCGGTTCAGGTACAACGTCGTGGGTAGCTGCGTATCGGGCATGGGCTCCATGAACGCTACTTCACCGTATCGAGCTTGGCCAACAGCGCCGTGCGCATCGACTCGGGCAGCGGAGCGTAGTCGAGTGGCGCTTCCATCGCCTGCCCATCACCGAGCGCCCACCTGAGGAAGTCGACGAGCTTCTTTCCTTTCGCGGCGTCCGCTTGCTTCTGATAGAGAATGATCCACGTGAACGACGAGATCGGATAGACGCCCTTGCCGCTCGCATTCACGATCGAGATGCGATAGTCGGTCGTTGCTGGCAGCTTAGCCGAGGCGCCGGCGGCCGCAGCAGTCACAGATGCAATCGCCGGTGCGACATACTCGCCCGCAGCATTTCTTAGCAGCGCCGAGGTGAGCTTGTTCTGGTTGGCGTATGCGAGCTCGACATAACCGATTGCGCCGGGCGTCTGCTTCACTTGCCCGGATACGCCATCGTTGCCCTTGCCGCCGAGCCCAACCGGCCACTGCACTTCCTTGCCTTTGCCGGGCTTGGTAGCCCACGCCGGACTCACGTTCGCGAGATAGTCGGTGAACACGTAGCTCGTGCCCGAACCATCGGAGCGATGCACAACGAGAATGTCCGTCGAAGGAAGCTTCACGCCGGAATTGAGTGACGCGATGCGTGCGTCGCTCCACTTGGTAATCTGTCCCTGAAAAATCGCCGCGAGCACATCACCAGTCAGCTTGAGCGGCTGCGCCACCTCGGCCAGGTTGTAGATGATCGCCACTGCGCCGAGCGCAGTAGGGATGTGCAGAACGACACCGCCCTTCGCCGCGGTGAGCTCCTGATCCGACATCGGCGCATCGGTGCCACCGAAGTCGACGGTCTGTTCGGAGAGTTGCCGTATGCCGCCACCAGATCCGATCGACTGGTAGTTGATCTTCACGCCGGCCTTCGCGGAGTACGCGTCGAACCACTTGGAGTAGAGCGGATACGGGAAGGTCGCTCCCGCTCCGGTCAGGTCGGCGCCGGATGTGGTGCTCTTGGCAGGTGCGCCAGCGCTTGTCGCAGTGGTGTCTGTCTTTTTCGATGACTCACCACAGGCTGCGGCGAGCGCCAGCGCAAGAACAGCAGCGAGAGTGCGTTGCATGGTATCTCCAGTAGAGAGCCAGAACCTCGTCGTATCTGACGTATCCGATACGATGAACTAAAGGTTTTTCAGCTCAATACTTGAGTGCGAGCGGCATGATGTGACACAACCTCTACAAATGGCCCGCGCTGAGTGGGACTTCTCTACGCGCCCATCGTCCAGAGGCGTCGTGGTACTCGTTGTACTCGCGTACCGAGTACCGCGTACAATGGTACTGAAGTAGCGAACTTCAATCAGAGCTTGATCAGGTGCGACAATATCAGATAACAAGCGGCGGCCATCACCCCCGCCGCCGGAATCGTAAAGACCCAGGCCCACACGATCTGGCCGGCGATTCCCCACCTGACGGCCGACAGCCGTTGCGTCGCTCCCACGCCGACGATCGAACCGGTGATCGTGTGCGTCGTGCTCACCGGAATACCAAAGTGCGTGGCGATCTGAATCGCGATTGCTCCGCCAGTCTCCGCCGCAAAGCCGCTGATCGGGCGAAGCTTCGTGATCCGCGAACCCATCGTATGAACGATGCGCCAGCCACCGAATAACGTCCCCAGCGAGATCGCCGAATACGCGCCGACTTCCACCCACCGTGGAATCGTCTTGAAATCGGCGACGTACAGGTGATGGATGATTCCCGTCTGGTTGACGAAGTACGCCTTGCTCGCCACGAGGAGCCCCAGGATGATCCCCATCGTCTTCTGCGCGTCGTTACCGCCGTGCGAATACGACAAGAGCGCGGAGCTCAGTAGTTGCGCCGGACGAAACACGCGATCGGCACGTCCTGCACTCATACGCTGGAAGATCCAGTAGCACGCCACCATGATGATGAAGCCCGCGCCAAACCCAACGAGCGGCGAGATCACGATGAACGACAGCGTCTGCACCCACTTGGGTCCCCACGTGATCGCCGAAAGTCCTGCCTTCGCCATCGCGGACCCGGCGTAGCCACCAATCAATGCGTGCGAGGAGCTCGACGGAATTCCGTACGCCCAGGTGATGATGTTCCACATGATCGCGCCGAGCAGCGCGCCGAGAATGACGTTGGGATCGACGATGCTCTGTTCGATCATTCCGCCACCAACGGCCTTCGCGACGGCGACGCCACCGGTGAACAGCGCCGCGAAGTTGAAGAACGCTGCCCACACCACAGCGGCAAGTGGGCTGAGCACACGCGTCCCCACGACCGTGGCGATCGAATTCGCCGAATCGTGAAAACCGTTGCTGAAATCGAAGATGAACGCGATCGCGATGATCGTTATGACGTACCAGACCACGAGATCAGCTCAGGAGTTCTTGATGGAGATGCTGTGCACCGCGTTCGCGACGCCCATACACTGATCGATCGCAATCTCGAGCGTCTCGTAGACCTCCTTCCACCGGATCACCTCGATGGGATCAGGCGTGCCGGCGAACAGCGCGCCGACCGCTTCGTGATACAGCGCGTCACCCTCCTCTTCGAGCTTCTTGATCTCCGTCGCATGAATGGACACCTCACTCGGCTTCTTGATCGACACCACCGCCTTGGCGATGTGATCGGCCGCGCGAAGGATGACATGCGCCATTTGCTTCGCCGGCTCACGCACCTCGTTGATGTGCAGCATCACCACCCGACGCGCCGTTCCGTCGAGCCGGTCAATCACGTCGTCGAGACGCGACGCGAGCAGGTGAATGTCCTCCCGATCGATCGGCGTGATGAAGCTCTTGTCGATGCGGACGTTGATCGAGTGCGTGAGCTGATCGGCAAGATGCTCGACGTCCTTGATCTGCTTCACCAATTCCGCGGTCCGCTGCGGCTCCGCGAAGAGTTGATCGAGCAGCTTGGCCGCGGTGCGAAGATGCTCCGCGAGCTGGTTGAACAGCGCGAAAAACTCTTCGTCGCGCGGGATGAGACGGCTCAGCATGAGCGCGGGTTGATCAGAGGAAGATGTATCGGAGGCGTATCGAGCGCGTATCCGCGCCGCGTCGAAGATATCCACGCGTGATGGACGCGGCAAACCGCCGAATCAGAAGACGCTCCGCTCACCTTGCCGCGATGCCATGCGTCACGCACCTGGGAGCTGCGCCCGCATCAGCCCGTCCCGCAGCGCGATTCTTCGCGTCACCAGCTCTGGCTCGTCGAACAGCTTGATGAGCACGATACCAGCGAGAAATCCACCGATGTGCGCCCACACGGCCACGCCGCTCGACACGTCGGTCCGAACTGACGACAGTTGAGGTACCCCCGCCAGCAGCTGCACGACGAACCAGTAGAGCAGCACGATCCACGCAGGAATGCGAAAGACCTTGAAGAAGATGATGAAGATGAAGAGCATCCGGACCCGCACCGTGGGATAGAGCAGCAGGTATGCTCCCATGATGCCCGATATCGCACCCGACGCGCCCACGGTCGGCACGGGCGAGGCCGGCTCCACAAGAATGTGCGCCGCAGCCGCCACGACTCCGCACAGCAGGTAAAAGACCAGAAAGCGGAACGGTCCCATGCTGTCCTCGATGTCGTCGCCAAACACCCAGAGGAAGAGCATGTTGCCGAGCAGATGTCCCCATCCGCCGTGCAGGAAGATCGAGATGACCGGCGTGAAAATATTGATCGGCTGCCGGTCCACGACGCAGTAGAGTCCGGGCGCCATCGGCAGCGCGAGTCCAACTGGCGCGCGCTGGGTGATCTCGCCAGGCACCATTCCGAGATCGCAGACGGACGCGGCCACTGCCGCAGGTGAGCCCGCTCCCTGCAACAACACCCACACCGCCACTGTAACGGCGATGATCAGCCACGTCATCCATGGCGTCTTCAGATTCGGGCTTTCGTCGCCAATCGGAATCATGCGGAGAATCTGGTGAATTGCGCAGCGCTGGCCTATCCCCTGCCGGAGTGACACTTCCGCGAGACGTCCGCCACGCTGTCACCGGATTCTCCGTCATAACCGGCGAAATCTGCCAGAGTGGCGCACTGAATCGGGTCCCGGACTTGCCCTTCAAGCGCGCAGTTCGCGGCTATTCAACCTGCCGCGCCCTCTCCCATCTTTCATAAGGAAGCAATGGCGGACAAAGTCATCGGCATTGATCTGGGGACTACAAACTCTGTCGTCGCCGTCATGGAGGGTGGCGATCCGGTCGTCATCCCGAACGCCGAAGGTGGACGCACGACCCCCTCAGTGGTTGGTTTTACCAAGGATGGCGAGCGACTCGTTGGAACAGTCGCCAAGCGCCAGGCCGTCACCAACCCGCAGAACACGGTCTTCTCCATCAAGCGGTTCATGGGCCGCAAGATGAGCGAAGTCAGCGAGGAGTCGAAGCGCGTTCCGTACAAGGTCGTCCCAGGCCCCAACGATGTCTCCACCGTCGAAGTCCAGGGCAAGCGCTACACGCCCCCTGAAGTCTCGGCGATGATTCTCCAGAAGATGAAGCAGACAGCGGAAGACTACCTCGGCCAAACGGTCACGAAGGCGGTCATCACGGTTCCTGCGTATTTCAACGACTCTCAGCGCCAGGCAACGAAGGATGCGGGCAAGATCGCCGGCCTCGACGTCCTGCGCATCATCAACGAGCCTACGGCAGCCGCGCTCGCCTACGGTCTCGATAAAAAGAAGGACGAAAAGGTTGCCGTGTTCGATCTGGGCGGCGGCACGTACGACATCTCTGTGCTCGAGCTCTACGACGTCGACGGCTCGCGCCAGTTCGAAGTGAAGTCCACCAACGGTGACACACACCTCGGCGGCGACGACTTCGATCAGCGCGTCATGGACTGGATCGTCGGCGAGTTCAAGCGCGATCAGGGCATCGACCTCTCCAAGGATCCAATGGCGCTCCAGCGCCTCAAGGAAGCCGCGGAAAAGGCAAAGATGGAACTGTCGGGCACCATCTCCACCGACATCAACCTGCCGTTCATCACGGCCGATCAGAGCGGTCCCAAGCACCTCAACTATACGCTCTCACGCTCCAAGTTCGAGCAGCTCGTCGATGATCTCATCACGCGCACGCTCGAGCCCATGCGCAAGGCGCTCAAGGACGCGGGACTCGAGCCCAAGGACATCGACGAAGTCCTCCTCGTCGGCGGCTCGACACGCATTCCGAAGATCCAGGAAGAGGTCAAGAAGTTCTTCGGCAAGGATCCCAACAAGGGCGTGAACCCGGACGAGGTCGTCGCCATCGGCGCCGCAGTTCAGGGCGCAGTGCTCACCGGCGAGCAGAAGGACGTGCTGCTCCTCGACGTCACTCCGCTCTCGCTCGGCATCGAGACGCTTGGCGGAGTCACCACCGTGCTCATCCCGCGCAACACCACGATCCCGACCAAGAAGTCCGAGACGTTCAGCACGGCGGACGACAACCAGACCACGGTCGAGATTCACGTGCTCCAGGGCGAGCGCGAGCTGGCTCGGGACAACCGGACGATCGGCAAGTTCCAGCTGACGGGCATTCCGCCCGCTCCGCGCGGCATGCCGCAGGTCGAGGTCACCTTCGACATCGACGCGAACGGCATCCTGCATGTGGCCGCCAAGGACAAGGCCACGAACAAGGAGCAGAAGATCCGCGTCGAAGCGTCGAGCGGTCTCTCAGACGCCGACGTCGACAAGATGGTCAAGGACGCCGAGGCGAATGCCGAGGCCGACAAGAAGCGCAGAGAAGAGATCGATACGCGCAACCGCCTCGACAGCATGACGTATGAGGTGGAGAAGAACGCCAAGGAGTGGTCGGACAAGCTCCCAGCGGAGCTCAAGACCAAGCTCGAGGCCTCGGTGGAGCGCGCCCGCAAGGCACTCCGTGGTGACGATCTGAACGAGATCAAGGCCGCACAGGAGGAGTTGAGCAAGAGCTTCGGCGAGGCGGGCCAGTCGTTCTACGCGCAGAACCAGGCAAGCGAAACGCCGAGTGGGGGTGAGCCGTCTGCTACACAGCAGCCGCCCGAGAGCGGTAACGGCGCCAAACCGGCAGACGATGTGGTTGAAGCGGACTACGAGATCGTGGACGACAAGAAGTAGATCAGGCGCACATCCCCTTGCTGGGCTCGACAATGGCTCAGCGAGGGACGCATCGGAAACCAGTCGGGCGCCGTACGTGTCTATACTGGAACACGGGGCGCCCGTCTGCGTGTATCAATACGAGTGAAATTCGGACCCAGACTCTTTCCGGACAGGTAGAATGGCAACACGGTTTTCGCGCGCGCGCCTTGGCGCCGCAGTCATCACGGCATTCGTGTGCGGACTGCTGTTCGCATCCGGCTTCGACCTCACGCGGTTTGGTTTCGCGCAGGACGGCAAGGGCGCTAAGGTAGCGTCCGCGCAGGTGCAGTCACTCGCCGAAACGGGCAGCGCGTTCGAGGCGATCGCCGATCACGTGACGCCCAGCGTGGTGTCCATCCAGACGCAGCGCGTGCGCAATGCCGGCGCACGTATGCGCAGCCCGCGCGGGCAGCAGGCGCCCGGCGGCATCGAAGACTTCTTCCGCAACTTCGAGCAGCAGCCGCAGCAGCAATCGCAGGAAGCGAGCGGCACCGGCTTCATCGTTTCGAAAGACGGCTACATCCTCACCAACAACCACGTCGTCGCCGACGCGGACAAGGTGACGGTCACTCTGCTCGACAAGCGCACCTTCGTGGCGAAGGTCATTGGTCGCGATCCTACCACGGATGTCGCGGTCATCAAGATCGACGGCTCCAATCTTCCCGTCGCAGCACTTGGCGACGACAACATCGCCCGCGTCGGACAGTGGGTCGTAGCCATCGGCAATCCACTCGGTCTCGATTTCACAGTGACGGCCGGCATCATCAGCGCGAAGGGCCGCCCGCTCCAGGGATTGCTCCCGGGCAGCTACGCAATCACCGACTACATCCAGACGGACGCGGCCATCAACCCGGGTAACTCCGGTGGACCATTGGTGAACATCCGCGGTGAGGTCATCGGCATCAACAGCGCGATCGCCAGCAGCACGGGCTACTACGCCGGCTATGGATTCGCGATTCCGGTGACGCTCGCGAAGCAGGTGATGGACGATCTGATTTCCTACGGCAAGGTTCGCCGCGCGGTCATCGGCGTCGCCATCGACAATGCGTCGCCTGAAGACGCAAAGGCTGCTGGTCTCGACCGGGTGACGGGTGTGGTGGTGCGCGCCTATAACGCGGGCCCGGACAGCTTGAGTCCTGCTCGCGACGCGGGCATCGAGCCGGCCGACGTCATCATCGCGGCAGACGGCAAGCCGACCGATCGCGTGAGCACACTGCAGCGCATCGTGCGCGGCCACAAGCCGGGCGAGACGATGGCATTCGAGGTCATGCACTTCGGCAAGAAGAAGACATTCAACGTCAAGCTCACCGAGGCGCCCGACGATCCGCAGCTCGTGGCCGCCGCGAACCGGAATGGAATGGGCACCGCCGAGCCGGCGGTTGCGACGCAGTCGCGTCAGTTCGACAAGATTGGAATTACGGTCGAGCCGATGTCGCCGGAGCTCGTCAACAAGGTCGATCCGGCCGCGCGGAAGGGATTGGTCGTCAGCGACGTGAACGTCACAGGTCCGGCGTACCGTAAGTTCGCGGCCGACGGAACGATCCTGGTGGAAGTGCTGAACCCCGGTCCGAAACGGCAGCTGCACTCAGCGGCCGATCTCGACGCCGTGCTGTCGAAGATGAAGAGTGGTGAACTGATCACCTTCACCGTCGCCGATATCGGCAATCAGGGAACGCGGGCCATCACGATTCAGGTCCAGTAGCGCAGACAAAAACGATCGAGGGACAGGAGCTGGAGAGACGTTCACTCTCCGGCTCCTGTCCCTCGGCGTTTCTACCCTACTACGGCTTCACGACTTTTGGCGGCTTGTCATCGAACGAGTAGCCGTATCCGGATGCTGGACATTTGACGCTGGAGTTCGTCGGGCTGAACACCCCGTTGGGATTCTCCTTCCACAGCCACACGTGGAGGTCCCAATGGTGCAGGCTCTCCGGCATGATCGGCTGGTGGCCTTCCATCGGTCCCACGAGCGTCTGGCCGAAGATCGACGGTGGCATCTTGGAGACCGCCACCGGCACGAACCACTCCGCTCCGACGAGTACGAGTTTGTCGCCAACCGGTTCGTACAAGAGAACCTGGGGCTTGAGCGAATCGGGCTTGGGTCCAATGGTCGCCGGGTTGAGGAAGTGCACGCCCATGGCGCCCGGCTTGTAGTTCATATGCTCATGGCCCGCCCCTTCGCCATGAAATTCGATACATGCGACGGTCGAGAAGTAGCCGTCACGCACGGCTTGCATCGGATCCTTGTACTTGTCGAGGGCGGCGCGCGTCGCCGACAGTGCGGGGCTGAGCGCTGGGCCGTTGCGACTCGACTGGGCGGACGCGACGGATGGCCACAACGCCAATGCGACGGCGGCACACACGGCTGGTCCGACTTTCCACTTTCGGTATGTCAAGATTCTACCTCGGTTCAGTAATGGGGATGTCTGTGATCCTGCGCAGACGAACGTGGGATTCACCTATCGCCTCGTTCTCGCCCAGCTGTCGCCTATTGAGCGCTTCATCGAATGAGCAGCTCATCACGAGCAACTCATCACGAGCAACTCATCAGGAAACGGCCTCGTTTCATCCGGCAATTTCGGGAGACGTTCGCAGCCAGTCGATTGAACGGCAACAGAATGCACGGGACCGGCGGATCTCATGGAAACAGCGGATCGATCTCGACCGATCGACAAATGGATCCGCTGGTTCCAAAAGTGATCCGCTCGTTCCGTGCATTCTGTTGCGGCTTGTTGCTTTCCTCCGCGAGCTCTGCGGCTGTTTCCTTTCCTCTGCGCTTCTCTGCGACAAATGCTGTTACTGTCGTTCCTGCGGCAACTGCTTTTTACGCAGAGGATGCACAGAGAGGAACGCGGAGGCCGCAGAGGATTTGGCCACGGCCTGAGTGAACGAAAAAGGCCGGATCCTCGTTAAGAGATCCGGCCCTTTTTGTCACGTCAGGTTGTTCCGTTCGTTGACGGCCTACCTTGCCGCCTACGCTGCGTGTCTGCCACGCCGACGCGCGACGCCAAAGACGCCGACGAGACCTGTCGCCAGCAGGACAACAGCGGCTGGCTCGGGCGTCGCGGTCAGCGCGAACGCATGCTCCTGGAAATTATCTGTGAAGGGACCAGTACCCCCCGCCTGTTCCTGACCGGTGGCGGTGGTATTGGGAGCGGTCGTCGCCCAGAAGAAGGCGCGGTCGTTGAAGTCAGGACCCTGATGCAGCGCGAGCCAGAACGTCCCGGGTCCGACGTTCACATTCGAAATGGCGAGGTCGTTCTGCCAGATGTCGTCGCCGAAGATATCCTGACCGACAAATGTCCGGGTGGAATTGGCAGTGCCGCTGAACAGCACCGAGCCGGGAGTTCCGGACGCATCGCTGAACACACTCCAGTCGATCGTGACGGTCCCGACGAACGGGGATACTTCCGCGCTCCAGAAGGTGATGCCGTTGAAGAACGTGGAGCTCAGAAAGCTGAAGTCCTCTGCCTGCACGAGCCCGGACATTTCGTTCCCGCTCTGACCGTCGGGCCCACCGTTGTTATAGACGACGTTTTGCGCGGCAACCGGTGTCGCGAGACTGAGCGCAACGGCCACTCCGAGCAGGTATCGAGCAACTCGCATGAAAAGTCCTTCAGTAGGGGTCGAGAGGGGTCGAGACTACGGACGCAGTGCTCGCATGTATTTGAGCGATCGCAGCCTACAACGCAATGCACGTGCGGGAGGCGGTTTTCGCGACTCCGCCAATTAAACGGCTGTCATACATGAAGTTGCGCTCGCTTGCGCCAGTCGTCACACGTTGAAAGCCGTTTCAGGATTGTTGCGAAGATACCCCAATTTGCGGCGAATTCGAAGCAGAGGTCGACCCGCGAACCCCACCCAGGGCCTTGAGCGCTATCCCGTTCGCCTCGCTGGTTTTACGTTACGACCACAAGGCGAGAGTGGCGAAACTGGCAGACGCACCAGACTTAGGATCTGGCGCCGCAAGGCTTAGGGGTTCGAGTCCCCTCTCTCGCATGACGCCGCCGTCGTGCTCAAACCCACTACGGTGCATTACATGAGACGCTACATCGCGCTTATCGCCCTCACGGTTCTCAGCGCTTGCAACACCGAGATCGATCAGAGCACCAGGCCCGATAATCTCGCTGGCACCTACCGTCTCGTCAGCTGGGGCGGCACGATTCTCCCCGCCGTCATCGAAGATGACAGAGACGGCAAGATCTCGGTTCTCGAGGGACAGTTCGTCCTGGCCTCCAACGGCGACTGGTCCGAGACGTTCACGGTGCAGTCGACCACGAACGGTGTGACGCAGGTCGCGCCGGTCACCGCCTTCGGCAGCTGGAACATGGTCCGCGACTTCGCCTACATGTCGTTCTACGACAAGCTGAACAAGTACCAATTCACCGGCACGGCTTCGGGAGCGACGCTCGTGCTCAACACCACCAGCGGCGACCAGCTCGTCTATCGTCGCTGACCCGGAAATCCGATCGACCGATACGCGCGTACACACACCATGACATGCGGTGATTGCGACGGGAACAGAAATCGCAATTGCAACACGCAGAGGGACCTGCGAACATAGATGCGCAGGTCCTTTGTTGCGCTCGGGGCGACGATGACGATTTCATCGTCCGTGGAACTACCCGAGCTTTCATGCCGATCACGCGCGGATGACCTTGCACGACGAAGTACACTGCCGGCGGATCGTCCGCAGCTATGCGAGAACGTTCTGGCTTGCCAGCAGATTCCTGCCAGCGGGAAAACGTCGTGCGGCTTTCGCACTGTACGCCTTCTGCCGCGTCGCTGACGATATCGTCGATCTCGGCGCAGCACGACCGTCGTCCCACGTCGTGGCGCTTCTCGGCGAGTATCGCACGCAGCTCGCGGACGCACTCGCAGGCCGTCCCTCCGGACCTGTATTCCGCGAGCTCATTCTGGCCGCCGAGCAATATCGGATTCCGGTCGATGTGTTGTATGAGCTGCTCGACGGCGTAACGCGCGACTGCAAGCCGGTACGCTACGCGTCGTGGAATGAGCTGTCGAGCTACTGCGCCGGAGTTGCGAGCAGCGTCGGCGAGATGTGCACGTACGTCTTCGGCGTCACTGGAGACTCAACGATGCGCACGCACGCACTCGCGCATGCACGCACGCTTGGCGTCGCGATGCAGCTCACGAATATTCTTCGCGACGTTGGCGAAGACGCGCACAATGGGCGCTGCTATCTTCCTGCGGAGGACCTCGCGCTATTTGGCATCGCGCGCGACGACGTGTTGTCCGGCGCTGCCAGCGCGCGCGACTCGTGGAGGGCGTTGATGCAGTTCGAGATTGCCCGCGCGCGCGCGCTTTATGAATTGGCGATGCCCGGCATCGCGCTCCTCTCGCCCGACTCGCGGCGCTGCGCCACAGCATGCGCGGTGGGATACGCCGGCATTCTGGGCGCCATCGAGCAGATCGGATACGACACCTTCAGGACTCGCGCGAGGCTCGGCACCGTTGCACGTGCGGGCGTGCTGTGGAATGTGTGGCGCACGCCGGTGGACACCGTCGTCGTACCGCTGTGTACTCCCCACACAGTTGGCGACGGCGACTTCGTCGCGTTGACGTGAGCGCTCGTCGGGAGGGTTCGCGAGCGGCGCGCGTCGCGAGCGTAGCGCTTGCCGGACACGCGATGCTGCTGCTGGCGTCGGGCTTCGCGTTCGCGACGTTCCTCGCTTCTCCGTCGCCCGCGTGGTTGCTGACGCCGGCGAATCAGCGCGTGGCGTCGTTCATGTTCACCTTCGGCGGCCAGACGACCGTCGTGCTCGGTGCCATCGCGGCGATCTGTCATGCAGCGAGTCGTCTCGGATGGCGCACTGCGTTGGTGATCTTCGCCGCGGCGTTCGGACTCTCGCTGAGCGCTGAGCTGGCCGGCACCACGACTGGCTATCCATTCGGGCCATACTCGTACACAACGCAGCTCGGGTATCTGATTGGCGGACGAGTGCCGTTCAACATTCCGACGTCGTGGTTCTTCATGCTGTATGCGTCGCTCGCGATATGCGGTCGCATCCTGAAGACGGACGACACCAGCGCCACGAAGTGGATGTGGGCGGTCGTCGCCGCGTTCGTGCTCACGGCGTGGGATGTCTCGATGGATCCGGCGATGGTGTCCACGACGCACTGGCTCTGGCATCTTCCGTCGGGAAGCGGCTCGCTTGCCCAGCGCGTTTTTCTGTCGAACCTGTTCTACGGCATGCCGCTCACGAACTGGCTCGGGTGGCTGCTGACTGGATTGATCATCGCGCGCGTGATGCTTCGCGTTGTGCCACCCTCGCGCTGGGCGCGCGACGTGTCGCCGTCGCGATTGCCCCTTCTGTTGTACGCCGTGAATGGTGTGTTCCCGATTCTCATTTGCGCGGGACGCCGCATGTGGTGGGCCGTTGCGCTCGGTGCGCTCGCGATGGCGGTGCCTCTCGCACTCGCGCTGCGAGCGCAGCGCTCGCGTCGCGCATTGCCATCGCGTGCGGCGCGCGACGACGAGTCGCCAATGCTCATCGCGTAGTGCGCATTGTCGTCATCGGGAGTGGCTTCGGCGGCCTCGCGGCAGCCATCCGCCTGCAGCAGCAGGGTCACGACGTCACAATCGTCGAGAAGCGCGACAAGCCCGGTGGGCGCGCGTACGTCTATGAGCAGGACGGCTTCACCTTCGACGGCGGTCCGACGATCATCACGGCGCCGTGGCTCATTCGCGAGCTGTTCGAGCGCAGCGGAAAGCACACCGACGATTACGTCAGGCTCGTCCCGATCGATCCGTTCTACAACATTCG
>JBDUCR010000211.1:0-17406 GCA_040003345.1 bacterium
CGCGAAGCACAGCCAACGCGTCGTCGTACTGCCCTTCGTTGTAGAGCTGGTGCGCTCGCTCGTCGTACTCTTCGGAGCTCAGGAACGGAGTGGCCATGGGTACTGAAGCCTCCTGCTCGTGAGGGTTGTTCTATTGTACCATTCGGTGACCGACAAGTTCAACGGTTTCTTGCCTCGTTTTTGTGCGAATTTCGGTTGGCGATGCCGTTGCGTCGTTCAGTGAGTATCGTCCGCTCCCGATAGCGCAACAGCGATTCGCGCGGCCAGCGCCGCGTTCTCCTCCAGTAATCCGAGATTCGTCAATAACGATCGCCCTTCCGTTGCTTTTAATACGGCGCCGAGCAAAAAAGGCGTAACGGCAGCTGCCCGAACCCCTGTTCGACGAGCCTCGTCGAGTGCAAAGTGCACGGCGCGGTCCACCAGATCCTGCGGAAGCGCGACATCGTCAGGCGGCGGCTGCATGACGAGCGTTGCCTGCCGACGGCCGAGCAACCGGCCGGCGCGATGGACATCGGCGATCTCCTCGGCGCTGTCCGCCCGCGCCGACAGCTGAAGCCCGGTGGAGCGGGTGAAGAACCCAGGCATCTCGTCAGTTCGATAACCAACCACCGTCACCCCAAGCGTCTCCAGTCGCTCGAGCGTGGCAGCAAGGTCGAGTATCGACTTGGCGCCGGCACAGACGACAACAATCGGCGATTTGGCGAGCTCGACGAGATCACTCGATTCGTCGAACGGCGCGTCGCGATGAACACCGCCAATACCACCGGTGGCGAACACAAGGGCGTTCGTGGCGACGGCGATCGACAACGACGCGCCGACGGTTGTTGCTCCATCCACGCCCTGCGCCATGGCGACTGGCAGGTCGCGGGCGGCAACCTTCCGAACACCGTCGCGCGCGAGCAGACGCTCGAGCTCCTCCGCGGTGATGCCGAGCGTCGCCTCACCACGGACCACGGCCGTGATTGCGTGCAACGCGCCCTCTCGAATCACCGCCGACACCATTCGCTCTGCTGCCTCGCGATTGGCGGGAATCGGCAGCCCCTGCGCCAGCACGGAGCTCTCGAGCGCGACGACAGGACGTCCGGCGGCGAGCGCCTCCGCCACCGGCGGGAGCACGCGCACTCGCGCGCTGCTCAGGGTGCCGCCGCTGGTGCGGGTCGCCGAGGCCACGCCTGCGCAATCGCGCGACCCATGTGGGCCATCATCACGTGCGCTTCGCTGTCGATGACGTACCGCTCATCCTTGTTCTCCTTGGTGAGAACACAATAGGCAATGCGCGACTGCAGCGGGAACAGGCCACACTCCGTGCGCACCTGATTGGTCTCACCGGTCTTGTGCGGCACGTCGAGGCCATCCACCCACCGCTGCAGCTTCTCGAAGTTCTCGTTGTGCGCGAGGATGTAGAGCATCGCGCTGTCCGCTTTGGGACTCACGGCTTTTCCATCCGACATCAGCGCGAAGAGCCGAGCCATCTCGTTTGGAGTGGTGACGCCAAGTCCGTATTTCACGGAGCTGTCCATCGCGACGCTCGAATTCCTGAGGAAGCTCTTGGAGTGCACCTTCGTGTGCATGAGGCCGAGCTTCTCCATCTTGTCCCACACGCGACGGATGATGATGCGATCGAGCAGCAGGTTGGTGGCTGTGTTGTCGCTGATGGTCGTCATCAGCCACGCGGCATCGTGGATCGTGACGGTCGCATTGTCGTGCATGAACTGCAGCGAGCCAGAGCCGCCAACCTTGTCGATTTTGAGAATGTTGATCGGGTCGTCGAGGCTGAGCGTCCCCTTCTCCACGAGATCGTACACCGTGACGAGAATGGCGACCTTGATGAGACTCGCCGTCGGGAAGGTCTCGTCGCCACGACGCTCGAGTCGCTCGCCCGTGTCGAGATTGTGCACCGTATAGCCGACGACGCCGCGATGCACGTTCGCCAGCGAATCGAGCGTGCGATGAAGCGCTGCGGTGTCAGCCCTCTGGAACGAGGCAGGCGATACGCCGCCCGCTGCCTGACCGCCAGCACACCCCGGCATCGCGCCGAGCACGGCGCAGAGGGCAAGCCCGCGCCGCGTGAACTTCATCGCGCTTCGTGCGGCTCTGCGTCCGGCAGATCCTCGGCGCGAACCGACTCGAGCAGATCGCGGTCCTTCGACGACGGATCATACTCGGCGACGACTCTGATTACTTCGCCAGTGTAGGCGTCGAACGTCTTGACCTTGCCCTGCGAGACGCGGATTTCGTGTCCGTCCTCGAAGCGAAGAATGACAGCCGGATGATCGACGTTGACGTACGCCTTGCGAAGCTTGACGGGGGCTGGCGGCATGATTTCCGAATTATGGTAGGAACCCTGTCATCCTGCGCCGAAGGCAGAAGTCTGCACCTGCGGGTCAGGTCACGACCGTTCTCGCATCAGTGTACTTCTTCCACTCGTCCTTCGCGAGGATCGCGTCGATGATTTCGACGACGCTATCCACTTCCGCGTCACTCGTATAGAAGTGCGGAGCGACGCGAATGCCCGCGCCCGGCCGATAGTCCACGATGACGTCGCGTGCGAGCAATGCCTGCGCAACCTCGCGCGCATGCGGGACGTCGAACGCAATGGTACCGCCACGCCGTTCCGAATCGCGAGGTGCAGTTACCGGAAATCCACGAGCATCGGCCAGCTCGATCAGGCGCGACGTCTGACGCACGCTCTTCTCGCGGATCGCCGTCATCGTGGCCTCTCGAAGTATTCGCGGACCTGCAACGGCAGCAAACAGTGCGGGAATCACCGGCGTTCCCGTAAGCCAACCCCACGCGCCTTTGGCGTAGGCCATCTCCGGCTCGAACGCGAAAGGATGTTCGTGCGCCTGCCAGCCGGTGAGCGCGGGTGAAAGTCGCTCGCTCACTTCTGGCCGCACGTAAATGAAGCAGCCGCCCGGTCCGCCGCAAAGCCACTTGAGCACGCCGCCGGTGAGGAAGTCCGCTTGCGTCGCCTTCACGTCAACGGGAATGACACCAACGGAGTGATATGCGTCGAGAGACACGAGTGCGCCCATCGAGTGCGCATGCGCGCAGACGCGCTGGGCGTCCATCACGTACGCGGAGCGGAAGAGCACGTGCGAGATCGCAACGAGCGCAGTGCGCTCATCGATCGCCGCGAGCAGCCTCTCCTCATCGACGCTCACTCCATCATCGCTCGGCACAACGACGATGCGTGCGCCGAGCCGGGTTGCCAGCTCGTCGTAGACGTATCGTACCGATGGGAAATCCATCTCCGTCATGACGATGGTGTCGCGTCCCTTGCTGTAGTCGAGCGCCGAGAGAATCTGCGCCTGTGCGATCGAGACGTTGGGCACCATGGCCACCTCGCCTGGACCGGCGCCGATCAGCGGCGCGATCTCGTCGCCAACCTTGATAGGCATCTCCCACCAGCCCTGCGCCCACGCGCGCACGCCACGCGTCGCCCACTGCTCGGCATATTCCGCGAGCTTTGCCGGCACCTCACGCGGCATTGCGCCGAGTGAGTTGGAGACGAGATACGTGGTGGTCGCGAGAATCGGGAATTCGTCGCGATACCGAAGCAGTTGATCGCTCATGGCGTGATCGCGCGCGCGCGGCGCGACGAAAGAGTGACGAGATAGATGAGCGCCGAAGCGGCGACGATGATCAAGGCGGCAAACCATTCCTTGAGTGTCACGCTCGACAGCATCCAAAGAATGACGATCAGCGCGACCCACGGCACGACACGCGCCGCGGGCACCTTGAAGGGAATTCCGCCCATGCGTACATCGCGTCGCCGAAGTTCCAGGGCGGCGAGGCTGCACACGGCGTAAACCACGAGTATGGTGACGTTCGCGGCAACGGCGAGCACCTCGAACCACCCGTAGATCGCGAGTACCGCAACGAGTGCCGTCTGCACGAAGATCGCAATGTGCGGTGTGCGCCAGCTCGGGTGCGTGCGCGCGAGCGACGCGGGGAGAAATCCGTCGCGCCCAAATGCGTACAGCATGCGCGGCACGGCGAGCGTCATACCACTCACGTACCCGAACATCGAAATCACGGAGCCGACCAGAATCAGCGTGCGGCCCGCAGGTCCCATCGCGACTCCAGCCGCAGACGCCAGGGGCGTTGGATCGTTCGCGAGCGCGCCACCGAGTAGCCCCTGCGCCACGATCTGCAACGCGACGTACACGAGCGTAACAACCGCCATCGCCAGAAAGATCGCCTTCGGAACCGTGCGCGCCGGATCGACCACCTCGCCGCTCGGCACGAGTGCGCTCTCGACGCCGAGAAAGGCGAAGATGAGGAGGATCGACGCGCGTGCGACAGCGCCCCCCGTTGGCGTGATCGTCCAGTGCAGATTCTCGACGCGCATCGTGAACGCACCGACGACGATCAACAGAAGGAGTGGCAGAAGTTTCGCGACGGTCGCAACGGCGTTGAATCGTGCAATTCCGCGAACGCCTCGTACGTTGCCCATCGCGAGCGTCACGAGGATCGCGATCAGCAGCGCGCGTTTGCCGGATGTGGGAAGTCCGGGCAGCATTGCGCCGAGTGCGTCAGCGAAGAACGATGCGACGGCGGAGAGCGCGAACGTCATGCCGATCCAGAGCAGCATGCCGCAGATGAAGCCTATGAAGGGGCCAAACGCCGTCTCGACGTACGCGTACGGTCCCCCCGTCATCGACACTCGGCTGCCGGCCTCCGCGAAGCAGAGAACGATGAGCCCCATCGCGGCAGCGCACACGACGTACGCGAGCGGCGCAGCTGCTCCGAGCGTCGCGGCAACACCGGCGGGCAGTCGGAAGATGCCGCCTCCGATCGTTACGTTGACGATGCCCGCGGCGAGTCCCCACGTGCTGATTGCGCGAACGAGATTTCCCTCGGCGATAGCGGCCGGCTTCGAGGATTCGCTCACGTCAGGTCGTCTGTTGCGGAGAGCGTGACAGGAGGACTGGCGCGCGGGGGGCCGTTGTCATTACGGTGCGTGCGTGAAGGGCTGTCGTTCCGAACGAAGCGAGGTGCTCGTTCGTACGATTACTCAGCGGCCCGAAGTTCGCAGAGAAAGGCAAGTCGAAAAGAGTAGATCGCGCGCCACGTTGGCGCCACCATGCACGATGTCCTGGCTCCCACCTCGGGCATCGTTCCCCGCACCAGACCTCACATGACCGCACGCATCTCTCGTCCGATTCTTTTCGCGCTCGGCGCGACCATGATGTTCGTCGCTCCGCTTCGTGCGCAGGAAGTCGCGCTCGTTGCGCCCGCTCCGGCGCTGGTCGCGCCGCCCGCACCGGTCGCACCGCAAGCTGCATCGATACCGTCCGGTCCGACGCTCGACGCTGCTAGCGTCGCCGTGAAGAACGTGACCGTCGAGACGAAGACCCCGGCGCCCACGCCGGGCAAGTACTACGATCAGGGTACCAAACTCATGCTCGTCGGCGGCGCAGCGATTCTCACGGGCATCGTGGTCGGTGGTGATGCCGGTCATGCAATCTCGATCGCTGGTGCGGTGATCGGATTGTATGGACTCTACAAGTATCTGGAGTAGCTGCTGTCTGCCGTCCGCTATTCCGCCTTTGCAAACCGCGGAATAGCGGACAGGCCGCAGAGCGGCCGCGCGGAATAGCGTTCGTTCACAACGACACCAAGTGTCGCAACGCCTTGCTCCGTGTCCGGCTCGCGAGCAATCGCGTACCATCGCGCATCTCGACTTCCAGGCGCGTCGGATCATGCGACGCAAACGCCGCGACGAAGTCGAGGTTGACGATGTGCGAGCGATGGATGCGGACGAAGCTGCGCGGATCGAGACGCGCTTCGAATTCCGCCATGCCGAGATACACGAGATAGCGGCGGCCATGTGTGATCACGGCGACGTAATCGTCCTGCGCTTCGAGCCGCTCGATCTCGCCAATGGACACTTGTACAACCTTGCCGCGATCGCGTACGAACAGGCGCGTCGGACGTGAGCCGTCGGCAAGTCGTTCGAGCACATCGCGCGCGCGCGTGACCGCGCCAGTCGGCGGAGACAACACGTCTCCGCTCGACAGCTGCATGCCGCGCTGTAGCCGCTCGGCGGTCTTGCGCAGTCGATCGGCACCGAATGGCTTGAGGAGATAGTCCACCGCCTCGAGCTCGAACGCCGCCACCGCGTAGCGATCGTACGCCGTGGTGATGACGATATCCGGGTTGTGCGCCATGCGACGCAACACCTCGAGTCCACTCAACTCGGGCAGCTCGATGTCGAGAAAGACGAGATCGGGACGCAACGCGTCGATCAGCGCGAGCGCAGTGATGCCGTCACCTGCCTCGCCGACGCAGTGCATCCACTCGTATTCCGCTAACAGCTCGCGCAGGTGACGACGCGCAATCGCCTCATCCTCGACGAGGAGGACGCGCGTCGTCATCCGACTGGCACCGCCGGATACGCATTGGAGATCATCATGAATCGCGCGGGCAGCGCGAGCGTCACGGCGAATCCCGCGCCCGGGGCCGTGGTGACGGTGAACCGGGAAAGCTTCGGATAGCGCGTTTCGAGACGCTGCCGTCCGACGCGGAGTCCGAGTCCCTGCGCCGCTCGTACGCCTTCCTCCACCGCACCAGGCCCGTCGTCCGCGATGACGAGGAGCAGCTCATCGTCCTCCACCGTGGCAGCGATGGTGATCGTTCCGCCGCTCGCGCGTGGCGAAATCGCGTGCGTGATCGCGTTCTCGACGAGGGGCTGCAGCGTCAGCGACGGAATCACGCAATCCAGTGCCTCGATGTCGATCTGCTCCTCGATCTGAAGCCGGTCGCCCAGCCGGAGCTGCTCGAGCGCGAGATAGTCGCGCACGAACCCAAGCTCGTCGCCGAGAGTGACGTCTTCCTGCTCGAAGCGCTTGGCGTTGAGCACATAGCGCAACAGATCAGCGAAGCGCTCGAGTGCCGCGCGCGCCGTGTTGGGATCGCGCTGCAGAAGCGCGGACACCGTATGCAGCGTGTTGAAGAGAAAGTGCGGATTCAGTTGACCGCGCAGCGCCTCGAGCTCCGCGTGCATGCGCAGCGCGTCGGCGCGCGCGGCCGCCGCGTCCCGTTCACGAAGGCGCCCGGTGACGCGCAGCGCATACGACACGCCGGCAATGACACCGTACGCCCAGAGCCCCGTGAGGTACTGCCAACCGTCGAACGTCGCCGCGAGCCTCCGCGCGTCATTCACACCCATGTGTATGGCCATGTGCGCGACAATCACCGCGAGCCAGCAGAGTGCGAAGACGTTCGCCAGCACGACCTGCAGCGCAATGAAGCCACCGAACTTTCGATCCGGCCACACGATGCGTCCCGACGCGTGCCACACCAGAACGCCGAGCAACGCTGCCGAGACGACGTAGACGACGGCCGCCTCGAGTGCCATGGACAGCGGAAGCCCGCTCTTGCTCACGAGCAGGTTCGTGTAGCCGATGAGCACGGGCGCCCACGCGAGACCGTAGAGCGCCCACCCACGCCATCTGCTGCGATTCAAGTCATCGCTCCTTCTTCTCGAGAGCCGGAATGAGCACGCGGCTCACCCAGGGATAGTTGGGCTCTGCGTCGAGCGCCTTCCTGTACGCTGTCATCGCCTCTGTCTTGCGTCCCGTGCGCTCGTACACCATCCCGAGCCACGCATACACCTCTCCGCGTCCCCATGAGGGCGCCGGTGCCACCGGATGATCGGTCGCGAACTGCTCGGCAGACTTGAGGAACAGTTTTTCCGCTGCCGCCGGTCCGCCGCCCCATTCCGGCGGCGTGAATAACGCACCCATTCCTTGTACGAGCGAGACCCGTGGATTGTTCGGACCAAGTTGCGCTGCTTCCGCCGACACCCGCTGAATCTCCATGCCGAGCGTTTGCGCCTGAGAAGGATCTGCGCCGATTTCCCGTCCGTAGATGGATGTTAGAAGGACGTAGCTCTCAGCGATCGGCCGCTTGGCAATCGAGCGCTCCAGGTAGTCTTGCGACAACTTTAGATAGCCAGAGACGTCCGCTGACGAACCGCCCGCCGACGCGATGTTGATCATGCGATAGATCGCGTAACCCTGATAGTGCAATAACATGGGATCCTCAGGAAACGTCGCGAGCGCCCGGTCGAGCAGCGTCCGCGTTTCGGCGAGGCGATTCATGTCGCCAGCAAGTGCCGCCGCGTCGATCTCGCGCCGCGCCGAGTCTGCCCACTTCGCTGCGCCCGTGAGCGCCTGGGCCCTGAGAGGGGGTACCGAAATACTGAGCATCGCCATCGTAGCGAACGCTGTGCGGAGCATGGTGTCGTAGCGCATTGTCTGTGTGGGCTGTACGTGAGCGGTCTGATAGTGACCCTACTGGCGCTCTGTTGGCCCGGTTGCAACTCTTCGGCAGACCGGTCGATCGGCTCGGTGAACGGTCAAGACAGGTTGCGGCCCGCGCTGGCCGACAGTCGTGTAGGTGTGTGCTGTGTCCATGTTGCGGGCACGCTGATTGTATTGATCAGCCACCCCACCAGCGGCGACAGTCAGGAACCCGGAGTACACGTGAGCAGACGTATTTCCCTCGTCCTTGGCGGCGGGGGCCTGAAGGGCTTTGCGCACATCGGCGTGCTCCGCGCGCTCGAAGAGCTGAAGATCGTGCCCGATACATTCGCCGGCACGAGTATCGGCGCGATGGTCGCCGGCTCGTATCTGAGCGGCGTTTCGGTCGCGGACATGGCGAAGCGCTCACTCGCCATGCGCCGCCGTGACCTGTTTCGCGTGAATCATTTCGGCATGCTGCTCGACCGCATGCATTCCCGGTCGATCTATCTCGAAGAGCCGTTGCGCGAGCTGATCAACGGCGCCATTCCCGAAGGACCGTTCTCGGCGCTGCCTAAGCGGCTGCTCGTCAACACAGTCGACGTGGACCGCGGCGCGCGGGTCGTATGGGGACTTCCCGGTCTTGAAGAAGCGAGCGTGCGCGACGCGGTCTACGCATCATGCGCACTCCCCGGCTTCTTTCCGCCGGGCCACGTCATGGACCGCACCTGCATTGACGGCGGCGTCGTGGACAACCTTCCGGTGTCCATCACATCGCGCTTCGCCGACATGATCATCGCCGTGGACGTCGGCAGCTCTGATGCGTCGCAAAGCGCACGCGCGGATACACAGGGCTTCGCGACGCTCTACATGCGCGCCGCAACGATGATGTTCCACGCGTTGCAGCAGTTTCCGCTCGAGCGCTGGCACGGCCCACCCATGGTTCTCGTACGTCCGCGCGTCGACGACGCGAACTGGCTCAGCTTCACAGACACCGAAGCCAACATCGAGGAGGGCTACCGTTCGGCGAAACGCGCCCTCGAGCGATTCGACTCGTATTGGGACAATCCGGGCTGCGTGTTCCCACGACGACGCGTCAAGGTGGATGTCGACGAAGCGAAGTGCATCGGCTGCGGGCTTTGCACCACTCTCGCTCCAGCAGTCATGGGAATGGACAGCCGCGGCAAGGCCTACGCACGGACGCGCATTGTCGAATGGTCACCGGCAGACGGCGGTTTCGTGCACGAATGCCCGACAGAAGCCATCAGTGCGCACAACATGGATCGTCGTACGTCGAGCATGAACATGGAAGTACAACGCGATCCAACGCCGAGCGGCGCGCCAGGCGACTGAGCGCCAGACGTCGCCTGCGCCCAGCAGGAACCGCTAGGCTTTCGACAGTTGTCGCACGATTCGCTCGTACACATCAACGGCCGCGCGAAGGTCGTTGATCGACACGAACTCGTCGTTGCGATGCGCAACGTGAATCGAGCCTGGGCCGAATAGATACGGCGTTCCCCACGACGGCATCGCTGGAATGTCCGTCGCGAACGCCACCACCGACGTCGGAAAACCGGGCAATGTGCCGAGCTTCACTGGGGGCAGCTCGATCGACCGCTCGAGCGTCGCGCGGTCTGCAACCCATTCGTTCAACAGCTTCCAGACGACGTCGCCATGCGTGACGAGCCTCACCATCAGCCTCGCCTCCGCATTCGGCGCGATGACGTTGTCCGCGACACCGCCAGACAAGCGTCCGATGTTGACCGTCGTCTCACCAAGCAGCACGTCCTTCGGCAACACGAGTGCGTCGAGCTCGGCGAGTAGGTGCACGAGCGCGTGAATCGCTGATCGCCCGAGCTGCGGATACGCGGAATGCGCCGCTTCGCCGAAAGTACGCATGATGAATCGCATCGCGCCCTTGGTGCCTAGCGCGAGCGTGCTCTCGGTCGGCTCGCCGTTGATGAGCGCCCGACTTTTGAATCCCGTTCGCGTCAGCCAGGCTTCGGCGGCATGAGCGCCGTCGTGGGTGGTCTCTTCGCCGACGACGAACAACAGTGCGACTGACAGATGATCGCGACGCAACCGTTCGGCGGCACACAGCATCGACGCGGCGATCCCTTTCGCATCGCACGCTCCGCGGCCATGGATCTTCATCTGATCGCGATGCGGTGGCAGATACGGCGGCACGGTATCGAGGTGCGTCGACAGCGTGACGTATGGACCCGCACCGCTCGTCGCCAGAAGGTTCGAACGGTCGTCGCCGACTGGGATGTAGGTCACATGCCAGCCGCGCAGCTCGAGTGCCGTTCCGAAGGCGCCGACAAGCGCGCGCTCCGACCCACTCGTGGAGTCGAACGACATCAGCCACTCCGTAGTAGCGGCGACGTCCGAATGATCTTTGGGAAAGGGAATTGTCGTCACTCGCGAAGGGTGGCCGATTGCTCGAATCCGGTCAACCTCGCCCCATCGCGCCGCGACTCGATATAGATTGCGTGCAGCCTGCCGGCAGCCTGCTCCGTTGAGCGCCCCGGCAGTGGCTCCGTTCTCCACAGTCGTCCGCGGCCGAGGTCCCTGGGCGACACCGCGAGACCCCGCAATGACCTCTCTCAATTCTTTCGGCAGCCGCGCGACGCTCGACGTCGCGGGCAAATCGTACACGATCTACCGTCTCGACGCACTCAGCGCCGCCTCCGGCGGCAAGAGCGACCGGCTCCCCTTCAGCCTCAGGATTCTCCTCGAGAATCTGCTGCGCAATGAAGACGGCGCGTTCGTAAAAAAGGCCGACATCGAAACCATGGCCTCCTGGGACGTCCAGGCGAAAATCGAGAAGGAGATCGCGTTCCGCACCGCCCGCGTGCTGCTCCAGGATTTCACCGGTGTCCCCGCCGTCGTCGACCTCGCCGCCATGCGCGATGCGCTCGTGAAACTCGGCGGCCAGGCACAGCGCATCAACCCGCTACAGCCCGTTGATCTCGTTATCGATCACTCAGTGCAGGTCGACGAGTACGGCAGCGACGCCGCGTTTCTCATCAACACCGATCTCGAGTTCTCTCGTAACATCGAGCGCTACGTCTTCCTCCGCTGGGGACAGGACGCATTCAAGAACTTCCGCGTCGTCCCGCCGGGCACAGGCATCTGCCATCAGGTCAACCTGGAGTACCTCGGCAAGACGGTGTTCGTAAACGAAGAAACCGGCGAGGCGTACTGCGACTCGCTCGTCGGCACGGACTCGCACACGACGATGATCAATGGACTCGGCGTGCTCGGGTGGGGTGTCGGCGGAATCGAAGCCGAAGCGGCAATGCTCGGCCAGCCAGTTTCGATGCTCATTCCCGAGGTCGTCGGCTTCAAGCTGCACGGCAAGCTTCCCGCTGGCGCAACAGCCACGGATCTCGTGCTCACGGTGACCGAGATGCTTCGCAAGAAGAAGGTCGTCGGCAAGTTCGTTGAGTTCTACGGCAGTGGACTCAGCACGTTGAGCCTCGCGGATCGCGCCACCATCGCGAACATGGCGCCGGAGTACGGCGCGACGATGGGCTTCTTTCCGGTCGACGCCGAAACGCTGAAGTATCTCACGTTGAGTGGTCGCAGCACGGAGCACGTCGCGCTCGTCGAGGCGTATACCAAGGCTCAGGGACTCTTCCGCACTGACGACACCACCGATCCAATTTTCACCGACACACTCGAGCTCGACCTCGCGACGGTCGAGCCAAGTCTGGCGGGACCTCGGCGGCCACAGGATCGTGTTCCGCTCAAGCTCGCGAAGACGATGTATCAGACGGCGCTGCACACCGATCTCGAGAAGTCAGGCACGCTCGCCGGCGTGGCGAAGCACGATGCAGCCACTGCTGTATCGGCGTCGCCCGAGCTGGCGAAGGCGTTGATGGTTGCCGATGAAGAAGGCGCTGTGCAGGCGCAGCACGAGCACGGCGGCATCGCCTGCGATTACAACGGCCACAAGTTCAATCTGCGACACGGCGCGGTCGTCATCGCGGCGATCACGAGTTGCACGAACACGTCGAACCCGGGCGTCATGCTCGCTGCGGGCTTGCTCGCACGCAATGCAGTGAAGAAAGGCTTGAGCGTGAAGCCGTGGGTCAAGACGTCGCTCGCACCGGGCTCGAAGGTCGTTACGGATTACTTCAATGCGGCTGGCGTCACGGAGTATCTCGACACGCTGGGCTTCAACCTCGTCGGCTACGGATGCACGACATGCATCGGAAACTCCGGGCCGCTTCCGGATCCGATCGCCGCTGCGATTGAAGAAGGAAAGCTGTTCGTCGCGAGCGTGCTTTCCGGCAATCGCAACTTCGAAGGTCGCGTGAACCCTCTTACGCGCTACAACTATCTCGCGTCCCCACCGTTGGTCGTCGCATATGCCCTCGCTGGGCGCATGGACCTCGATCTCACGCGCGAGCCGCTCGGCATCGGTGCCGACGGTCCCGTGTTCCTGCGCGACATCTGGCCGAGTGCGCAAGACGTGCAGGACGAAATCCTCCGCAGCGTAAAGCAGGAATTCTTCAAGACGCAATACGCCGACGTCTTCAAGGGCGACGCACACTGGCAGAGTCTCGAGGTACCCGCTGGCGAGACGTACACGTGGCAGAATGATTCGACGTACGTAAAGAACCCTCCGTACTTCGAAGGGATGACGATGCAGCCGCCAGGCGTGAAGCCGATCACTGGCGCGCGCGCACTCGCCATGCTCGGCGACTCCATCACCACGGATCACATCTCGCCCGCCGGCAACATTCCCGTGTCCAGCCCCGCCGGAAAGTGGCTGCTCGAGCACAGCGTGCCGAAGAAGGACTTCAACTCGTACGGCGCACGCCGCGGCAATCACGAAGTGATGATGCGCGGTACCTTCGCGAACATTCGCCTTCGCAACGAGATGGTGCCCGGCACGGAAGGCGGTTGGACGACGACCGCGGCCGGCGGCCCTCCGCAATTCATTTTCGACGTCGCGATGTCGTACGCAGAGAGCAACACATCGCTCGTCGTCATCGCCGGTAAGGAGTACGGCACCGGCTCATCGCGCGACTGGGCAGCAAAGGGCACCGTGCTCCTCGGCGTACGCGCTGTGGTCGCCGAAAGCTTCGAGCGAATTCATCGCTCGAACCTCGTCGGCATGGGCGTGCTGCCACTCGAGTTCACGAACGGCGAAACCCGCCAGACGCTTGGCCTCACCGGCTTCGAGAGCTACGACATCGAAGGCCTTGGTAATGATCTCACATCTCGCAGCACACTGACGGTGAAAGCGACGGCGCAAGATGGTACTGTGAAGACGTTCAAGGTCCTCTGCCGTATCGATACACCGGAGGAGTTGAACTACTACAAGCACGGCGGCATTCTGCCGTACGTGCTTCGCTCACTGGCGAAGAAGTAGTCGTCGCCTCGGAGCGATTGACGGGGAGCGCAGCGTCACACGCTGTCGCTCCCCGTCGTGTCACGGGCGCGGCCTCTCGGCGCGCGAATCCATGATCGACACTGGATGTACACCGGTGTCGAGCATCGTGTTGTGTTTGACCAGCGTCGCCGCCTCGATCTGATTGAGCAGATCGCGCTCGATCGCCTTGACGTCCAGCGGTTGAAGCATGTGCGCGAGCTCAGGATCGTCGGACACGCGATGTCCGAGGCGCGTGTAAAGGCCGGCGACGAGCTGCAATGTCTTCGTCACTTCCTGTTCGACGCGCAGGCTGACCTGCAGTCCCAACTCTTCGCGGAGCTCGGCGATCGCCGATTCACGCTGCTGCGCCATGAGTACGAAGATCGAGAGGAAGATGGCCTCGAGCGATACAATCGTCGTCATCAACCCGAAGGGATACGGATCGACGGGACGGATGCCGAGATAGCCCGTGTTCCATAGCAGCCAGAACGCAAAGGCGGCGCAATGGATGACGAGAAAGGCTGTCGAGCTGGCGACGATGTTCAGTCGGTCGACGAATCGTTCGAGTCGCGTACGGTGGGCAGCATGCTGCGCCTTGATTGCCCCGAACGCCAGATTCGCGACGTAGCGACGCTTGCGACGCTCGGGATTCGTATCGAGATCGATGTTGTCTTCGGCGTCCGATTCGTCTTCACTCATTGCATTGGGAGAGGCGAGAAGCATGCCTTCGCTACGTTTTTTGAATCAACGCATAAGCGAACACACGAACGCCCGCACCGATAGTCTGGTGCGGGCGTTCGTGTAGGGGGAACTGCAACTGCGGGAGGATAGGATGATAGAATGATAGGAGGATAGGGACTCACTCCACTCGTTGCGAATTCCTATCGTCCTATCTTCCTATCGTCCTATCTTCCTATCGTCCTATCGTCCTATCGTCCTATCGTCCTATCATCCTGTTCTTCTAGGGTTTCTGCACATCCACAGTGTGACCGAGAATGCCGCCGAGGATGCCGCCGGCTGCGGCGCCGATGATGCCGCCCTTCACTTTGTCACGACTCGTCGTCGCACCAATCACCGCGCCCGCGGCCGCTCCGATCGCCGCATCACGTCCTGTGTGCCGAATCGGTTCCTGCGGCGCAGGAGGATAGTACGTGCCGGCCGAGGAGCCATCATATACGCCACTCGATGGCGACGCAGTGCGTCTCGGTGTGCGTCGTACCGGAGCCGGCGCGCGATACACGGGCTGCGGGCGACGAGGAGCCGCGCTGTATTGCGGTGCCACACCGTTCGCCCCACGCTGCTGCTCGCTCGGCGACGTGAACTGCTGCGCCTGGTACGGCTGCACCTGGGCGGCGAGCGCAAGATCGTTTTTCAGCGCGTCGTCAGGTCGTGCGTCGGCACTGCGGCCGCATGCGCCAAGCAGCGCCAGACCGGCGACCGACAGCGTAGTTGTGTATGCGCGCATTGCGACCTCTCGGGTGGGTGATCGTCTCAACGTGCCCTTCAAACGCACAGGCCAGACCAGCCACTAACCCTTCATATGCTTGGTTAACACGTCCGATCGTCCGCCGAGCGAGAGTTCGTCGTCCTCTTTTTTCGACAGCAAACTCATAGTGGCGACGAAGCAGGATGCGCGGGTCAACTCTTGCTCCCGCACCAGTTTGGGATTGCGTCCATCAGGGCTTGGGCGCATTATGCCGCCACCCGCGACACTTTCAGGAGTCTCAATGCATCATCGGACAAAACTCGCCTACGCCGCCGCCGTCCTCGCGCTCAGCGTCTCCGCCGTGACGGCGCGTGCGCAGAACGCCCCGGCGCCCGCATCGACGTCACCGGACGTCGGCGCCACCGCTCCGGACTTCACACTGCCCGCGTCGACCCGCTACGGCGTCCTTCGCGACTCGATCAAGCTGTCCAACTACCGCGGCAAGACGGTCGTTCTTGCCTTCTTTTTCAAGGCGCGGACAAAGGGCTGAACCATCCAAATGGAGGCGTACCGTGATCAGTACGCCAAGCTCTTCAACAACGGAAAGAACGTCATCGTCCTCGGCGTGAGCGTGGACGCGGATACGACGCTCGCGGCGTGGGCAAACGAGCAGCAGACGCCCGTGCTCTATGCGAGTGACATGGATCAGAAGGTTGGCAAACTCTATGGCGCAATCAGCGGCAAGTATGACGATCGGTCGCTGTTCGTCATCGACCCCGCTGGGAAAATCGTGAAGCGTATGCAGCCGTTCAATGTGCTCTCGACGACGGCGTACGACGACCTGGAAGCAGCGGTGAAACAGTCACTCCCCAAACGCTGACACAGCAGGACTCCTCTACGCGAATACTCGTCTGACGGGATCCACCGGAACCGGTCGCCCGCTTCTTACCGAGTTGTACGACGCAGCCGTCGCCGGGGCAGCTCCCGGGCCGGTGACGGCTGCGGCACTTCGCGACTTTCACGCGCGGCCCGGCCAGCGACTCTGGCTCTACGCTTTGGGCAAGGCCGCGCATCCCATGGCCGCCGCTGCAACGGCAGCGCTGCAACGGTCGCTCATCACGATCGCCGGCGGCGTCATCGTGTCGCCGGAACCTGTTGCGTCGCCGTACGCGACAGTGACCGCGCTCTTGGGCGATCATCCCCTGCCGGGCCGCCATTCCTTCACAGCGGCGGAGCGCATTGCAGAGATCACGACCGGCATGCGCAGCGACGACGTCGCGATTGTCCTGCTGAGCGGTGGTGTCACGAGCCTCGTCGCGGCGCCGCTGCGCGGCATGGCCGAATCGGACCTCGGCCAGCTGTTCGAATTGCTGCTCGGATCGGGGCTCGACATCCGCCACATGAACGCCGTGCGCAAGCGGTTCACGCGCTGGGGTGCGGGTCGGCTCGCGCTTGCTCTCGCGCCCGCGCGAACGCACGTCTACGTCATGAGCGATGTGCTCGGCGACGATCCTGCCGACATCGGCTCCGGTCCGTGCACGCCGGACGCATGGACGGTGAAACAGGTGGCCGATCTGCTCCAGCAGTCGGGCCTCCTCGCGCGCATCGCGCCGGCGATGCGAGAGTATCTCACTGGTGTTTCGCGCGGCGTGATTCCCGAAACGCCAAAGGTGACGCATCCTGCCTTCGCGCATGTGTCCACGCGTGTGATCGGGAGCAACCGCCTCGCGCTCGACGCAGTGGCTACCTGCGCGCAGGATCTCGGCGTCGAACTGGAGTCAGTCGTTGCGCCGCTGCAAGGCGATGCAGCGACGGCGGGCATACGTATCGCCGATGCGCTGCTTCAGCGCGCGCAGCAGGGTGGTCGTGGTTGCGTCGTCTGGGGCGGTGAGACGACGGTGCTGCTTCATGCTGCGCCGACGCAGGGCCGCGCAAATTCGCTCACGTCGTCCGACGTGCCCCCGACTGGCGGACGCTGCCAGGAGCTCGCCCTCGCGGCGGCGGGACGCTTGGCGCAGGGGGGCGAAAATGGAAGTCGGATTACCATTCTTGCCGCGGGAACGGATGGTCGCGATGGCACATCGGACGCCGCTGGCGCCTTCGCGGACTCGACGATCTGGGAGACGATTCGGGCAAGCGGGAAAGACCCTGAGCTCGCACTCCAGCGTCATGAGTCGCACGCCGTGCTCGCCGCAGCGGGTGCGTTGCTGCCGAGTCGCGTTACGGGAACGAACGTGATGGACGTGGTGCTCGGTCTCGTCGAGTAGCCGGAACCAACGACTTCGATTTTCGATTCGTTTCGTACGACTTGTCATCCGGCGGGAGCGAACCGGCGCTGTCAT
>JBDUCR010000161.1:0-5119 GCA_040003345.1 bacterium
GCCACGTGCTGAGTCCAGGCGTCGACGGCCAGTCGATGTTCGCGACGCTCGCGACCCATGCGCCGCGAAACTCACGCGGCACGGGCGGCGGGCTCGCCACAGTCTGCTGCGCACGCGCAGGCATCGCGATCGCGATAAGGCACGCGACCGCAACACATCGGCATGAGATCACGTTGCGATCACTCGATCACTTGATGAACCACACGAGAGCGTCGTGCACGACGTCCGGCGACCACGAATGTGTTCCATCGAATTCGTGATAGTCCACGCTATATCCCTGCGCCTTGAGCTTCGGCACCATCACTCGGCTCGTCCGATCAATGTTGAGAATCTCGTCGCGCGTACCGTGCGCGACGTAGATGCGCGGGCGACCATAGGCCTTGATCACACTTTGAAAGCCGGGCGAGAAGGCGATGATGTTCGTAAACAGGTCACCATTCATCTGGCCTAGTGAAAGCGCGTAAGACGCGCCGTCGGAGAAACCCACGATCGCCATGTGCGTGGTGTCGATGTTGTACCGCGCGAACGTCTGCCTCAAGGCTTCGCCAATGAACAGCACATCGAACCCAAAGCCGCCACGCACGATGTCCCATGTCGCAAATCGGGAATCCGGTGCAACGACGATGAAGCCAAGTGAATCAGCCAGCGGCACGAGCCGAGTGATTGCTCTCGCTCCGGCGCCTCCCGCGCCATGCAGCGCGAGCACGAGCGGCATCGGCCGATCCGGTTTATACCGCGCCGGTACGTAACGAACACCGTCGCGATCGGGGCCGAGACCGAGTGGATGAAGGCCTGTCGGGCCTCGACTCGTGGGGGGCGTCGCATGCGCGTCCAGCCGCCCTTGCTCAGGATTCGGCGCCCCCTGAGCCGAGAGAATTGTGCCGGTCGATGCCGCGAGCACGACAGCACACATCGCGCGACACGCTGGCAGTCGCTGCAGTTTGAAATTGATCATTCGGCAATACTGACCCACGTCCGCGCGGACGCAACCCATCAGGGGCTACGCCGCCCGACACACGAGCTGGCGCGGATCGGCTCAACCGGCGCTAGACTGAAGCATGCCGACGCCTTCCGAGCCGCTCGAGCCCGACGCTCCTGCGCCCGACGTCACTCCACTGCTGCTTGCATGGGGAACAGGCGACAAATCCGCCTTTGAACAGCTCCTGCCGGCGATCTACGCGGAACTGCATCGTCAGGCATCGCGCGCAATGCGACGCGAAGGACATGAGCACACACTGCAACCGACCGCGCTGGTGCACGAAGCGTATCTCCGGCTCGTGGATCAGCGACGCGCACAATGGCAGAACCGCGCGCAGTTCTTCGGAGTCGCTGCACAAGTCATGCGTCGCATTCTCGTCGATCATGCGCGGGCCCAGCACGCCGCCAAACGCGGCGGCGCACTGCAACAAGTCACACTCGGTGACGCTGCTCAGGCGTCAGCGTCGCAGGATGACTCCGCTCTCGACGTTCTCGCGCTGCACGACGCACTCGATCGTCTCGCGGCGATCGATCCGGAGCAGGCGCGACTCGTGGAGCTCCGCTACTTCGGCGGAATGAACATCGAGGAGACCGCCGAGGCGCTCGGCGTCTCGCCCGCAACGGTGAAGCGTGAATGGGTCGTCGCGCGCGCATGGCTGCGTCGAGAGCTGACGACGGCGTGACACCGGAGCGCTGGCAGCAGATCAAGGCCATCGTCGCGGACGCGATGGAGACACCGTTCGCCGAGCGGGCGGCGTATGTCGCGCATGCATGTGCCGGCGACGCGGAATTGCTCGACGAAGTGACGTCGCTGCTGTTGGCAGCAGGCGATGGAGGCGACAGCTTTCCCGCGGCTCGGGCGGCGATTGCGTCGACAGCCGAAAAATCCATTCTCGAGAGTGCGCTCGGACAGCAGTATGAGATCGTGCGTCAGCTCGGGCGCGGTGGCATGGGCGCGGTGTACCTCGCACGCGAGCGCGCGCTCGAACGGTTCGTCGCGATCAAGGTGTTGCGTCCCGACCTCGCGGAAGCACCGGATGCGCGCGAGCGATTTCGACGTGAAGCGCGCATCGCCGCACAGCTATCGCATCCGGGCATTCTTCCGCTGCACACGTTCGGCGAAGTCGCCGGACTGTGGTACTTCGTGATGGCGTATGTGCGCGGTGTCTCTCTCGCCGAGCGTCTGCGTGTTGAGGGGCGACTGCCGGTGCATGAGGCGCTTCGCATTCTGACCGAGCTGACGGATGCGCTGGAGTGTGCGCACAGAAACGGCGTCATTCATCGCGACATCAAGCCGGCGAATATTCTGCTCGACGAAGAGTCAGGTCGTGCCATGCTCGCTGATTTTGGCGTTGCGAAGGTGCACGGCGCGGGCGACAGCCTGACGGTGACGGGCATGGTGATCGGCACACCAGACTTCATGTCGCCGGAGCAGGCCAGAGGCGCGCCCGATGTCGACGAACGCAGCGACCTCTATTCCCTCGGTGCCGTCGGATACACGATGCTTGCGGGTCGCGCGCCGTTCGCCGACGTGCGTGCCGACGACATGATTCAGTGGCGCGCGTCGCACGATCCGGCTGCGCTGCAGAGCGTCGCACCTGCGGTGTCGAGCGAGCTCGCGGCCGTCGTGATGCGTTCGCTCGTGCGCGAACGATCGGCGCGATGGCCGACGGCGCGCAGCTTCAGGGATGCGCTTGCGCGCGCGAGCGGGGATCCGGCGACGGTGTTGCCCGAATCGCTACGCGACCTGCCAACGTTCGGACCGTATGCGGTGATCTGGGCAGTTGCATGGACGTCGCTCGCGGTGCGGAAGTTCAGTTCATCGACTGATCGCGCGCTGCTGTTGCTCATCGCGCTGCTGATACCGGTTGGCTTCGGTCTTCACATATGGAATGTCGGACGCAGTGGGCTTGGAGGACTCGAGCTCGCGCGTGTGGCGTTCTGGCCGCCGGAATGGTGGGGTATGTGGTGGCCGCGACCGCTGCGTCGCCCGAATGATTTGTGGCCGCGACTACCGATGCCGGCGCGTTTGCTGCGACGCGTCATGAGCGTGTTCTTCGTGCTGTTGCCGGGAATGATTCTCGTGCGCCAGTGGTTCGCAGGCGAGAACGGCCAGGCACCAGGAGAGCAGTCGGGAATGTTCGTTGCGGCCGAACTGCTGCTCGTGTTCGTTGCCGCGAGCGTGATGGCTGGCTCGTTGATGTGGGGCGTGCGACGTGGTCTCTCGTTCGCCGAGTCGGTGCGTGTGTTGTTCGGCGCAACAGCGCCATCGCCAGGATGGAAGGAACCTCACATCGCTCGGTTGCTCACGTCTGGTCGTGGAGGCGTCAGACCGCCGGAGCGCGACGCGCCGGCAGATCATCGGCGCGCGATCGATGAGCTCGTGGCGACGCTTCCTGTGTCTGCGGCGATTGTCGGAACGGAGGCGGCAGCAATAGCGAGGCAACTGCTCGCCGCAATCGAGGCATGCGATGCAGAAATGATATTGCTCGGGCGCGTTGCAAACAGCAGTGAGATCGATCGTCTCACGTCGCAGCTCGCCACCCTCGGCGACAGCGCGCACGGTGAAGGTTCGGGTCGCAACGAGCTTCACGATTTGGTGCAGCGTCAGCTCGAGGTCGTGCGACGCATGCGCGATCAGAGTGAAGTGATGTCGCAGCGGCGGGCTCGGCTCTTCAACATGATGCGTGGCCTATGGACGCAACTGAGCGCCATGCACGATGGTGCACCGGACGACGCAACTGCTCTCAACCGTCTGCGCACGTTGCTGGATGAGGCGACGATGGAGATAGACGGCGGTCGATGAGCGTTCTCTCTACTCTCACCCTCGTTCCACGAGCGGTGCGCAAGGCGATGCGCCTCGCAGGCGTGTCACGGGCCGGCTATCTGTTCGCGCGGAACTGGAGTGCGCCGAATATTGGAGCGACTGTTCCAGGTAGAACGACCAACCCGCTGAAGAGTTTTTTCGATGCGCGCACGACGGGACGCGGCATCTGGAAGTGGGAGCACTACTTCGACATCTATCATCGCCACTTCGCGAAGTTCGTCGGTCGTGACGTGCATCTCGTCGAGATCGGCATCTACAGCGGCGGAAGCCTCGAGATGTGGGCGGACTACCTCGGCCCACGCGCCACGATATATGGCGTCGACATAGAGGAGGCGTGTCGAGCATACGAAGGCGGCCAACTTCGTGTGCACATTGGCGATCAAGCCGACCGCGAGTTCTGGCGCAAGTTCAGGCAGAGTGTGCCGCAGCTCGATGTCGTTGTCGATGATGGTGGACACACGCCTAAGCAGCAAATCGTCACGCTGGAGGAACTGCTCCCATATCTCCGCCCTGGCGGCGTGTATCTCGGTGAAGACGTGCACGGCATTCATCACGAGCTCGCAGCGTATGCCGCCGGCCTCGTGAGCCACTTCAATGCGGCCGAGCAGAAGGCTGGTGAGCTCCTGGCCGCGACGCCGACTGCGTTTCAGAAAGCGGTCTACTCGATCCACTTCTATCCGTATGTGCTGGTGATCGAGCGTACCGACGCGCCTGTCGAACAATTCTCAGCGCCAAAGCACGGCACGGAGTGGCAACCGTTTCTGAAGTAATGAAACGGGGCCTCTTTCGTTTCTGCCGGTACCGCACAGCGTCGCGGCTGGTTGCCCAACGCGGGTTGCTGCGCCAACGTAACTCCCACACGATCAGCATCCTCAGGCGTCTCGCGCCCACTCTTCGAGAGACCGTATGCTCCCGTTGCGCCACCTCCTTGTTCTTTCAGTTCCCGCCGTGCTCACCATGTCCCTCGGCAGTCCATTTCCGGACTCCCGGCGCACGGCAAAGGCGACACCACCCGCGCTCGACTCCGTGATCACGCGCGCGTACAAGTGGCGCAACATCGGCCCCGACCGCGGCGGACGATCAATCGCAGCCAGTGGCGTGAAAGGTCGGCCGAAAGAGGCATACTTCGGCGCGACGGGCGGTGGCCTCTGGAAGACGACCGATGCCGGTGATACATGGGCACCTGTCACCGACGGACAACTCGGCAGCGCCAGCGTTGGTGCCGTCGCGGTGAGCGAGTCGAATCCCGACGTCGTGTTCATCGGCATGGGCGAGACGTGCATTCGCGGCAACATCATGCCGGGCGATGGCGTC
>JBDUCR010000164.1:0-5097 GCA_040003345.1 bacterium
GTGGGCCGATCGGCGATCCAGTATCGCGGTCCGGGGCCTAGGCGCGCCGCGCGATCGCCCGGATTGGCAAGGCTGCAGCGATCGAGTGAGAGACAGCCGCATCCGATACACTGGGTAAGGCCGGCACGCAGCCGCTCGAGCTCCGCGACGCGCTCGTCGATTCGTGATGTCCATGTCTTCGACAATCGCGACCAATCGCGCCCAGTCGGCGCGCGATTCGGCGGCAACTTCGCCAACTCGGCGCCGATCTCCTCGAGCGAGAGTCCGATGCGCTGCGCAAATACGATGAACGCGATTCGCCGCAGCACTTCGCGCGGATAGCGGCGCTGCTTTCCGTCGGATCGCTCCGACCTGATCAGCCCGCGCTCCTCGTAGAAGCGAAGTGCCGATGCGGCGACTCCGCTGCGACGCGCCACGTCTCCAATTACGAGCAAGTCTTCCATGACGAGCAAACTACAGCAGTCAGGCCTTGACTTCAAGTTCACTTGAACTTGTATGTTGCGTCACTTCCTCACCGCTGAACCCATCCATGACGACAGCTCAACAGCAACGAACCGCACTCATCACCGGCGCGTCACGCGGCCTCGGGCTCGCGCTCGCACGCGGCCTGGCCGCACACGGCTGGAATCTCATCCTCACCGCCCGCGACGCCGAGCGACTGCGCACCGTGCGCGATGAGCTCGCGACGCGCACGCATGTCGCCGCAATCGCCGGTGACATCAATGATGCGGAGCATCGCCGAGCACTCGCGGTGCTCGCGCGCGGACACGCGGGACTCGATGCCGTCATCAACAACGCCGGCGCGCTTGGCCCGAGTCCACAGCCCGCCCTGCTCGACTACCCGCTCGACACACTGCTCTCCGTCTTCGAAACGAACGTCGTCGCACCACTCGGCGTACTACAAGCCTTGCGCAACGAGCTCAAGCCAGGCGCGCGAATCATCAACCTCACGAGCGACGCTGCGGTGAACGCGTATGCAGGATGGGGTGGTTACGGCGCGAGCAAGGCCGCCTTCGAGCAGCTGTCCGCCGTGCTCGCAACGGAAAATCCGTCGCTGAGAATTTACTGGGTCGACCCGGGCGACCTCCGCACCGACATGCATCAAGCGGCATTTCCCGGCGAAGATATCAGCGATCGTCCGTTGCCCGAAGTGCGCGTGCCTGCATTCCTCACGCTTCTCGAGGGCGATCTGCCGAGTGGCCGGTATTCCGCGCCTGCGCTGGGACCCGTGGCCGTCGGAGCAGCATGAAGACGCTCCATGAACCGCTGACCTTCGACCTGCCCGACGAGCTGGCTGCCAATGAGCCGCCTGAAGCACGCGGCATCGCGCGCGATGGCGTGCGGCTCATGGTCTCGTACACGAGCGACGACGCGATCATCCACACGCGATTCTCGCATCTGCCCGACTACCTGGAGTCCGGCGACGTACTTGTCGTCAACACCAGCGCGACGATCAGCGCTGCGCTCGACGCCGTGAGGCATACGCACGATGGACCAGTCAACGACGTCATGCTGCACCTTTCGGCACCGCTGTCGGACCATCGGTGGGTCGTCGAGCTGCGACGTTTGGCGCACAAGACCAACGGTCCGCTGCTCGATGCGAACGTCGGCGAACATCTCACGCTCCCTGGGGGCGGCGAGGCGACGCTGATCGAACCGTACATAGCCGCGTCTCAAGAGGTCTCGACCCGACATGTCAGACTGTGGGTCGCGGAGCTGCGCGTGCCGGGTGACGTCATGGCCTACATCGCCCGTCATGGTCTTCCCATTCGCTATGGCTACGTTCCGCGCGAGTGGCCGCTCGCATTCTATCAGACGGTGTTCGCTCGCGAGCCAGGCAGCGCCGAAATGCCGTCGGCGGGGAGAGCGTTCACGCGGGCGACGCTCGAGGGGCTGAGTGAGAAGGGTGTGCGCATCGCACCGTTGGTGCTGCACACCGGCGTGTCGAGCCTCGAGGCGGATGAGCCGCCATACCCGGAGCGCTATCGTGTACCGGAGGCGACGGCGCAGCTCGTCAATGCCGCGCGTGAGACGGGCGGACGAATCGTTGCCGTTGGAACGACTGCGGTGCGCGCACTCGAGACGGTCGTATCGGACGACGGGCGCGTTGTCGCCGGATCAGGATGGACCGATCTGGTGATATCGCCGGAACGGGAGCTCCGCGTCGTTGACGCGATGCTGACGGGATTTCATCCACCAAAGGCGTCGCACCTCTGGATGCTCTCCGCACTGGCGGGACGAGATCACCTCGCGCTCGCGTATGAAGCCGCCGTGCAGCATCGCTACCGTTGGCATGAGTTTGGAGACCTGCATCTCATACTCACCGACAGGTAGACAATCAGCACTGAGAGCGCGCGTGATCTGCACCTTCACGCCGAGCCGCCAGCGCGCCCCACATCAACGCAACCGTTGCCTCGGCGCAATCAGCTTCAAGGCAGGAAAATATGCCCGGTATCGCGACGCATCGCGTGTGAGTAATGTTGCGCCGCGCACCGCTGCATGCGCACCGACGTAGAAGTCAGGCAAGGGTGAGCGTCGTACTCCGCCCTGTTTGCGATACCGAAGGAAGCATTTCCCCGCCAGAAAGCCCGCCTCCCACGGCAGCGGATCTCGGCGAAAGACGTCGGGCGGAAGCGCTTCCTCGAGCTCCTCGATGCGCTCGAAACGCACCGAGACCTCGGAGTAGATGATCGGGTTGATGATCAATACTGCCGACTCCGCGTGCTCCTCCAGTGCCGACGCCGACCAGTCGAACCATGTCGGGTCTTCCGTCAGCACGTCGAGGATCACGCAAGAATCGACAAGCACGTCAGTCATCGTGTCTTTGCCGCGTCGGTGGGACGGGTGAGTGCAAGGATCTGATCTGTGGTCATGCGCACGGTCCCACGTCCGCGCATGTGCTCCACGAGCCGGCGACCGCGCCGTCGGCCGGTCGCCTTGGTGAGCACGGCGGTGTCGCCCTTGATCACGAATTCAACTTCAGTGTGTGGCAGCAATCCGAGATGCTCGCGAACCGCGAGCGGAATCGTGACCTGCCCTTTGGTAGTGATGCGCACAGACGGCTCCGGAGTATTACTTTGATAAGTAATACTATCGGCGCCTGTGGCGGCGGGCAAGCTCGTCGTGTTCTCCGAGTCGCCTGTCAAGCGATCGCGCGGTCGAAGTCGAGATTGATCTCCGCCTGGCGCGGCCTGTACCCGAGCGCTTCGGCAACGTGGGGCGTCTGCACAGCAAGATCGCCTTCGAGATCTGCGATTGTGCGCGCCACGCGCAGCACGCGATGGAACGCGCGAGCGGAGAGATGCAGATGCTCACCGGCGGCGGTGAGCAATTGGCGCGCGGACGGCTCCACGCGACCATGTGTCTCGAGCCAGCGCCCAAGTGCACGCGCGTTGCATCCGACGTCGGTCTTGTAGCGTGCGCGTTGCCGAGCGCGCGCTTGCTCCACGCGGGCGCGGACGGCGGCGGATCCCGCACCCGTGTCGCGCGTTGCAAGCCGCGCGAGTGCGACCGGCGGGACGTGCACGTGAAGATCGATGCGATCGGCGAGTGGCCCCGACAATCGGCCACGATACTTGGCGACTTCCGCCAGTGCGCAGACGCAGGCTCGCGTGGGATCGCCGGAGTGTCCGCAGGGGCACGGATTCATTGCGGCCGCGAGCGCGAACCGCGCCGGAAAGTGCAACGACGCGGATGCGCGCGCGATGGTGACGGTACCGTCCTCCATCGGTTGCCGAAGCGCCTCGAGAACCGACCGCGGAAATTCGAGCAGCTCGTCGAGAAACAGGACGCCGTGATGGGCGAGACTTACCTCGCCGGGCCGAGGGGATGATCCGCCGCCGACGAGACCCGCTGTGGAGATGGAGTGGTGCGGCGAGCGAAATGGGCGTCGTGTCACGGCGCCAGACGCGGGATCGAGCATGCCGGCCACGGAATGAATGGCCGTGACCTCCAGTGCTTCGGCGTCGGTGAGTGAAGGAAGAATGGTGGGCAGCCGACGCGCGAGCATCGTTTTGCCAGCGCCAGGCGGCCCAACAAGCAGTATTCCGTGTGATCCCGCCGCCGCGATGGCGAGCGCGCGTTTGGCGCCTTCCTGTCCGGCGACGTCGGAGAGATCGAGAAGATCATTCTCCGGACTCACGGCAGAAGACACATCCGGCTTGGGAAGCGTACCGCGCTTGAGCCACGAGACCAGCTCGCCGAGCGACGACGGAGCGGCGAGTCGCAGCTCTCGCACGAGTGATGCTTCGGACACATTCCACGCCGGCAACACGAGCATCGAGTCTCGCGCGCGCCCGGCGGACGCCAATTGTCGGGCGATGGAGAGGGCGCCGCGCACCGGCCGAATGGCAGCGTCGAGACCAAGCTCGCCGACGAAGACGCATCGCTCGACGGCTTCGGGCTTGAGCTCTCCCATTCCAACGAGGACACCGAGTGCGATGGGAAGATCGAAGGCGGTTCCTTCTTTTCGTATGTCGGCAGGCGCGAGGTTCACGGTGATACGTCGCGACGGCACCGTGAACCCCGCATTGATCAACGCCGCACTCACGCGCTCTCGGCTCTCCTTCACCGCGTTCGCGGGCAGTCCAACGATGATCCATTGAGGAAGACCGAGGCCGACATCTACTTCAACGGTGACGTCGTAGGCGTCGATTCCCAGTACGGCGGCGGAGCGGATGGCTGCGAGCATGCGGAACTATGGGCTGCACGCGCGGAAAGAGTGTCATCGTTCGAGTGCGGGACTAAACGATTGCGCGCTGCCTGTCGCCGGCGAAGCGCGCGAGGTGCAGATCGGTCGCAACGATCGAGAACAATGAGCGCGACCATCGACAGCGTGACGCCATGGCGATAAGGTATGAGCCATACGTTTCCCCAGCGAACCTCGCGCGGAGCAAGGCACACGATGCAGTGTACCAAGTGCGGCACGGAAAACCCCGATTCGGTGAAGTTCTGCGGCGAGTGCGGTACGCCGACGGGAGTTCCCTGCCCCTACTGCAAGCACCGCAATCCACGTGACGCCAAAGTCTGCGTCGCATGCGAGCGCGAGCTCGGCGCAGCCAACACGCCGGCCGCCGAGCGGCGCCAGCTCACCGTGTT
>JBDUCR010000333.1:0-5094 GCA_040003345.1 bacterium
AAGGGGTTCTCGGTGGAGTTCGCCGATTTTCGTCCCTATCAACCTGGCGACGATCTGCGCTACGTCGATTGGAAGATCGCCGCGCGCGCCGACCGATGGGTCGTGAAGCAGTACGAGGAAGAGACGAATCTCCGCGCCACCCTCGTGCTCGACGTGAGCCGCTCGATGGAATGGAAAGGCAGCGCTGCACGCTTGACGAAGCGCGTCTACGCCGAGCAGCTCGTCGCCGCGATGGGTCTCTTGCTTCTTCGCCAGCGCGACGCCGTGGGATTGATCCGCTTCGACGACGCGGTGCGGACGAGCGTGCCGCCGCGCGCACGTACGACACAATGGCGCCGCATCATCACTGCGCTCGCCGAGCCGGCCGGCGGACGCGCGTCTGATCTTGCGACGGCGTTGAGTCAGGCTGCACGCCTCGTCACACGACGGGGCATGGTGCTGCTCGTGAGCGACCTCCTCGTCGATCCGCAGCCTGTGCTGACGGCGCTTCGCGGTCTTCGCGCCGCCGGTCACGACGTCATCGTCTTCCATGTAATGGATCCGAGTGAGCGCGAGTTCGGGATGACAGGTGAAGCTCAGTTCACCGATCCGGAGTCGGCGCTCGCCGTTCCTGCAACGGCGGAAGACGTACGGGCCGCGTATCGCGATACGGTCACCGAAGTCGTCACCGAGTGGCGCGAAGCACTTTCGGCGATGGGCGCCGCACACGAGCTGGTCCTCACCGATCAGCCGTACACGATGCCACTGCGTCGCGCGTTCGACGTACGGCAGCGTCGTCCGTGAGCTTTCTCGCTCCGCTGTATCTGCTGCTCGGCGTCGCCGCCGGCGTGCCCCTGCTGCTGCATCTGCTCCGCCGCAACATCGCGCGCCGCGTGGACTTTCCTGCCGCGCGCTATCTGCAACGCGCCGAGCAGGAGCATAGTCGCTCGCTCCGCATCCGGAATTTGTTGTTGATGTTGTTGCGCGTGCTGCTCGTGCTTGCCCTCGCGATTGCTGCGGCGCGCCCGTTTGTGTCGGGGCTCGGCGTGGGACATGGTCCGACGGCGATCGCCGTGGTGCTCGACAACTCGCTCTCGACAACGGCGGTGACTGACGGCGCGCCGGTGTTCACCACACTGCGCGACGCTGCGCGCTCTGCGCTCCTGGCGACTACCGCTGGCGATCGGCTCTGGCTCGTTACCGCAGACGGAAAAGTGCGCGGTGGCACGCGCGAAATGCTGGTCGCGGAGTTGATGCGCATCAATCCTGAGCAGTCCGCGGGCGATCTCCCACTGGCTCTGCGGCGCGCGGCTGCAGCAGTGCAGGGAAGTGCGTTGCCCGCGCGCGTCATCGCCGTTGCGACAGACGGCCAGCGCAGTGCGTGGGCATCCGCATCGCGTGTGGACCTTCCGGCGGCAGTGCTCGTCCCTGGGGGAGCGCCTCCACGCAATCGAGCCGTGTTGTCACTGTCAGCGGATCCCGTGCGATGGACGCCGCGTGGGTCGATTCTCGCCCGAGTCGACGCCGGCGATTCCGTGAACTATCGCGTGGTGCTCGGCGCACGAACGCTTGCGCGCGGAGCCGTGGCGCGCGGCGAGCCGGTGCAGCTGCATGTCTCTCCACCCGAGCGTGGGTGGCAAGCGCTGAGTGTCGAGCTCGAGCCCGACGACTTTGCCGCGGATGATGCGCGGTACGCCGCCGTCTGGATCGGTCCGCCCCCCGCCGTGAGTGTCGATCCCTCCGCAGGGTCATTCGCGGCGACGGCGCTGAGCACACTCATCGCTGACGGTCGTGCGACAAATGGCCGCGACGTACGCATTGCGTCGGCGGATGTCGTGGACGCGCTGCCCGCCCTCATCACACCACCGCCCGACAACGTGCGACTCGGCGCGGCGAATCGTGCGCTCGCGCGGCTCAACATTCCCTGGCGCTTCGGCGCGCTCGAAACCTCACCAGCGATTGCGCGCGGTTCGCATCTCGAAGGCATCAGCGTGGCGTCGCGATACAAGCTCATTCGCGAGGGCGTTGGCCCGAGCGACACGGTCGCAACCGCCGCGGGAGAACAATGGATCGTGGCGGGGCCGGGTTACGTACTCGCAGCATCCCGTCTCGATCCGGCGTGGACGACGCTGCCGGTGCGCGCGCAGTTCGTTCCGTGGCTCGCCGACATGATCGCGCTGCGCCTTGGCGCGCCGACTGGAGACATTGGTGCTCCGATACTCACGGCACCGGAGCGGCCCGTCCGCTATCCTGCCGGCGCCGATGCAATTGAGAACGTGAGCGGAACGCGCCGCTCCATCAGTGGGGATGCAGGCGTCTCACCGGCAGAGCGCGGCGTGTGGTTCGCCCTTCGCGGCGCGCGACGCGTCGGCGCCATCGTCGTCAACGCACCGCCGGAAGAATCGGTGCTCGAGCGCTGGCCAGCGGATATTCTCGCGCAGCGCATCGCCGGTGCCCGCGGCCGCGCGACGTCGCGGCCGGGTTCGTGGGTGCGTGATGTCTTTGCGGCCGGCACACGACGACCCGCGGTCACACCATTGTTGTTGCTCGCGCTTCTGCTGTTAGCCGCGGAAGCGATTGCCGTTCGCACCACTCGATCCGCTGCTGCCTAAGTGTCACTGCCAAGTCTGCTCGATGCGCTCGAACGCCTGCCTGCGTTTGCGCGCGTGTTCAATACGCTCCCCGCTCCCGCACGACAGCTCCGTGTTGCTGGTCTTCCGGGCTCTGCCGACGCAGCGCTGATTGCCGCGCTGGCGCGTCGTCTCCCCACCCGGTTTCTCGTCGTAACGGCCGACGGCGTGCCGCAGGCGGAGCGATTGCTCGCGGACCTGCACACGCTGCTCGACGAAGCGCCGGTCGCGCTCTATCCACCGCGCGAGGGATTCGGCGAAGCTGAGCCGCACGTCGAAGTGGCCGGAGAGCGTGTCGAGACGCTTGAGCGACTGAGTCGTGGCGAGATTCGTGTGTTGTTGACGACCCCGCGCGCACTGCTCGAGCGTACGCGACTGCCCGGCGCACTCGCTGACCTTCGCATCGAGCTGCGGAAAGGCGATGTGCGCAAGCCACGCGAGCTCGCCGACCATCTCGAGCGCATCGGCTTCGAGCGCGTTCCGATGGTCGAGGACGTTGCCCAATTCTCCCTTCGCGGGGGAATTCTGGACGTGTACTCGTTCGGCATGACTGACCCCGTGCGCATGGAATTCTGGGGCGACACGATCGAAGATCTGCGGCACTTCGAGCTGACATCGCAGCGCTCCACGCGCGCGGTCGATCTCGCGATCGTGCTGCCGATCGACGGACAGCTCAAGGCCGATGCAACGTCGGGCGATCGTCTGTCGATCTCTGCACTCTTTCCGCCCGACACGCTGTTCGTATATCCCGTCGGCTCGCATCTCCTGCCGGAGCTCAAGCGAACCTGGGACGAGGCCGCGCATCATCTCGACCTCGCACGACGTCGAGGCGAGGATGTCGACTCGCGTGACGAATTGTTCGAAGCGCCGGAGCGCGCCGCCGCGGCGCTGAGTCAGTTCGGCGCGTTGCGTCTCGTCGATCCCGCTGCCGAAGAAGCCGACGTCGCTTTTCCGCTTCGGCCACCTGAGCCGATCGATCGAGACATCAAGCGACTCCGCAGTCTCGTGCGCGACGGACTTCCCACCGTCATTCTGTGCGACAATGAAGGACAGGCCGAGCGTCTCGATGAGCTGCTGAATGAAAGTGCGCGCGATCCATCGCCTGCTGCGCTGGTGGTCGGAGCGCTCGGTGGTGGCTGGGTATTGCCGGCGGGCGATCACGAGCGCGGCATGCGCGTTCTCACCGATCACGAGATCTTTCGGCGTGAACGTCGTGTTCGGAGAGTGCGACGCTACGTCAGTGGCGGCGTCGATTCGCTCGCGCTCAAGCTCGGCGATTACGTCGTGCATCTCGAGCATGGCGTCGGCATCTATCGCGGCATCGAGACGATCTTCGTCGGTCAAAGCACGATCGAAGTCGCGGTCGTGGAGTACGAGGGCGGCGACCGGCTGAACGTTCCCCTCTATCGCATCGACCAGCTCGAGCGCTATCGCAGCGCCGACGACATCAACGACGACGCGCCGCCACCGCGACTCCATAAACTCGGCGGCAAGCGCTGGGCGGCCCAGCGCGATCGCACGCGCGCCGCCATTCAGGAGATGACGCTGGAGCTGCTCGATCTCTACGCGCGTCGCAAGGTCGCATCGAGGCCCGCACACGTGCCGGACACTGCGTGGCAGCGTCAGCTCGAAAGCAGCTTTCTCTTCGAGGACACGCCGGATCAGCGCAAGGCCACGACCGACGTGAAGACCGACATGGAGAGTACACGTCCCATGGACCGGCTTCTCGTTGGCGATGTTGGCTACGGCAAGACGGAAATTGCCGTGCGCGCGGCGTTCAAGGCGGTGCAGAGTGGGCGCCAGGTCGCCGTGCTCGTGCCGACCACCATTCTCGCCGATCAGCACGCACGCACGTTCGAGGAGCGGCTCGCGGATTTTCCGATCAAGGTTGCAGTGATGAGCCGCTTCCAGACGCCAAAGGAGCAGGCCGCGACGCTGGTCGAGCTGGCGGAGAAAAAGGTCGACATCGTGATCGGCACACATCGCCTCCTCAGCCCCGACGTCAACTTCGCCGACCTCGGCGTCATCATCGTCGACGAGGAGCATCGCTTCGGCGTGAAGCACAAGGAGCGGCTGAAGCAACTGAAACTGGAGACGGACGTACTAACGCTTACGGCAACGCCGATTCCGCGTACGCTCCACCTCTCGCTCGCCGGCCTTCGCGACATGACGCTCATGCAGACGCCTCCGCGTGACCGCTCCCCCGTGCTGACATTCGTCGAGCCGATCGACGATGGTCTCATCGACGAGGGCATCTCGCGCGAGCTGGATCGCGGCGGACAGGTGTTTTTCGTTCACAACCGCATCGAGACGATCGTCGCGCATGCGGACATGATTCGGCGCATCGTCCCGCGTGCACGCGTGGCAGTCGCGCATGGAAAAATGAAGGAGCGCGATCTCGAGGAGATCATGCACAAGTTCGTGAGCGGCGAGATCGACGTGCTCGTCTCCACGCTCATCGTCGAGAGTGGCCTCGACGTGCCCA
>JBDUCR010000226.1:0-5092 GCA_040003345.1 bacterium
AAGGGACCATTTCGCTCGTGGCTTGGTGGCCGACCAGAGGTGAGATCGTGTCCTTGACGCGGCTCGGTTAAACGATATAGTGACGCCCGAAGTGTTTGTCCATGTTCGGACCACCTGCGGCTCTCTAACGGCTTCCCCGCGATTGATCAGTGAACTTCAGGTGAGCGGCAGCGCGGAAGAGCGAAAGGGGTCGGCGACATCCGCGCTCCTGCGCGCGGGAATTGGGCGTCTCGGTCCGGCGCTTGGGCTCATCCTCGTCATCGCCGTCTTCGCCGTGCTCGCGCCATCGCCGGCGCGCTATCTGTCGTCGTTCAACCTCCGCATCGTCCTCTCGCAGACGGTCATCGTCGCGCTCGGCGCCATCGGCATGACGATGATCGTGATCAGCGGCGGGATCGACCTGTCGGTGGGTGCCTCGATCGCCCTTACGGGCGTGCTCACCGCGCTCGCGTTGACGGACGGCTGGTCGCCCGCAATGGCCATCGGCGTCGCGATACTCGCTGGCGGCGGTGTCGGTCTGGTGAATGGACTGCTGGTCACGTCACTTCGCGTCGTGCCCTTCATCGTGACGCTCGGGATGCTCGGTATCGCGCGCGGACTCGCCAAGTGGGCGGCACGGGAACAGACCGTGAACGCACCACCTACGTGGGTGAACGATCTGCTCGTCACGTTCCCAAAGCCGTCGTGGCTGGTCTTGCCGATCGGTGTCTGGATTACACTCACGCTCGCGGTGTTCGTGGCAGTCGTGCTGGCTCGGACGGTGTTCGGACGTCGCATCTTTGCGCTGGGCTCGAACGAAGCGGCGGCGCGCGCATGTGGTGTCGACACGTCGCGTCTCAAGATTGCGACGTATGCGGCGGCGGGACTTCTGTTCGGACTCGCGGGCGTGATGCAGATGTCACGGCTTCGGCAAGGCGATCCCACGGTGGCGAACGGCGCGGAGCTCGACATCATTGCTGCAGTGGTCATCGGCGGTGCGAGTCTCGCCGGCGGCGAAGGCAGCATCCTCGGCTCGATGATCGGTGCGCTCATCATGGCGTTTCTGCGCAACGGCTGTCAGCAAATGGGTTGGCCCAATTACATCCAGGAGATCATCATCGGCGCGATCATCGTGCTGGCGGTGGCGCTGGATCGCGCACGCGCCCGATTCTCGGTGCCTGCATGACGGACACGACGCGTGTCGTGGATTCGCACGTGCACTTCTGGAATCCAGTTGCGGGTGGACAGCGTGCAGGCGAGCAAGGTGAGTCGGGAGATCTGCATCAAGTCATCCCGAGCGAGCAACGCGAGTCGAGAGACCTGCACGTCCTGCACTATCCCTGGCTAGACTCTCTTCCCGCACTCCGCCGCTCGCTTCTGCCAGCGAATTACGCCGCAGTCGCCGACGCGTTCATCGTCGTAGAAGCGAACTGCATATCGAGTGAGGCGGAACTGGAGGTCGACTTCGTCCATCAGCTGGCGGCGCAGGACGATCGGATCGCTGGTGTCGTCGCATTCGTCGATCTCGGCAACGAGGAATCGCGCGATGGCACGCTCTCTCGACTCTCGCAACGCGACCGAGTCGTCGGTGTTCGGCAAAATATTCAGGGACACACGAAGGGCTTCTGTCTCACACCATCGTTTGTCGGTGGCGTGCACAACGCCACGGCGCTGGGCTTCACCTTCGACGTCTGCATCACAGCCGACCAGCTCGACGACGCGATCGAGCTTGTACGCCGCTGCCCCGATACGCAGTTCATACTGGATCATTGCGCGAAGCCCGCAATTCGTGACGAGGCATTCGCACCATGGGCCGCAGGCATCGAGTACCTTGCGGCATTCGAGACCGTGAGCTGTAAACTCTCAGGACTTCTGTCAGAAGCACGACCGGAACAGCGCAACGCCGATGCGCTCTGCCCGTACGTCGACCATGTGCGTGACTGCTTCGGGCCGACGCGATTGCTCTTCGGCAGCGACTGGCCGGTATGCACCCTCGCTGGTGGCGACGCACTCTGGCGCACGATCGTCGGCGAGCTCACGGCGGACTGGTCGCCAATCGATCGCCGCGCAATGTATGCTGACAACGCCACACGACTCTACGGAATGACGCGACATGCCGACCGCTAAACCCTCAGGCGACGGAAAGGCTCTCGACGGGCGCATCGCCATAGTCACGGGCGGTGGCTCGGGCATCGGTCAGGCGATTGCGCTGCTGTTCGCGACGCATGGTGCCTGCGTTGCAATACTCGATCTCTCGGGCGACGAGACGGTACATCGCATCGACGAAGCCGGCGGCAGTGCTGTCTCTATCTCGTGCGACGTCACCAGCCAGGTCGCGGTCGACGCGGCGTTTGCCAAGGTCACAGCGTCACTCGGCGCGCTCGACGTGCTCGTCAACAGCGCAGGTGTCGCACATGTCGGGAACGTGGAGCGCACCTCCGAGCAGGACTTCGATCGCATCTATTCGGTGAACGTCAAAGGCGTGTACAACTGTCTGCGCGCCGGCGTGTTCGCCATGAAGGGTCGTGGCGGCGCAATTCTCAACATTGCGTCGGTCGCATCGATGGTCGGCATTCCTGACCGCTTCGCGTACTCGATGAGCAAGGGCGCCGTGCTCACCATGACGCTCTCTGTTGCCTGCGACTACGTGCGGCAGGGAATTCGGTGCAACGCGGTATCGCCCGGACGAGTGCATACGCCTTTCGTCGACGGCTTTCTCGCCAAGAGTTATCCCGGACGCGAAGGCGAGATGTTCGAGACGCTCTCGAAAACACAGCCAATCGGCAGAATGGGGCAGCCCTCGGAGATCGCCGAGCTCGCGCTCTTCCTCTGTTCGGACTCGGCAGCATTCATTACAGGAAGCAACTACACCATCGACGGCGGCTTCGTCTCACTCAAGGTATGACTCAGGCATGATTTCATGAAACTCATTCGGTTTGGCTCTTCGGGCGCTGAGCGTCCTGGTCTTCAGCTCGCGGGTGGTCGTCGCATTGATGCGTCGGCCTTCGGAAGCGATTATGACGAAGCGTTCTTCGGCGGCGACGGTCTCGATCGATTGGCCGAGTGGGCGGCGAGTGATGCCGAGAACGCGCCGGAAGTGCGCGACGATGAGCGTCTCGGCCCCCCGCTGTGTCGTCCGAGCAAGATCGTCTGCGTCGGGCTCAACTACCGCGATCATGCCAAGGAATCGGGCATGGCGGTGTCCGCGGAGCCTGTGATTTTCATGAAGGCCACGAGCGCGATCATTGGCCCGAATGACGACGTCATCATTCCGCGCGACAGCCAGAAGACGGATTGGGAAGTCGAGCTCGCGATCGTCATCGGCAAGCGCGCCAGCTACGTCGAGGAAGAGAATGCACTCGAGCACGTGGCTGGCTATGTGCTGCACAACGATTACTCCGAGCGTGAGTTCCAGCTCGAGCGCGCTGGGCAGTGGGTAAAAGGCAAGAGTTGTGACACGTTTGCTCCGCTTGGCCCCTTTATCGCCACGCGTGACGAGATTGCGAATGTGCACGACCTCGCGCTCTGGCTCACCGTGAATGGCGAAAACAAACAACAAGGGTCGACGAGCAATCTCGTTTTCGGTGTGCCGGTGCTCGTCTCGTACATCAGTCAGTTCATGACGCTCTTGCCGGGCGACGTCATCTCGACCGGGACCCCCGCCGGCGTCGCAGGTGGCCATCGCCCGATACGCTACCTGCAGGACGGCGACGTCGTCGCACTCGGCATCGATGGACTTGGTGAGTCGCGACAGCGGCTCCGTGCATATCGTTGATGCGGCGCATCATTTCGCTCGACGCGTGCGATATCCGCTTTCCCACGTCGGATAAGCTCGACGGCTCCGACGCGATGAATGCGGATCCGGACTACTCGGCCGCGTATGTCATTCTGCGCACCGATGCGACCGACGGCATTGAAGGTCATGGGCTGTCGTTCACCATCGGCCGAGGGAATGAGCTGTGCGTCGCTGCGGCGAAGGCGCTTGCTCCGTTGGTGGTCGGTCTTTCGCTCGAGGAAATTGCTGCCGACATGGGTGCGTTCTGGCGACGCGTCGTCGGGGACTCGCAGCTTCGATGGGTTGGGCCGGAGAAGGGCGTACTGCATCTTGCGACGGCGGCTGTCGTCAACGCCGTGTGGGATCTCTGGGCGAAAGTCGAGCGCAAGCCACTCTGGAAGCTGCTTGCGGACATGACTCCGCACGAGCTCGTGCGCTGCATCGACTTCCGATACATCACGGACGCACTGACGCCGCAGGAAGCCATCGCGCTGCTCGAGTGGAATCGCACGGGTCGTGAGGATCGCGAGGCGGAACTGCATCGGCTGGGATATCCGGCATACACGACCTCCGCCGGTTGGCTCGGTTACTCCGACGAGAAGATCCGGCGATTGTGTCGTGATGGGATGGCGGAAGGGTGGTCGCATTTCAAGATCAAGGTTGGTCGCGATCTCGCCGATGATGTGCGGCGTGCAGGAATCGTTCGCCACGAGATCGGCCCAGGTCGCAAGCTGATGATGGACGCCAATCAGGTGTGGGACGTCGGTGAGGCCATCGACAGCATGAAGGTGCTGGCGCAATTCAATCCGTGGTGGATCGAGGAGCCGACGAGTCCCGACGACGTACTTGGCCATGCGGCGATCGCGCGCGCCGTCGCGCCGATTGGTGTCGCGACGGGCGAACAATGTCAAAACCGCGTCGTGTTCAAGCAACTGATGCAGTCGGAGGCGATGCGCTTCTGCCAGATCGATTGCTGTCGGTTAGGAGGTGTGAACGAAGTGCTTGCTGTCCTTCTGCTCGCGGCGCATTTCGGGGTTCCTGTGTGTCCGCACGCGGGTGGCGTCGGGCTCTGCGAATACGTGCAGCACATTGCGATGTTCGACTATCTGTGCGTGAGTGCCTCGCTCGAGGATCGTATCGTGGAGTACGTCGATCATCTGCACGAGCACTTTCTGGATCCTGTCGTGATTCGTGGCGGGCGATACATGCCGCCGTCGGCTCCCGGGTACAGCATCACGATGCGCCCGGAGAGCTTGCGTCATTTCGCGTATCCGGATGGTGGGGCGTGGATTGGAGGCGTAGGGGACGAGGGGACGAGGGGATGAGAGGAAAAGGGGA
>JBDUCR010000124.1:0-5064 GCA_040003345.1 bacterium
CGCTTCAACGACTCGCCGACCGACAGCTCTGTGCGGCCCGGCATGGAAGTCGTGAGCATCAACGGTCGGTCGAGCACGTCCATTATTCAGACTCTGTTGCCGAAGATCCCACGCGATGGCTTTATCGAAACGGGCAGCCGAACGCGCATCGCGGCCGGATTCCCACAGCTGTATTGGCTGTTCATCGAACAAACCGATCACTACACGATTGTCACGAGCGATGCGGAGGGGCGTCGAGCGGAGGCTGTGCTCGGTGGAATCGCGGAGCGTGATCGTCGGACGATTAGCAATCCTGTCAATGCAGATCTCGTCGCGCGTCTGGCGCGACTTGACGCGCCGCCCGGCAACGTCGCATTGGAGTTTTTGGGCGAGCATGGAGCGGCTCGACTGCGCGTCCGCGCCTTCGATGGGCAAGCATTTCCGGCGACGTTGGACAGCGCATTCCGCGCGCTGCGAGAGCGCGGCACGTCGGCGCTCATACTCGACCTCCGAGGGAACGGAGGCGGAGTAGACGAGTACGGGGCGCTCCTGCTCTCACATCTGGTCGATCACTCGTTCCGCTACTTCGATCGCATCGCAATGACGACGATCGCCCCTTCGTTCGCCACGTGGCTGCCGCGCACTTTCGCGTCATTGCGCACTGGCACGGAAGCCGATCCCGCGGGAGGCTTTCGCGTCAAGACTGCATTGCACCCTGGCGTTGGTGAGCAGCAGCCGAATGCAACGCCGTATCTGGGAAAGCTCGTTGTATTGATCGATGGCGGAAGCTTCTCGACCACGGCCGATGTAGCGGCGCAGCTGCGCTCGTGGCGCCGCGCGGTATTCGTGGGCGAAGAGACCGCCGGCACGTATGAGGGGAACACCTCCGGGCTGAACGCGTTGATCGTCCTGCCGAACTCGCGTCTTCGGCTAAAGGTGATGATGTATGGCTACTGGAATGCCGTCGAGCCGCAGTCGGGCGGACGTGGGGTCATCCCCGAACGTATCGCACCGGCGCGAATCATTGATCTCCTTCGCGGTCGCGACCGGGCTTTGGAGATGGCGGCGAACCTCCTGCGGTGAACAAAGGCACCATAGCACCGCCCTGCGGCTTGGCAGTGCCATGTTTTGGTGACGCCGATCCTTACGGCGGATTGCGTCGCAAAATCATTCGGAGGGCGCCGAGTGTTGACCTCTGCAACGCTTCGCGCCGTTCCTGGAGTTTCGAGTTCTCTTTGGTCGGAAGGGGTCGGCAAGTCGACACTGCTCAAGATCGCCGCAGGCTGGATCTCGCCCGACAGCGGCACGAATCACTTTGACGGGCGCGCGTATCTTTCGGTGGGTCTTGCAGACTTAGCCGAAGCTGGACTCTTCTACCTGCCGGACCATGATCTCCTGTCACCGGCATTCACTATCAGGCGACAACTCGAGATGATCCGCCTTCAGTTCGATGGCAGCGAGGAGGAATACCTTGTCGGTGCGCGTGGCGTCTTCGGGCGAGAACTCGACGTCGACATGCGTGCGGGCGAGCGCGACCGCATTCGTCACTCGAACGATGACTTCCGCTCGCGTTAGACGGAGTTTGTGTCGCAAGTGGATGTCCGACGTCGCGAGAAACGTGTGCAACCGCCGATGTGCGGCAGGCGCGATGGCTGCCGCGCAGATGGCGATGTGCGTGTTCGCCGTCACGGAGCGTGGTGTCGAAGATGCGGAGTCGAGGAATCGCGTCTGTCGACGCAAGCGTGCTCACGATTCTCCGTGGGCTCGGGCGTGGGCATACAGTAGCGCCGAGTGTGCCGGAGTGAGTCGAGGTCGGCGATTGGGCGGAGCGCGATGTGGATCGCACGTGAAGCGAGGCATGGGACGTGGGGTGAGGAGGTGACGTGCGACAGCTGTCGCACGAACGTCCATCCCCCGGCGTGCCAAGTTGGGCTCTCACGCAAAACGGCCCCTCCCGACGTTCGCCGTGGGAGGGGCCGTGCGCGACGATGGTGCCGCGTTACTCGGTGCGTTCTCCCAGACACGAAAGCCCGCGACCGATAGGTCGACCGAGAGCGTTCATAAGGAGAAGGACGTTGGAGCGCTGCATGATTTGGTAGTATATCGGAATGAACACGTGCGTCAGGGGCGTGAATCGAGCGCGCGAACTACGCGCGGCCCTGTTTCCGAAATCGCTCGGCTGATCACGAACATTGTCCCCGCGAAGAGCAATGTGTCGAAGATGAAGTTGATCGCCGTCACCAGCTCCGGAACGCCGCTCGCGATGAAGAACTGCGGCACGTAGAGAACGAGAGTGAGTAGCGTCATCAACAAGCCGCTACGTGCCGCGGAGGCACTGGCGTACTTCTCGATAAACATCGTGATTCCAAATGCGACAAGGAGTATCCCGGTGGCGTACGCAATGACGTGCGGTAGCGGAATCCACGCCGCAGTGAGCGCGGTACTCGGCACGCCGGGCGCGTACTGTGGATTGGCGAGGTGCTCTAAACCATAGAAGACGAGAACGAACGCGGTCCAGATTCTCGCGACCGTCGAGATCGTCCTCGCGAGCTGCGGGCGGTCGGCTCGGACCTCGGTCGCAAACAAGGCCAGCGCTCCAAGCGAAAACGTGGTCTGACGGGCGGCAAGAATCCAGGAGATCAGCTTCGTGGGATGCGCAATCGCCCCCGGAAGATCCATCAGCAGAACGAACATCGCGAACATGAGGGCGAGACCGATCGCCGACCAGCGGATGTATCGTCTGGCAACAAAGCTCACCGCGGCAGCAAGATGTGCCACTCCGACGAAGTACGCGATGAGGAGTCGCCCGGGCATCCACTTTGGGACCAGTTGGGCGATGCTCGCAGCAATCGTAAAGTGCTCGCCTGCAAAGGCCGCGATCGACGCCGCGACGAACACGGGGCCCAGAGCGACGAGTCCGAATGCCTCGCGTGAAGTCGACACGTGCAAATCGCGCCGGTAGCTAATGATGCCGGCGATAAGAATGAAAAGCCCCAGCGAAGCTGGCCAGAATACGGCTGGATCGGTCACAAGACCCCTCGGGAGAAAGGAACGGGCATGGCGAGAGCTATGAGAAATCAAGAATTCTGGTCGCGTTCCCTTCGGCTGGTGGGCCAGTTTTTTGATTGGCGATAGTATAGCGCACGTGTTGGCATATAACTGCCCACCTTCTCACGACACCCGCTTCTACGCGACTATACTGTTGACACATGGCCAGTCGGATTAGTTCACGCCAAATCTTGGTTGGGGTGCTTGGGCTGACGTGTCGTGTAGCGTCGATCCGCTGCTGCCGCGACTCTTACTATTCGTAGTACGTTCAGTCGTGACGCTCACGATTTGGACGATCGGACACTCGACACGTACAACGACCGAGTTTCGTGACGTCCTCGAGTCGCAGGCGATCGAATTGGTGGCCGATGTTCGCCGGTTCCCCGGATCTCGGCGCCTGCCGCACTTCGATCGCCGTGCGCTCGCGGCCGACCTCCTCGCCAGCGGCGTTTTCTATCAATGGCTGCCCGCGCTTGGCGGCCGGCGCGTGCCGAGCGCAGGCTCCGAGAACGATGGATGGCGACATCCCGCATTTCGCGGCTACGCCGATCATCTTCTCACCGAAGAATTCGCGGACGGCCTCACCGAGCTGCTCATCCTGGCGCACGGGCTGCGCACAGTGATCATGTGCGCCGAGTTGCTGTGGTGGCGCTGTCATCGTCGGCTGATCGCCGACGTGCTCGTAACGCTCGGCATCGAAGTGATTCATATTCGGGATGCGATGCTGACCGAGGAGCATCGGCTGACGGCTCCCGCGCGACTGATACATGGCTCGCTTTCCTATGCGGGCACCACCGAGACGATTGCGTGTTCTGCCACACGAACGCGTCTCGCGAGCGATGGGCTTCTTTCGGCAAACCAATGAAATCACCACTTCACGTCACACCGTTCTCGATTCACGTCGAAGCAGAGATCCTGTCTGATTTGCGAGCGCGCATCCGCAACACGCGCTGGCCCGATTCGGCTCCGGGGGGCGCCTGGGAGCAGGGAACTGATCTCGAGTATCTAAGACAATTGCTCACATATTGGGCCGACGGATTCGATTGGCGTTCCCAGGAGCGCGCGCTGAACGCGGCCCATCAGTTCCGCGCCGATGTCGACGGTGTGCAGATTCACTTCGTCCACGAGCGGGCCAGGAACGGGCACGGCATTCCGCTGATCCTGACCCACGGCTGGCCAAGCACCTTTGCGGAGCTGCTTCCGCTGGTGCCATTGCTGACCGATCCGGCCGCTCATGGTATCGATGGTCCTGCGTTCGACGTGGTCATCCCTTCCCTGCCGGGCTACGGATTCTCCGAGCGACCCGCTCAGATGGGCGTGAACTATCGGCACGTCGCCCGGCTGTGGCACCGCCTCATGCAGGGGCTGGGCTACCAGCGCTACGGGGCGCAGGGCGGAGATTTCGGCGCCGGGGTTACGACGTTCATGGCGCTCGACGATCCCGAGCCGATGATTGGCATCCACTTGAGCAATCTGGAAATTGCTCCGTACACGGGGCGAGGATCGCGGCCGCTGTCCGAAGCGGAGGCAAGCTATCGCGCCCGCAACGCAGAGTTCTGGCAAGCCGAATTCGGGTACAAGGCGATCCAGTCGACGAAGCCGCAGACGCTCGGCTATGGACTGAACGACTCACCGGCGGGACTGGCCGCCTGGATTCTGGAAAAGTGGCATGCGTGGGCTGATTCCCGCGGCAATCTCGATGCGCGCTTCTCGCGTGATTTCCTGTTAACGACAGTGACGCTCTATTGGGTCACGCAGACGATCACGTCCTCCATGCGGGACTATTTCGACAATGACAACATCCGCTTTCGCGTCACACCTGGACCAGAGGAGATGGTGAGCGTGCCAACTGCCATCGCTGTCTTCGCCAACACGTTTGTCGATGAGGGAACTCCTCCGCGTGAGTGGGCCGAACGGCTGTACAACGTGCGCCGATGGACCCAGATGCCGAGTGGTGGGCACTTCGCCCCGGTCGAGGAGCCCGAGTTGCTCGCCCGCGATATCGCGGCGTTCTTCGCCGGATTGTGAGCGAGCAGG
>JBDUCR010000503.1:0-17144 GCA_040003345.1 bacterium
GCCGCCGGCACAAACTTCGCCGAACCAAAATCAACGTTCGACGCATGTTTGATGAATTCGTGGTCACCCACATCAAGCCGGACCGTCCGCTCGGTATGCCCCCGTTCGGTCACCAGGGCGACAATGACCACGAGGCCCGTCTCGGTGTCGGGATCAGTCAGGACAAAGAAGAGGTGCGATCCTATCCGGCGATCATGAATGATCAGCGAGCGTCCGGCGCGGATTGGATTCACGCGTCGTGCCTCGGAATGCTACGCTAGCAACTGCGCAAGCGCATCATCCGCGCGGAGCGCTTCCTCGACAGCCTCCACGTCTTCGATCTCCAGTCCACCGGCCCGAAGGACATCACTCAACGCGATAGGAATGGACGAACCCTTTGGGTCGAACCACTCCGGAAGCGTGTGGCAGAACTTGACCAGCTCCCAACGATCCATACGTCCAAACTCGGCGAACACACTATCAAGAACGGCTTCCTGTGCGCGTGACAGCTCACCGTTTGGGGCCTCTCTTACGAGGCTTACTTCGTAGTGTGACGGCTCGGAAATGTACTGACGCCAGTAACTGTGCCCTTCCGGAGCTTCCTCGGCCACTATCAGATTGTACGTCTGGCTTAGGACCGGTCCATGATCCATGGACACGAAGCGGTCGTAGGTAATGGGGCGACCGTGCTCGAGCAGCGCTTTACGATCAGCCAGATACAGCAGCTTGAGCAGCTTCATGTACGACATCGTGCCGCCACGCAACTTCAGCAGACGGGCCGCAGCCTGCGTCGCTATCTCCTGGCGGTATTGTAGAAGCATGCGACTAAGTATACCGGTAGACATGAAAAGGACACCAAAGATACACCGAAGCATGCGCGCCGGTCAAGCACGCTGATGACTCTCCATAACGAGATCAACTTCGAGAACGACGTCTGCGATTACCTCGCCGCCCACCGCTGGCTCTACAAGCCGAAGGACGCGGCGAGCTACGACCGTGCCCGTGCACTCTTCCTCGATGACGTAGTCGACTGGGTGCGGGCAACACAGCCGAAGTCGTGGGAAACGATCGTCAAGAACAGCGGAGCCGGCGCATCAGACGCACTACTCACGCGCCTCCGCACGGAGCTCGATAAGCGCGGAACGCTTGACGTCCTCCGCCGTGGCATCGAGATAATCGGCCTACGCGAGAAGATCACCCTCGCCCAGTTCCGTCCCGCGCTCTCCCTAAACGCGGACATCGAAGCCCGCTACGCGGCGAACCGGCTCCGCGTCGTACGGCAAGTGCGCTACTCGCTGCACAACGAGAACTGCATCGACCTCGTGCTCTTCCTCAACGGCCTGCCCGTCGCCACGGTCGAGCTGAAGACGGACTTCACGCAGAGTGTCGGCGACGCGATGGATCAGTACCGATTCGACCGTGTGCCCCGACCCAAAGGACAGTCGCCCGAGCCCCTCCTGGATTTTCCGCGAGGGGCCCTCGTCCACTTCGCCGTGAGCAACGCCGAGGTGCAGATGACCACTCGGCTGGATGGCGCCGAGACGCGGTTTCTCCCGTTCAATCTGGGCGACCACGGTGCAAAGGGGAATCCGGTTAACGCGAAGGGTGGCCATCGCACCGCGTACCTATGGGAGCAGGTCTGGCAGCGCGACAGTTGGCTGGAAATCCTTGGGCGCTACCTCGTGGCGCAGCGCAACGACAAGAAGCAGGTCACGGGCGTCATCTTCCCACGCTACCACCAGCTCGACGCGACCCGCGCGCTCCAAGCCGCGGTCCTTAGTGACGGCGCGGGTGGCAAGTACCTCATCCAGCACTCGGCGGGATCGGGCAAGACCAACTCGATCGCGTGGTCTGCGCACTTCCTCGCCGATCTCCACGACGCGGAGCACAAGAAGCTGTTCGATACAGTGCTGGTGGTGTCCGACCGCACGGTTATCGACAGCCAGCTCCAAGAGGCAATCTTCGACTTCGAGCGCACCGCCGGCGTCGTCGCGACGATTAAGGGAGAGAGCGGAAGCAAGAGCGGCGAGCTGGCCGAGGCGCTCAACGGGAGCAAGAAGATCGTCGTCTGTACCATCCAGACCTTCCCGAAGGCGCTAGCCGCCGTGAGGGATCTGGCGGCAACGGAAGGGAAGCGCTTCGCAGTCATCGCGGACGAGGCGCACAGCTCACAGACGGGCGAAGCAGCGGCGAAACTGAAGCAGGTGCTCTCCGCCTCCGAAATGAAAGAACTGGAGGACGGGGGCGAGGTCAGCACCGAGGACATCCTCGCCGCGCAGATGGCGGCGAAGTCGGCGGACGGCGGAATCACCTACGTCGCTTTCACTGCCACGCCGAAGGCTAAGACGATCGAGCTGTTCGGCACGCGCCCGGATCCGACGAAGCCGGCGGGCAAGGACAACCTTCCCGCGCCGTTCCACGTCTACTCCATGCGGCAGGCGATCGAAGAAGAGTTCATTCTCGACGTTCTGCAGAATTACACGACGTACAAGCTGGCGTTCAAGCTTGCCCACGATGGCAAGGAGCTGGATCAGAAGGAGGTCGAGCGCAGCGCGGCGCTGAAGGGGATCATGGGCTGGGTACGGCTGCACCCGTACAACATCTCCCAGAAGGTTCAGGTCGTCGTCGAGCATTTCCGCTCTTTCGTCGCACCTCTGCTGGACGGGAAGGGGAAGGCCATGGTCGTCGTTGCTAGCCGCGTGGAGGCGGTGCGCTGGCAGCTTGCGATTGATAAGTACGTCAAGGAGAAGGGTTATGGACTCCGCACTCTAGTCGCCTTCTCGGGCGAGGTCACTGACCCCGAGTCCGGCCCTGACCCATTCACCGAACACAGTCGCGCGCTCAATCCGAAGCTGAATGGCCGCGACATCCGCAAAGCGTTCGACACCGACGAATACCAGATCCTGTTGGTGGCAAACAAATTCCAGACGGGATTCGACCAACCGCTGCTATGCGGCATGTACGTGGACAAGCGCCTCGCCGGCATCCAGGCGGTACAGACGCTGTCGCGCCTCAACCGCGCCTACCCGGGCAAGGATGCGACGTTCGTCCTGGACTTCGTTAACGAAGCGTCGGAGATCCTCGAGGCGTTCAAGACTTATTACGCCACCGCGACGCTCGCCGATGTCACTGATCCGCACCTTGTCTACGACTTGCGCGCGAAGCTCGATGCGGTGGGGCACTACGACGACTTCGAAGTAGAGCGAGTCGTGAAGGTGCAGCTCTCGGCGACGGCGAAGCAGAGCGATCTCTATGCGGCCATTGCACCGGTCGCAGACCGGATCACGAAGCGCTACGGTGCCGCACAGGCTCGCCTGGCCGATGCTCGTGAGCGAAAGGACGACGTGGTGGCGCGTGCTGCGCAGGACGAGCTCGAGGCCCTCGGCCTGTTCAAGGGCGACATGGGAGCATTCATCCGGCTCTACACCTTCCTGTCGCAGATTTTCGACTACGGCAACACCGACATCGAGAAGCGGGCGCTCTTCTACAAGGTGCTGGTTCCGTTGCTGGATCTCGGACGCGAACGCGAGGGCATCGACCTGTCGAAGGTCCGGTTAACCCATCACACCTTGAAGGCGCTCGGCAAGCAGCCCATGCCGCTCGGTGGGGACGAATATCGCAAGCTGCCTCCCATCACCGAATCGGGCAGTGGCGCCGTGCAGGAGAAGTTGCGCGCCCATCTCGCCGAAATCATCGAAAAGGTCAACGACCTCTTTTCCGGCGATTTGACGGATCACGACAAACTCGTCTACGTCAACGACGTACTGATGGGAAAGCTTCTCGAGTCTCAGACTCTAAAGGAGCAAGCGAACAACAATTCCAAGCAGCAGTTCGCCAATTCGCCTGACCTCAAGGCCGAGCTCATGAAAGCGATTATGGGCGCGCTGGACGCCCACAATGAAATGAGCTCCCAAGCATTGGGGTCGGAGGCCGTGCGAGAAGGCTTGAAGAATGTACTGCTGGATCACGCGGGGTTGTACGAGACATTGCGTGAGATGCGCCAGACCTCCACAGCGTAATTGGCGGTGGAACCATCGGACGAGCATTCGCAAGTCTAGCCAGCGAACGACGACTGACTCTCACCTCGTGCAGAATGCACGCTGAAGACACCCAACCCATCTCGGTACTTCAGGGACCGAAACAGTTCATCATTCCTGTGGAACGGGCTGTGTCCCTGAAGGACGAAATCCTCAGTGACTGCGTGAATTTCTAACGCCGCCTTTCACGTCCTCGACACTCCGAGTCGCTCGGCCAGTGCGCTCGACGTCTCCAGTACCGATGCGCATAGCCTGTCCAGCATCGAGGCCGCACCTCCGTCACGCGAAACTTGCTCCAAGGCGTCGGGGAGGCTGGCGCGGACGAGTTGCACGACGTCGTCGGCAAGCGCTGTCACGCGTGCCGCCGGTAAGCTGAACTCACGCGCAGCGACTCTTAGGCTCTCACGCGTAAGTGCCTGCGGAAGCGTGGTGCCGCAGAAGTGAAGCGCGAAGTCGCGGTCGAGCTCTTCATAAACCGCCGTGACAACGACGTCGTACGCGGGCGCGAGACGCACCCGGTCCGCACCCAGGTATACGACGCTGATATTCTTTGCGTGCGCGTCGTAGTTCCCCATCGCGGCGTTCGCCACTGCCCATCGGAACAGAAATTCGCGATCTTCGAGAGGGTTCGCACTCGCTCGATTGAGCACAGCGCACAAATCCATATACGTAGGCGCGTTCAGCTTTGCGTACTTGTTTCGCGACAATCGTCCGGTCAATTGACACCCATCCTCGGCGTGTCGCCGCCAGACGTGCCCGTCCATGGTGACCTCACGGTCGAAGCGCGCAGACTCGTGGCAGTCCGTGGCGATGGCGCACGGGAAACTCGATGCTGTCTCGACTCCCGCCGCTTGCATCAGGCGCATTCCGACCATTTCGGCCTCGAGGAGACCGGCGAAGTTCTGACCGGGCCGTTTGACGACGACAGTCGTCGGCGCCCCATTCCTCGGAAGTTTGTACATCGGGTGCTCGCCGCCGACGGGCGGCATGCGCCAGAGCGCAAGCTTGGCCTGCGCGCCGGAGAGTGACGCGCGTCCGACGACCTGGCGAAGTTGCCCCCCCGCGCTCCTGAAGGCGACACTCAGCGCCGAGGCAGACACGTCGTCGTACTCGGCCTTCACGGGAGGTGATTCACCCTCAGGCCAGAACTGCAACGCCCCGGCGCACTCGCCGCCAACAACGCCGAGGAGGCCTACCGTATCATTTGGATCATGTTTCGTGGCCTGCCCCAACGTGCTGCGGAGCGTGCCCTCGGGCAGGAGGTTCTCGAAGACGGCTGCCGCCTCTATTCCGGTATACGGCTTCGCGCGAACCGGGCACTTGTAACCCACCGCGAATTCTGGACGCGCCTCCGCGACGACCGCCGCGTCATAGGTGAATCGCACCTCCGCGTTGGGAGTTGTGTCGAGTACGCCGACGCGTCGCGAGTCGCGCCAAACCGTAAGCGCCGTCATGCATCATCTCCACGCACCGACTGGGAGGGATCGCGCGGCACGAGGACGATGTCGAACCCCAGGTCGGTCAGGACACGCATGGTGAGATCGAGTTGCGATCCACCCTCGCCGCGCTCCAGGCCGCCGAGCATGCTGAGACTCACGCCGAGCCTTTGCGTTGCGTCGGCCTGACGTCCGAGGGCGCGTTCGCGGGCCACACGCACGACATCGCCGACGTCTTTCGGCGTGAAGACGCGAACTCCTCGAGAGGCAGCATCTCGCGGCGCCGCTGGCAGTCGGGTGAGATCCGGTTTTTTTGTTCGGGACATCGTATTCAGTCTGTTTTATATAGCCTATAGGAGATATAACATTCCACCCATCATAATGTATCCTATGGGAGTCTTATCAGCGCGTCAATGGTTATATATCCCATAGACACTATACTCTGTGCAAGCGATATCTATGAATCCCAAGGAGAACTTAGATCCGAACGAAGGAGCGGTCGCGCAATTCGAGCGATTTCTCGGCGCTCCGGTCTCGCGGCGGCCACAAAGGATCCCGGTTCCGAGCGTGCCGTCACGTGTATGACGAGGCGTTGCGCCAAGGCCACGAACGTCCTAAGAAGGTGATACGCGACTAGCTACGAACTATCAGCGATCGCCCGAAACGCCCGCTCGCCTCGCCCGTACTACAGGCATGACGCAACCCTCCAGCGAGTTCCTCAACTTCCAGACGGCCCTCGCCGGAGAGTACTCACTTCAACGCGAGCTCGGCCGCGGTGGAATGGGCATCGTCTACCTCGCCCGCGACGTCCAACTCGATCGCGACGTCGCCATCAAAGTGCTTCCGTCACAGCTCGCGCGCACGGCGGAATCACGCGAACGCTTCGTACGCGAGGCACGCACCGCCGCCGGCCTCTCACATCCCGACATCGTCCCCATCCACCGCGTCGGGGAAGCAGGCGGATTCGTTTTCTTCGGCATGAGCTACGTCGAAGGCGAGACGCTCGGCGAACGACTCCGCACGCGCGGCCCGCTTCCGACAGCCGACGCGACGCGCGTGCTGCGCGAGGTTGCGTGGGCACTGTTGCGTCTGCACGCCGGCGCGGGCGATCTCGCGCCGCGTACCACGTTGATCGACGCAGCTCGTGTGCTTGGCGAAGACGTGAGCCGTCTCGCAGAAGCGAGGCGCGAAGTTGATGGGGCCATTGCTCCGCGGCTCCCGGGTGCACGTCGCGTCGCAACGCCAACCTGAGCTGACGTCGAAGGCTGTCAACCAATCGTGTGCACGTGTTGTCTGACCGACGACCGGTGGGCATCACCACCAGGTGAGCCCCAAACCATTGTAATTGGAGTCGTCGCACGTGCGCAGCCTTCTATTCGTCGTACTTACCGCGAGCCTGTGCGGTCCTCTTGCGGTATACGCGGACACCCCGAGCCGCGTGAGCGATGGAGGGCCAGTTGTTTCCGCGCCCATTCGCGACGTTCGCTACACAGTGACGTTCGACAGCGCACTCGCACAGCGTCGCATCATGCACGTCGCGATGTCGTTCGACGTCATGTCGCGAGCGCCCGTGATTCTCTCGCTGCCCGCGTGGTCGCCCGGACACTACAAGCTGGTGAACTTCGCGAAGAACGTGATGCGCTTCACCGCCACGAACGAGACGGCTCGACTTCGCGTGCACAAGCGCGACTTCGACACATGGAGCATCGACGGCGCGTCGAACGCACGGACGACGGTGGAATTCGACTATCTCGCCGACTCTCTTGAAGACGGAAACGGCATATCGTGGACGGCACCGAACTTTGGATTCTTCAGCGGAACCAATTTGCTGCTGTATCCCGAAGGCCGTTCAGCGGATTTTCCGGCAACGCTTACTGTCGTCACGTCGCCGGGATGGCGCGTCGTCACCAGCCTGCACTTGGGCGATGCGCCGCACACGTTTCGGGAAGCCTCGTATCACGACTTGGTAGACAATCCCGTCTTCATCGGTCGGTTCGACGTCGATAGTGTTCGCGCTGCGGGACGGTGGACACGCTTCGCCTCGTATCCTGCAGGCGCGCTGACTGGTGCACCGAGAGACTCGCTCGAGCGCCGCATCGAGCGTGTGATTCCAATCGAAGCGCAGATCTTCGGCGAAACACCGTGGGACAGCTACACCGCCTTCATGGTTTTCGATTCCGCGACATCGGGCTACGGCGCGCTCGAGCACCAGTCGTCGTTCCTCGGCCGATTCGGAACAAACTTGGCGCAATCAACCGATCCCACGATCGTATACCTTGCCGCGCACGAAATCTTCCACGCGTGGAACGTCAAACGGTTGCGTCCATCTGAAATGGTTCCGTACAGGTACGACGCACCACAGCCGACGCCGTGGCTCTGGGTGAGCGAAGGCGTCACGGATTATTACGCGGACATCGCTATGGTACGCGCCCACGTGATCGACTCGCTGGGCTTCATTGCGCAGGTGGCGGGAAAGATCGGCTACGTCGCGACGACTCCGTCGTCGTCGCTCGAGGACAATTCGTTGTCGGCGTGGATCAGTCCGCGTGATGGTTCAGATCAGGTCTACTATCCGAAGGGATATCTGGCTGCCTTGATGCTCGACGTCCTCATCCGGGATGCATCGGACAATCGCTCGTCGTTAGACGACGTCATGCGGAGTCTCTACGCGTCAACGTACAAGAACGGGCGCGGCTTCACCGACAAGGACTGGTGGGACGCCGTTTCTAAGGCAGCGAGCGGTCGCCCATTCTCCGACTTCGCAATGCGCTACGTGAGCGGTCGCGAAGAATATCCATGGGCGACAGTGCTTCCGCTCATGGGCCTTCGCTATTCAACCGACACCGTGCGTGTCGCTCGGTTCGGTGCAGGGGTGAGCAGTGATAGCGTAGGTCAGCGCGTGACGAGTGTCGTCGCCGGTGGCACGGCAGATGGCGCGCACGTGCAAGTCGGCGACTATCTCGTGTCAGTTGCCGGCATAGCAGTGCGCGACGCGAATTGGACAACCACCTTCCGCGCGCAATTCAACGGTCGCAAGGGTGCACCCATTGATGTAGTGGTGCGTCGCGGAGGTGTTGACGTCACACTTGCTGGGACGCTGAAGACAGTGGATCAGGTCGACCGAGTGCAGATCGACTCGAATGCGTCACCCAAGGCGGCGCGGATTCGACACGCGATGTTGGCGAGTCCATGAGAGTGACGATACTTCGCAGCGAACGCTTGAACTGAAGGCGCCGCCGCCAGTAAAGCATCATCACGACTACAGCCAGCACCGGCAGCACAAGCAAGGCGCTCAACGCAGCAACGAGCGTGTTGACATACACGTATTGTCCCGGCGCGGAAACGAGCGTGTCGCCAGATTCAGTACAGGTGACCACCCATTCAGGACCGTCGTGACCTCGCCCATCCCAGACGCACTGTTCGTCGCATTCCAGCAAGCCATCATCGGCCGGTATTCGCTCGAGTGCGAACTGGGCCGCGGCGGCATGGGTGTCGTCTACCTCGCGCGCGAAGTGCGGCTCGACCGCCAGGTCGCGATCAAGCTGCTGCCCCCGGAATTTTCCGACAACCCCGAGCTTCGAGAGCGGTTCATGCGCGAAGCGAGGACGGCCGCGCGACTGTCGCACCCCTACATCGTGCCGGTCCACGCCGTCGAGGACATCGGTGGCTTCGTCTTCATCGTGATGGCCTACGTCGACGGTGGCACCCTCGCCCAACGGGTCTCGACACGCGGTCCTCTGCCGCCCGCCGACGTCACCCGCATCATGCGCGAGGTGGCTTGGGCGCTCGCCTACGCCCATGCGCAGGGCGTTGTGCACCGCGACATCAAACCCGCGAACATCCTGCTCGACAGCGGCACGGGTCGCGCAATGGTCGCCGACTTCGGCATCGCACGCCTCGGCGCATCGGGCGGCGAGACGGCCGCGGGCATGGTGCTCGGCACCCCGGAGTTCATGAGCCCCGAGCAGGCATCCGCCGAGGAACTCGACGGCCGGAGCGACCTCTATGCGCTCGGCATCGTTGCGTACTACGCCCTCACCGGAACCTTGCCCTTCACGGGACCGGCTCACGCCGTGCTGGCAAAGCAACTGACTCAGATGGCCACTCCATCGAGCTCGCTGGCGCGCGGCGCTCCCCGCTCGTTGACGGACGCCATCGACCGCTGCCTCGAGAAGGCGCCCGACGCACGCTTCGCCACCGGCGAGGCGCTCGCCGACGCGCTCGAACCGGGCCGCGACAAGATGGTTGAAGTGCCCGTGCCCGTGCGCGTCTTCCTTGATCGCCGCCGCATGATGGCGATGATAATTCCGTTGGGCATCGCGGCGGCAAACGGGACGGGGATGGTCACCAGTTTCGTCATCCACGGGCAATCGTGGGCGGTTCCGCTCGTGGTGGCTGGCGGCGTGCTGTTGGGGCTCGGCGGCCCTCTCGCCATCGTCCTCTACCGCCTGCGCCGGCTCCTCGAACGCGGCTATGGACGCGAGGACATCCTCCTCGGCCTGCGGCGCGCGTTCGATCGCCGCCGAGAAGAATTCCTGTACGAGTTCGGCGCGGTGCCCACGCGGCGGGAGAAGGTGTTCCGCGTCGTCAGCAGGACCGGGCTGGCCGTTGGCGCGCTCTCCCTCATCGCGCTCCTCGTCACCAGAGGCGCCGGCGCGCCGGTACTCGCCGGTGGTGCGATCGCGGGACTCTACGTCGGGGCAATCACCACGGTGTTCAGCCGCAAGTGGAATCGGCTACGTCACGGAAGTTCCTCAGCATGGGCGAGTCTATGGTCGGGCCCCGTGGGGACCAGACTAATGGCCATGGCGGGATTTCGTCTTAGACGGCGGGCCGTGCCGGCCGATCGGCCCACTGAACTCGCAATCGCGATGTCCGCGGAGTCGATCTTCACGTCGCTGCCACGCGCCCTCCGTGACGAGATGGGCGACGTGCCGGCCGTGCTCCACGAACTCGAGGCACATGCGCGGCTCGCGCGCGCACGTATCGAGGAGATCGACGCATCCATCGCCGAAGTGCAGCATGGACGTGGAGCAAACGTCACTGGCAGCGCCGCGCGGCATGACGCGCTACTCGCCGACCTCGGCGCACAGCGCAGCGTGGCCGACGTCCGGCTCGGCGAACTCGTCAGCGCGCTCGAGAACGTTCGACTCGACCTGCTTCGCTTGCGCTCCGGCGGAGGAACCGTCGAAGGCATCACGCGCGATATCGCCGCCGCGCGCCGCGTGGGCGATGAAGCCGACCGCCTGATCGCCGGCGCGAGTGAAGTGGATGCGCTCCTTCGGCGCGCCACGCCGCTGCCGATCACGGACGAATGAGCACGCTACGATATGCCAACCTGTAGCCCAAACTCCCGGCTCGACGTCGGCGAATGTGGAGACGATCGTCTGGATCGTCGCAATCCCCTTGTCGCACATGCCCTCACCGTCCACCGCGCGGCGCGGCAGTGTAGAGCGTATGCATTGGTCCCGTCGTGTCATGCGCACGGACGCGTTCCGCCGTGACCGACAGTCCCGCGCCGCGCAGCGCACGCTCGAACTTCGGATCGTTGCCAACGGACCAGTACACGACCGACCCACCGGGACGAAGCGCCGCCATCGTGATCCCGATGCCGTATCGCGAATAGAGGCTCACGTTCTCGGACATCAACATCCCTTCGGGGCCATTGTCGGTGTCGAGCATGATGGCGTCGAACCCGCCGGGATTCTCGCGCAGCACGTTGGTCACGTCATCCTGCGCCACGACCATGCGCGGATCAGTCATCGCATCGACCGAGATACCGAGCGCTGGATCGGCGTTCCACGCCACGACCTCCGGCACGAGCTCGGCCACCACGACCTCGGCGTCATCGCGCAGCGCACGCAACGCCGCGCGCAAGGTGAAACCGAGCCCCAGCCCGCCGATCAGCACGCGCGCCGACTCGCGCTCGCTGATCGGCGCACACGCGACCTCGGCGAGTCGATCCTCGGACAGATGGCGTCGCGTCGACATCAGTTCTACGCCATCCGCGCGGATGAGGAACGCGCCATCGTGCCGGTAGAGCGACAGCACCGTCCCGTTGGGTGTGCGCGCCTCGCCGAGTCGTTCGTAGGGCTTCATTCTTCAAATCTGTTTCCGAGGACGCCTGCTCGCATGAGAGAATTGCATGCGGCCCAGGGACGAGATCCGAGGTCGGGTTGAGCACGTTGCGGAGCGACCAAGCCTCCGGCAACGGCAGGTCATGTATGGAACTCGACAAACATCTTCGCATTTGCCCGGGAAATATGTATAGGCTTTCTAAAATTCTACACACGCGGCGTTGTCATTCCCGCCGCTTCTACATCGCAGCGCGGAACAGATAGCTCCCCTTCACGAAGAACGCGTCCGTCGTCCGCCGTAACCGGCTGAACGCCAACGGATCTTCCTCGCTCAAGCTTCCGCCATACCCGACGAAAAACACCGTACCAGGCGCCGGCCGGTACGAAAGCAGCCAGTCCGAACGCAGCACATTCGACGCACTCGCGCGCGACGGACTCGACCCCAACACAATGACAGCACCGGTGCGCGGATCGACGAGCGCCTCGCGATTCGTTGCGGTGTACTGCGACACCACACGAACGAACAGCGGGCGCGCCAGCTGATACTCGGCCTTGAGGCGAGGAATGCGCGCGAATGCCGACTGCTCGCCGGTGGCGCGACGGACGAACGACGTCGACACGTACGTCGCGTTCATGCGCAACCGTTCGCTCGGTCGCAGATCGAGCGACGCATTGTAGTCGACACGCCGAACCCGTGATGTCTCTAGAAAGTCGACGTCGTTGCCAACCGTCGTGCCGGCCGACGCGGCGAATTTTCGGAACTGCGGCGTCGCGAGGCTGAAAGAGCTCGTTACCACGGTAATGCGATTCGAGGGCGTGAAGCCCGAGTAATTCGCATAGTCCGCCGGATCGAACGCAAAGCTCCCGACCCTCGGCGTCGCACCAATGCTCCAGCCGCCGCGCAGCGTCACCGACAATTGCGAGGACGCAGAGTTCTCGAGCACCGAGCGCGCGTTGAAGAAGTCATCGTATCGCCATAGACCATTCACCGTGGCAAACACATTGAATCGTTCCGCGACTGCGCCCGGCTGGCCGTACCAGGTGAATCGATTCGAGAGACCGGGTTTCACAAATCCCGTGCGCGGCACGAAGCCGTTGTCTGCGCGGAAGTCGCGATGTATGCCGAGCACGTTGTAGTGAAAGCCCCACGCGCGATTGGTCGCGTCGAGCACGGCCTCCCACATCGGACCCGACGTCGACACGCCGTTGAGAGACGTGAGACTCTGCACCGCCTGGAATTGCGCGAAGTAAATGCCGCCGAAGACGATCTTGCTGTCGGCACCAACGACACGGTTCGATCGGCCACCGCCGACGCGATCGCTGTAGAGCAGCCCGGCCTGCGACTGCTCGCCGATGCCGGTGCGCAGCCGCACGATGTCGACCAGCGGCCGATCACCATTCGGCGTGATGCCACGCTGATCAAACGCCGTAAGTGTCGCGATGTCGGCGCGACCGAGTTTTCCGGTGAGCTTTGCGGCGCCATCAGGCTGCACGATCGTCCGCGTGTACACGAGCTGATTGGGCACGTTGAACTGATCGAGCGCTTCGACGAAGAAAGGACGCTTCTCCGGATAGAAGAGCGCGAACCGCGCATCGGCGGCGATCTGCGTCGCATCGGCTTCGACCTGCGAGAAGTCGGGCTTCACCGTGCCGTTCAAAACGAAGTTGCTGCCCATCGCCCATCGCACGTTGCCGCCAAGCTGCGGGCTGGAGGAATACGTCCACCGATCGAGCGTCGGTGCGCAGCATGCTGCGCCGCGCGTCGTGTTGGTAAACTCGGGATTGAGCTCGGCGATCTGACCATGGCGCATGCCGGTGAGTCCGTCGAGCGTTCCTTCCTGCGCGATGAACGACGCCGATGCTCGACGCGCGGGAGTCCACGTCTCCTCATAGCCGTTGCGCTGCACGTGGCGGTCGATTTGAAGTCCCCACGTCTGCACCGGCGCTGACGGATAGCGCAGGCTCGCGAAGGGAATGCGAACTTCGACTTCGTAGCCCCAGTCGGTGAGTCGGCCGCGCGACTGCCAGAGAAAGTCGGCGCTCAGATCGTTCTGGCCGGGCCCGACGTTCGAGCCGGGAATGAAGCCGCCGCCTTCGCTCTTCGTGCCGTCGGCCTGGACGCCGAGTGGGTTGACGATGAAGACGAAGGCGCGATTGAGCTCGTGGAAGGTGTCGAGATGGATCTCGACGTTGTCGTCACTGGCGATCCGGTCGCGGTCGGCGAGTGTTGCGGCGACGAGGCCGACGTCGAAGGCCTTGATACCGAAGTACATCGCGTCGGAGGAATACCAGACGCGAACTTCGGTGGAGTCAGGTGCGGGACGTCCATCGGCGGGCTGGTAGAGCGAGAAGCCATTGAGGATCGCAGCGCGGCTCCAGACAGGCTCATCGAGCTTGCCGTCGATCTGGATCGTTGCTTCGATCTTTGGTGGGGCGACGTTGATCTGACCGGCGCGACCGTTGTGGACGGCCGGTTGGGTGGCTGCGGCGAGCTGGAAAGCAGACATGAGGGAAAGAAGCATGCAGGCAAACTTAGCCTGCACACCGCGTCAATCGCTGCGGCCGCGCTTTCGCGTCTGCTAGCGCGGATTCATTCGCGCGCGGAGCGTCCAGTACACGATCACGCTGCATCGTCCGGACTTCGTGAAGTCGCCGCCGGCCGGCCATGTGTATTTCTCGTACTCGCTCGGCACGGAGTCGGGTCGCGCGTAGACCTCGATCGCGACGAGATCAGCAGGGGATTCCGGAATGAATGTGGCGCCGGACGTCGGCCGGCCGTCGATGAGTGATGTGATACACCTCCACGGCTGACTCGGCGCGACGTAGCGGACAGGCCCGTATCGCGTCGATCGCACATTGGTGCGGAACCCCTTCATATCGCGAAAGAGGTCGGCCGTATACGTCGCGTCCTTGTCGTCGATGTCCGTGTAGTCGAGAAAGAGGCCACCGCCACCTTGTCGGCGACACACGAAGCCCGAGAGCGTAAACTCGGAGCACTTTCGATTTGCGGTGACGATCACTGTGTCCAGCATCGGCATGCGCTGATCGAACACCAGCTGAATGTCCACTCGGCCGGCATTCGAGAGCGCGACGTCGTAGGTGGTCGGCGCGTAACCGATCTTGCGCGCACGCACCGTGTAGTGATCGGCGCCGAGTCCGGTGACGATGAATCGGCCGGCGGAATCGCTGCGGGTGCGGCGGTCGCCGGGGCGGACGATGATGTCCGCCGCCGCGACCGAGCGAGATGCCGAATCACGCACGGTGCCCGCGATCACGCCTCCCTGCGCGCTGGCGGCCGCAGGGAGTGCAGCGAGAACGGCCGCAACAAGCGATGCGATCAGCGGCCTGATCGCGGGTATCTGGGGCATTGGATGAATTTTCAGATTCAGCGACTAAATTTGTCCCGTCGCCGCCAACGTCGACAACATTGGGCGGCGAGCATCGTCGAGCATCGCAACTGTCTTACTGAAAGAAATACCGCAACCCGATCTGTGCCCGCCACCGCGAGAGCACGTCGGGATCATCAATGAATGTCTTCGCCGGACCCGTGAAGTTGAACACCGGCACGCCATCGGGATCGAACCGCACGAGCGTCAGCGGAGACGTCGCACTCACATCGGCAACCTTCCGAACCCCCCAGCCCGAGTTCAACAGATTGCCGAAGTTCATGATGTCGAGCGTCGCCGCGATGTTGTGCGCCGTGCCACCGCTCAATACACCGATGTCCTGCTGAATGCGCAGGTCGATATTCGAATACCACGGATTCACGAGCCCGAACCGCTCCGCGATGTGACCCCTGTTCGCGCTCAGATACGAGTCCTGCTGAATGAACGCGTCGAGCGCCGACCACTGCTGCGCTGGAGAAATCGTCGTCGCTCCGCGCACGAGTGGCGCCAGCCGAATCTCGCCTTGTGCATTCGGGATGTAGATCAGATCGTTCCCGGATGCGCCGTCGCCATTCACGTCGCCCGAGTAGATGAACGAATAGCGATTCCCACCCGCTCCGGCGAACCGGTTGCCCTCGGCGAGCTCCGCAAACATGCCGATCTGCGTGCGCGACCGTTCCGACCAACGCTTGACGTACGTCGCGTCGGCGATGAACCGATGACGCTGCCCGAACTCCGAGAAGCTCAACTCCGGACGATTTGGATCGCCCTGCACGGGTTGGTTCTGCCACAACACGCTCGCAATCTCAGTGGACTTGAGTGCGTTCTTCGCATCCGTAAAACTGTACGCCACACCGACGCTGCCGAGTCCAATTGACCGACGCAGCTGACCAGTGATGTTGAGTGCGTGGCCCTCACTCGTGTTGTCGAGCACGTAGATGCCGGCACCACCATCCGGATTCAGCTCGTTGTTCGGCGCGTTGTAGTACGGTCGTCCATCGGGCAGGTTGCGCACCGGCCGCACAAGATCAGCGTTGCGCACATAGACGTTGTGCAGGTCCTTCGTGTAGAGCACGTCGAGCGTGCCGCGCATCGCCCACGGAAGCTGCTGCTCGACGGCGAAATCCGTCGTCCACGTTTGCGGCCACTTGAAGTCCGGCGACATCGCGTTGACGTCGAATGACTGCTGAAGAATCGATTCCTTCCGCGTCGCGACCTGCGGCGCTCCCGGTGCGGGAAACAGATTCGGATTCGCACCCGGATTGGAGATTACGTTGCCGATCCATACAAAGGGCACGCGGCCGGTGAACACACCAGTTCCACCACGCAGCCGCGTGGACTGGTCGCCGTGTACGTCCCAGTTGAACCCAACGCGCGGCGACAGGATGAGCTTCGACGATGGCAGTCGGCTCTGGTCCACCACTTCAGGATTGCCATTCGGGCCGAGCGCTTTCAATCCTCGTGAGAATGGGTTGTCTACCGGTTTGGTGTAGTACTGCGGAAAGTCGGCGCGAACCCCATACGTGAGTGTCAACCGCGGTGTCGCAAGAAACTCGTCCTGTGCGTACAACGACACCTGTCCAACATCGATGATCTCGCCCTTGTAGGGACCCGTGCCGATCAACGCATTCAAGTTCTTGCGATTGGGGTTGGCGGGATCAGTTGCCGCAAAGAACTCCTGCAGCGACGAGAACGTGCTACCCGGCGGAATGCTCGCCGGGAGAAAAAACACGCCGTTGCGAAAAATGTTGAACGAATTGAAGAAGGTGAAACGCTCGACGTTGGTTCCAACCGTGAAGACGTGATTGCCGCGAAAGAAGCTCAGGTTGTCGGTGAGTTGCCAGACGTCCTGATCGAGAATGTTGTGAATGGAGAAGGGTTCGTAACCGGCGGTCGTGTACGTGACGCCGCCCTCGCCGATTTCGACCGTCGGGAACGGCGCGCTGAATGGTGCGCGAAAATCGCGGAAGCGGTTGTAGCTGAGAAAGAGCCGGTTCGCCAACCCTGGCGACCGGCTGTTCAACTCCGCTGCGACGGAGTGCAGTTTGTTGTTGATCTGATAGCCGGAATTCTGGAACGGCAAGCTGCTCGCATTCGGCCCTCGGCCCGTGTTGGCGAAGCTGAGCACGAAGGGATGCGGTCCCAGGTCGCGGTGCGCGTCGAGAAAGTTGTAGCGCATGGTGAACGTGTTCGCCTCGTTCACATTCCAGTCCAGCTTCGCCAGCAACT
>JBDUCR010000504.1:0-17143 GCA_040003345.1 bacterium
CTGCCGTCTGCTTCTGATTTCCCTTGGTGATTCTCGCGATTCGGCGCCGCGGTCTTAGAGTGGCCGCTGATGTCCGATTATCGGAAATCGGATGTCAGAAATCAGCGGCCACGCCGAGTCATTCCGCCAAAGCGCGATTTGGTGGCGATGGGAAATCAGAGGCGGTCGGCGGCCATGTGACATCAGCGGATAGCTGAGGTCAGAGGCTACTCGTCGCCGCTGAGTGTGGGGACCTGATCGATCTGCGCGTACAGCTTCTCCATCTCCGCGATCACCTGCGACGCGTGCGCGAGTTGTGTAGCCGAGATGTCCTCCGGACGCAGATGCGCAATGAGGCCCATCAACTCATCGAAAATGACACCGCGCACCGTTTCCGCCTGATCCATATCGGCAGTGTCACCGACGATCGGACCGAACTCGTCGAGCGCACGCTCAACGAGTCGGAGCGACGCCTCGGAATCGTATACGAGCTCGTTGAGCGGCCGGGCAGCCATGCGTCAGCCGGCCGTGAGGTCGATTCCGCCGATGTGGCCGGCGCGCGTCGCGTTATCCAGGATGCGCTTCGCCACCGACTCTACCATGTCGAGTGAGTTGTAGGCGCCGGTGAGGATGCGCTGATGGATCTCCGCCGTACGATCAGGGTGGAGTCCAGTGACTTCCGGATGCGCCGCGGCATTCGCACGGCCCGCGTCGGAGATCTGTACGGAATCGGTCTGCGACAGCTTGGGCGCGAGCACCGGTGGCGCACTGAGGCGCGCGGCAGGCGTGTCCAGCCTGTCACGATCCGCACCGCTGACTACCGGGCGTATGCTGCCAATCACCTTCGAATTGATATTCATTTTTTTCCTCCTCCCCTATGATCGGCAGTGATGCCGAAAAGTTTAGTACCTGCCTCAACTGTCACAACCGATATGAGGCCTGCTGATTGTCCTTCTTGTACGGTTGCGCTCACCGCATGAGATTCAGATTCGAGACTCCTGGCGGCTCGGCGTGATATGCGAGACCGACCGAATCACCGTGCTCCAACCGCAGCATCGACGCCTTGAGACGCGCTGCGTCCTGGCCCACAGCGCGCAACAGCCGGGTGTTTGCCCGCTGAAATTCGTTCACCCGTGCGAGCAGTTCGAGCCGGGTTGACGACGCGACAGGAATCTCGTGGCGGGAAAGCGACAGGAGATCACTCGCGGCGAAAGCCTCTGTGATCGTGCCGAGCGACGCGAGCATCGAGTCGCGTGCATCCAGCAATTCGTGCAGCGACGCCAGCTCGCCCGATGGTGTGGGCTCGCTCGCGCGGCGGGTGCCCGCGATGAGACGCTCAATCAGCTCGAGCGCGGCCATGTCGAGCGCTTCCATCGCCACACGCACCGGCGCCATCGGCCTCGGCTCGAGGAGCGCACGCGAGCCCGCACTCATGCGGCACTGGCGATGGGACGAGCCGAGATCTCGGCAAAGGCGAGTCGCAGTTCGCCAACCTGATGGATGAGTCGCGCAAGACGCTCGCGATCCGAATGACGACTGATGTCGATCAGTTGCGACAGAAAGAACGAGTACAGTCCGCTGAGCTGCTTGCTCAGCTGGCCCCCTCGCTCGAGATCGAGACCGCTGACCAATTCGACGATGGCCGCATTCGCCCGCTCGATCGCGTCCGACCGCAATTCGAAGTCGTTCTTCTCGAGCGCGATGTCCACGCGCCGCAACTGCACCTGCAGGAAGTCGTAGATGATCACGACCAGTTGCCCGGGCGATGCGGAGGAGACTTCCATCTGGCGGTATGTCGACGACGCGTGCGCGTAGCTCATGGTCCCGTGCGGTGAGGAGGGAATTCAGGTCTCTCGTAGCATCGGACTCTTAGTTGCTGCTCTTAACCGTCAATGCGTTGATCATGCTGGTCATCTGCGTGCCCTGCGCCTGGATCCGCCCGATGGCCTTCTCCATGGCAGCGAACTGCGCGAGCAATGCGGTCTTGTGGCGGGCAATACGGTCGGCGACGTCGGCGCTGCGGCGCTGAAGCCCCGCGCTCGAGATGTCGAGCGCGGCGGTCACGGTATCCACCAGGCCATCTCCACCAAGCGTCATGAACGACGACAACCGCGATAAGAGAGCTCCAGTGCCAACCGAGACTTTGGTCGAGCCTGCGGGGCCTGCCGTCGAGCCGAAGTAGCGCACGACCAATCCGTCCGAATCCGACTTTGCGGCCCCGGTGAGCGTTTGCCCCAGACCAACCGCGACGACGCCGTTGATCGTGCCCTGCGCGTCGGTGCCGGCGAACGTTCCGCCGGCGATGCCCAGCTGTGCGCTCGATGTGATGTCGAGCGCGTCGTACGAGATCGCGAAGGATGAAGCGGTGCCGTATTGCGAGTTGGTGATCTTCAATGCTCCCGCCGAAACGCTCGCGGTGAGGTGAAGTCCGTTCGTCGCGAACATCGCGTTGAGCTTCGTTGAAATGGCAGTCGCATCATCACCAGTGGCGAGCGTGATGTTGCCGCTCTTGCCCGTCGAGTTGTCGGCCAGCGCGAGCGTGCGCGCGATGCCGCCATCATTGAACGGAAGCGTTGCACCGCTGCTCGTGACGGACGGTGTCGTTGCCGGCGACGTGATGTTCACCGCATACGAACCGGTGGCGACCTTGTCACCAGCGGCGACATACTCGAGCGAGGATCCAGTGACAGTTCCCGTGAGCGCAAACAGTCCGCGCACACCGGCCGGATCGCTCTTGAGCGCCGCGGTGAACGCTGCCGTGTCGACAGAGAGAATGCCGGTCTTGCTGAGCGACATGCCCGCCAGGGTCGGCCGCGTGAACGACGATCCGACGATATCCGTCAGCAGCGACTTCGTAAGCGCGCGTGCGGATGATCGTATCGAGCCGTTGTTCGCAAGATCACCGCCCTGGGCTGTCGTGGCGCTCGCGAACGACATGAGGTCGTTGTACGCTTTCGCCAGCGTCTGCGCACTGACCACGGCACTATCCGTTGCGCGCGTCACTGAGAGCGAAACCGACGTGCCGACTTCGGCCTGTTGCAGCTTCATGGTCACGCCGCCGATGGCGTCGGTGATCGAGTTGGTCGAACGCGTCAGGAGTACGCCGTCGACGCGAATGCTTGCGTCGGAGCCAGCGACCACTTCGCGAAGACGACCCACTGTATTCGTCTGAAATGCGCCAATGCCAGTGCTTCCACCGCCATTGGCAACGCTCTTCGTGACGCCAAGCGACACAGCCAGCTGGGAGTCACCACCAGTACCGTCAGTGAGATGGATGCTGCCGTCGGCACCGATCGTCGCCGTGGCAGGGCGAGTGGCGCCTCCGAAGCTCGCGACGCCGTTGATCTGCGTGAGCAGATCATTCAGTGTCGAGCCAGCACCAACCACATACGACAGCGAGACCGCCGTCCCATCTCCTCGACGACCATTCAAGTTGATCGTGTCGCCGGCCTGAATGTTCGCGCTCGAACCGTTTGCCTTGATGTCTGAAAGGAGCGTCGACGTCGTTGCGGGAGCGTTGCTTCCGTCGAGCAACGCGCCGCTGCTCACATCCTGCGCGACAGAGCTGCGTCCACCCTGTGCAAAGCCCAGCAACTGGAGTGAGCGCAGGCTGTCTGCGTCGGGAAGGCTGGCGTCGGCTGCGCTTGGCGCGGCTGAGACGTTGGCGTCCACGACGAGACGGTTGCTCGTTCCGCCTGACGTGACCGTCTGCACCACGCGTGCGCCGATGCCTGCCGCCTGAATGCGTGCTGCGATCGTCGAGAGCGAGTCGGTAGCGAGATTGACGGAGATGCTGATGTTCCCGACGCGAATGAATGCGGCCGGTGGCGAGCCCAGTCCAATCGAGAGAGCGGCAGCGACCGAGCCTGTAGCGAACGATCCACTCGTACTGCCGCCGCTGATGTTGGACGGCATGGTGAACGCGCCGTCGACGATACCGAGCTGCTGGAGCACGCCACCGGAGGTTGCGCTATCGATCATCTCGATGCCGCGCGCGCCGGGATTGTCGCTCGTGAGCACGAGGCGACTCGATCCGTTCGCGGTGGACAGAATCGTCGCCGTCACTCCGGTTGCGGTCTTGCCGGAGTTGGCCGCGTTCAACGTGTCGCGAATCGCGGCGAGCGAGTCACTCGCCGACACGGTGATCTTGTGACCATTGATGGCGATGTCGCCGGACAGGCCGAGTACGGCGCTGGCGGACGCGATCGCGTTGCCGCTGACCTTTTGCGCCTGAGCCAGTGCGAGCACCTGCACCTGATAGTCGCCGGGAACAGCCGTCGTGCTCGCAGACGCGCTGAGGAGAGCGCGGCCGCTGCTCGCGCTCGTGCCACCAGCGACCTGGAGTCCGTCGAGCGCGGTGCCGTCACGAAAGCCCGCGACCGCGTCGGAGAGCTTCTGTGCGAGTGTCTTGTAGTTGTTCCACGCCTGCGTCTTCGCCGTGTTCGCGGAAATGGCGTTGGTAATCGGCGTCAGCTCGCGCGTGGTATCGAGCGCGGTGAGCTGGTCGACGATGTCCTGCCATTGTATCCCGCTCGCGAGACCCTGAACTGAAGACACGGAAGTCATCTGAATCACCAATGCGTGGTTTGCTTACCCGGCCGGTCTGCGACGCGTCGGCGTGGGGTGTACGGATCCTGTTATCGGCATCTGAGCTAGCGCGCTGAAGTGTCGTGGTGAATTCCGCTGTTCCGCGCGCTCGCGCCTTTGGCGCGATGCGAGCGGAAGAGCGAGCGTCGAAGACGCGATGCGGGCGGAATAGCGGAAGAGCGAGCGCCGCAGGCGCGATGCGGGCGGAACAGCGGAATAGCCGAAGATCCCGGGATGGCATTGCCATCCCGGGATCTTCAGTCAGTCCGTACTCCGTGATGACTACTGGAGCAGCTTCAGCACGCCCTGTCCCTGCTGGTTCGCCTGCGCCAGCATCGCCGTGCCGGCCTGCGCCAGGATGTTGTTCTTCGTGAATCTGGTCATCTCGTCCGCCATGTCGACGTCACGAATGACCGACTCGGCTGCCGAGTAGTTCTGAATGGTGGTCTTGAGGTTGTCCTGTGCGTAGGCGATGCGGTTCTGTGCAGCGCCGACGTCACCCTGAACCGAAGAGACCTTGCCGAGCGCCGAGTCGATCTGGCCGAGTGCAGTGACTGCGTTGGCCGAGGTCGTCAAGTCGCCGGTGATGCCGAGCGTGGTCAGCGTCAAGTCGAGCTTGTTGAGCGTGATCACGTCGTTGCCGCTGTACGAGCCGCTCGATCCGATCATGAACGAACCACCGCTGGCTCCTGCACCGACGATGATCGTCTTGCCGGCGAGGGTCGCCGCCAACACGCTGGAATCCGTGTCGAGGCTGATGCCGAGCTTGTCGAAGTTGAGCGTCTGCTTCGTCGCCGCGACGACGGTGAGCGACTGCGACACGCTGGTCGTGGCGTTCGTCAGCGTGATGACGCCGCTCGCGTTCGTGATGTTGTACGTCGCCGCACCGGCGCCGCTCAGGTTCACGTTCTGGATGCCGTTACCAGCGGCCAGTGCCGTGCCGGATGCAGATGCGCCGAAGGTGCCGTCGAGCAGCGCCTTGCCCTGGAACTTGGTGCTCGCAACCGTACGCGTGATTTCGTTCGACAGCGACAGGAACTCGGCCTGAATGGCCTTACGACCACCGGTCGATGCATCGCCGTCGGTGTTGTCAGACGCGGACTGCGTGGCCAGCTCCTTCATGCGCTCGAGCATCTTCTGTACGGTCGACGTTGCACCGTCAGCGATCGAAAGCATCGAGTTGGCCTGCTCGGCATTGCGCGACGCCTGGGTCAGCGCGCGTGTGTCGGCATGCAGCTTGTTGGCGATTCCAAGTCCGGCGGCATCGTCGCCAGACTTGTTGATGCGAAGGCCGGACGAAAGCTTGGCCATCGAATCGCTCGTCATATCCTGCACGCGAAGCAGATTGTTCGAAGCGTTCAGCGCGCTGACATTGGTGTTGATACGCATTGCAGTATTCCTCCATGAATGGTCTCGGAGCATCCTTGCTCCTCGGCGAATCGCGTTCGGATTCGCCGCTGCGTCATGTTATCGGCACATGGCAAGCGAACTTGAGCGTTGAATGCAAAGTGGGCGTCGCATCGCGACGCCCACTCGATCCTGGTGCTTCGTCGCTTCTATAGAGTCGCGACACTTGCGCTCGATGCTTTTACGCGATCCGTGACGATCGGAGCGCGAGTTCCCCATTCGGCGTGCTCCGACACGTACTGGTAGCCACATCGCTTCTGCACATTCAGCAGAACGGGTCCCTGCAGATTGGCTGTTGCGCCGCTGTCGGCGCCGCCGAGTGTCACCACGGCCTGCACACTGACGTGTGCGGCTTCGGTTGTCTCGAGCTTCGACAGCATCGGTGAGGGCACGTCGATCGAAAACTCGGGGAAGTAGACGAACGGATCGACGAGCAGGAATGCGAGCGTTTCCTCCTCGAGCGACTGCAGCCAAGAGAAGCCCGGCTGTCCCGCGGGCAGCAGCGCGAATGTGTGGCACGCCGGAAATCCGACGAGACCTTCTGGCAGCGTCACCTGTTGATCTTCGGTGATCTCCAGCAATCCAAAGATGCGGGACTGGATCTTCCATGGCGCGTTAGGCGCCTTGGGTGTGTTACGTACGGATGGTGTCATCAGCGGAGGTAGTCGGTGAGAGTCATGCCGAGAATCTTGGATGTTGCCATCATCGCGGCCTGATAGGACGTCTGCTTCGTGACGAGTTCAGTGACTGCGGTTTCGATGTCCACGTCGCGCAACTGAGAGCGATAAGCAGTGAGATTCGCCTTGAGCGCCGTCATGTTCTGCGATGCGACGTCGAGTGCGTTTGCGCGAGCGCCTTGCTCACCTTGCAGTGTCTGAACTGCATCGAATGCGGCGTCGAGGGCGGGAAGAGCGTTTGTTGCTGACGCCTGATCTCCCGCGGCGAGTGCACGCGTGGCGTCACGCAGTGCCGTCAATACGCCACTCGTCTCGAAGAGCTGCTGTCCGTCGTGCGTGGCGACGAGCGATTGGCTGCCCGCTACCTGAACTGCGCGGGATCCGGATGGCGTGGTGCTCGTGAAGTCGAGTGTGCTGCCCGTTCCGGTGGACGTGAATGGAGTGATCGTGACCGCGCTTCCACCGTAGAGATACTCTTCTCCAAACTTTGTGGCGCCAAGACCAACGGCGGTGTTGAAGAGCGCTTCCATCTCTTTTCCGGCCACCTGGCGCGCGGCCGTTGTCGTCGTTCCGGTTGCCGACGCAACCATGAGCTCTTTCGCGCGCGCCATGATGTTCGTCAGCTGATCGAGTGTGTTGCCCTCAACCGAGTTACGTGTCGTCGCGCCGTCGATGTTTCGCTTGTATTGCTCCAGCGCGACGAGAGAGCTCGAGCTGTGCATCACTTCGCTAGCCGCGGACGGATCGTCCGACGACTTGCTGATTCTTAGACCGGACGAGATCTGCCCCTGCAACGAATCGATCGCGGTGCGATTGGCGCTCAGCTCCGTGAGTGTGTTGCGGAGCGTGGCACTATTCGTGATTCTCATGAGGTTACCTTTAAGACGGAGATCGCGTCGGTCGCATGGCTGGACCTCGTTCGACGTAGTATCGGTGTAGTATCGGTTCGGCGGTCCCGCCACTTTAGCCAAGCAGCACTTCATGGCCACGATACTCTGCGTCGACGACGAGCCGGCGATCGGGCTGATTCTCGAGGATACGCTGACCCGCGCTGGTCATTCGCTGATCAGCGCGCGCAACGTTCCCGACGCGCTTCGCGCATTGCAGCTCGGCGGCGTCGACCTCATCATCTCTGATTATCGGATGCCGGGGCTCACCGGGTTAGAGTTTCTGCAGCTCATCCGGCAGGAGGGCATCGACGTCCCGCTGATCGTGCTCACCGGCTATGCGACGATCGAGCACGCGGTGGCATCGATCAAGGCTGGTGCGATCGATTACATCACCAAGCCCGTGCGTCCGGAGCAGTTGACGCACACCGTCACACAGGCGCTCAAGTTCGTGCACCTGCTGCGCGAGAACGAGCGGCTGCGGCGCGAAGTGACGGAGTTTCGCAATCAGCGGCAGATCATCGGCGACAGCGTGGTGATTCGTCGTCTGATGCAGACTGTGATCACTGCCGCGCCAACGCGCGCTACCGTACTGCTTCAGGGCGAGTCGGGAACCGGCAAGGAGCTGTTCGCCCGCGCAATTCATGACGCGAGTGATCGCTGCGACCGTCCCTTCATCAAACTCAACTGCGCCGCGCTGCCGGAAGGGTTGATCGAGAGCGCGCTCTTCGGTCATGAAAAAGGTGCATTCACCGGAGCGATCAAGCGCGTCGAAGGCGCGTTCGAGCGCGCGAACGGCGGTACGCTGTTACTCGACGAAATCAGCGAGATGCGTCTCGACCTTCAATCGAAGCTGTTGCGTGTGCTTCAGGAGCAGGAGTTCGAGCGGGTTGGTGGCTCGCACCTGATCAAGGTGGACGTTCGCATCATCGCCACGACCAACCGCGATCTCGCTGCATTCGCGGCTGAGGGGCTGTTTCGGAAAGATCTCTACTTTCGACTCAGCGTCATTCCCATTTCGATTCCTCCGTTGCGGGAGCGTCGAGAGGACATTCCGTTGCTGGCCTCGAAGTTTGCGTCGAAAGTGGCAAGCGAGATGGGAAAGGAGATCCGCGGTCTCGCGAGCGACACGATCGAGATGCTGCAGGCGTACGAGTGGCCAGGCAACGTTCGCGAGCTGCAGCACGCCGTTGAGCGCGCGGTGATTCTCTCGTCGGAGACTCTTCTTACGCCGCAGGCGTTCGACGGGGCGCGTTTCGGGTTGACGCAACAGTGGGGCGGACCCACTCCCCCCCGATCGATCGCTGGGATCAGTACCATTCTGGCCGAAGACAGCAGCGACGTCCAACAGCATGTGCCCGCAGGCGCGGTAGTGCTCATGTCACTCGACGTCGGCGCCGCGGAGGACAAGCTGATCGCGCGCGCCCTCGAGGTTACACACGGCAACCGCACGAAAGCCTCCGAGCTACTCGGCATGAGCGTTCGTACGCTACGCAACAAGTTGAAGCTGCCTGCCGCGTAACGAGAGCGCACGGCACGCTACAATAGAAGGACTCGCCAAGAGCCAGCTCGCGCGACTCAATTAAGAGCGTTAGTCGGTCGAGTACGGACCTCCGGTACCATTGTACGGAGTACGCAGTACTTCAGTGCTTAGCGAGTACTACTTCCCGCTGGACGAATCGCTGGGGTTAGCCACGCGTCGCTCGCGTGACTGGCTTCGACTGCAGAATCTCGAGATGCAACGATGGGCGGGAGCCCACTCTCAAAAGGGCAGTTGTACTCCTTGTACTGACGTACTCCGTACCACGTACAATGGTACTGGAGGTCAATACTGCCGTACTGTAGTTGGCGAGCGCCTCAAGCCGACACAGCACCAAAAGAGCACTTAAGCGCTCATCAGCCCGGCAGATTCTTCCATATGGTCATTCTTTCCCGCTCGACGAGAATGATCACCCGGCAGATGTGGAAGCGATCCACGCTCCATCTCCCACGCCGTTAGACCAACAATGACAGCGACTTAGCTCGCAGTCACGAGCTCGCATCGACGTCGGGCACAGCCATGAGCGGACCCGTCTAATGATGGCGCGCCTCCTGCCTTGACCATACGCGCAACATCGAACGTCAAACGCCACCGCCACCCTTCCCGCGGTCCGCATGCTCAACGGCATTCTCAGTCGAGCCACCGACTCAAATCTGCTCCGGAACCTCCTGGACGTGAGCGCATCGCGCACACGTTCAATCGCTGATCGCGTAGCCCGCGCTTCAATCTCGAGCACCGATGGCTTCTCGCTCAACGTCGCAGGACAACCGCCCGCCCCGAACGACTCGGCCATCGATCTCGAAACAGAGATGGTGTCGCTCGCCGACGAGCAACTGCACTTCGAGGCCAGCGCAAAGCTGCTCGAGAAAGCCTACGCGCAACTGCGCCTCGCCATGAGCAACAAGTAGAATGACGACCATCTCGCAGCAAGTCACCGCGCAGATCAACGCGCAGATGCGACAGGGAACGCCAGCAGGCGGCGCACCTCGCCCGATGTTTCACGCATTGGGCATCGCCGCCGGCGGCTTGAGCGCACAGCGCGCACGACTCGAAGTCGCAGCGCAGAACATCGCGAACGCCGAGACGACGCGAACGAGCGAGGGCGGTGCGTATCGCCGGAAGGTCGTGTCGCTCGAAGCAATCAATGATCCCACCACGCCGCGCTCCATCGACTTGAGCGCACTCGCCGAGATCGGCGGTGTCGCCACGCTCGGAGTGCCGTCGCTGCGCACGATGCCCGGCCAGCCGGACGGATACAGCGACGAAGCAAACGGCGGCGTGCGCGTCGCCGGCGTGTTCGAAGATCCGACGCAAGGCGCACTCGTCTACGATCCGGGTCATCCGGATTCCGACGCAAACGGCTACGTGCGCATGCCGAACGTGCAGATCACCGACGAGATGATGGAAATGATGGATGCACGCCGCGTCTACGACGCTAACGCAACCGTGTTTCAGGCAGCGAAGGCGATGCTGCACCGCGCAATCGAAATCTGACAACTAAACTGACGATGAGCATCAATAGCACCGGCATCGGTTCCTCTTCATCATCCGCGAATCCGCTCGCAGCGGCATTGCGCGAACAGCTCGTCCGCCAGCGACAGACGCCGCAGGTGGCGCCAGCCGCAAGCCAGGCGACGGAAGCTCTTCGTCGCAAGGAATCTGCGGCAGCGCCGGCGAGCGTCGTTCCCGCCGAAGCACCTGCGGGTACGGATCCCGACCTCTGGAGTGTGCTCTCGGCAAGCGAGCGCACCTTCTTCGCGAAGGTCGGCGCGATGGGTCCGCTCACATATGGTCGCGTCATCAAGGACGGCGCACAAAACACGACTCCTGCGCTTCGCGGCGGGCGTCTCGACATTCGCGGCTGATCATGACAATGCCCATCGGCGGTGTTGGTGGCCCTGGACGACTCAAGCTCGATATCGCCGGCGAAGGCGCGAGCCGTCGCTCGACAGGCATCACCGACGGACAGTCGTTCTCCGACACGCTCAAGCAGGCGCTCGGCGGCGTGCAGGAATCGCAGGACACCGCGTCGGAGTACGTGCAGCGCTTCGCCAACGGCGACAATGTCGAGCTGCATCAGGTGATGGCTGCAACGGAAGAAGCAAACATCTCGCTCCAGATGCTCGTGGAGCTGCGCAACAAATTCGCCGACGCCTATCGGACCGTCATCAACATGCAGGGTTAACCGTGTTCGCTGAATGACGACCGCATTTCAGGACCTCGCAGATCGCATGGGCGGCTCACGACGCGTTCTCATCATCGCGTTGGGCATCGCTGTGGCTGCACTCATCTACGGCGTTTCGCATTGGGCGACGCAGCCGCAGTGGGTGCCAGCGTTCAGCGGTATTCCGATCGAGAGCGCTGGCCAGATGACGGACAAGCTGGATCAGGCGGGCGTGCAGTATCGGCTCGAGCGCGGTGGCTCCGACATTCTCGTCGCTGCACCGGATCTCGCTAAGGCGCGCGTTGCACTCGCACGCGGCGGCATGCCGAACCAGGGACGCCCCGGCTTCGAGCTGTTCGATCAGCCGTCATGGGGACTCACGGATTTCACGCAGCGTATCAACTACCGTCGCGCACTCGAAGGTGAGCTCGAGCGCACCGTCGGCAAGATGCGCGGCGTCGAAGCGGCACAGGTACATCTCGTCATGCACGAGACACAGGGCTTCGGCGCAGCGGAAAAGCCGGCCGAGGCGAGTGTCGTGCTCAAGCTTCATGGCGCGGGCGAGGCGGACAAGGCCGTCGTCACCGGCATCGCCCACCTGCTCGCGAGCAGCGTCGATGGACTTACCAGTGATCACGTCACCATCGTGGACGATGCGGGCCGCATGCTCAGCGAAGCGGACGAGCCCACGACTGCAGAAGGCACGAGCAACAAGCAGCTGCAACTGCAGCGCGACGTCGAGGACTACCTTCGCACCAAGGCGGAGAAGTTGCTGGTACAAGTCGTCGGACGCGGCAATGCGAAGGTGCAGGTCAATGCAGCGATCAACTTTGATCGTATCGAGCGTCGCAGCGAGTCCGTCGACCCCGACAAGCAGGCCGTCGCCAGCGAGACGAAGAACGAGATTACTCCAGGCGCTCAGGGCGGAGCTGCACAGAGCAACTCTGCAACGACGTACGAGAACGCGCGCCTCACCGAGACATTCTCCGGCGCCTTCGGAAATCTGAAGCGCGTCACCGTTGCGGTTGTCGTCGCCGAGCGGCGCGATTCCGCTCCGGGCGCAAAGAAGCCGACCTATACGCCTCGCACCGCCATCGAGCTTGCACAGATCGAGTCGCTCGTCAGATCGTCGATTGGCCTCGACAGCTCACGCGGCGATCTCGTGTCGGTTGTCAGCATTCCGTTCGAGGACAACGCGCCCTCGATCGTTGCGGCGCCGCCGCGCGACCTGATCCAGATCGTACGTGAGGTCGAGCGTCCGGTCATCGGGCTGCTCGGTCTCGCGCTCGTGTTCGTGATCGGGATGCTCATTCTGAAAACTCTGAAGAACGCTCCGCGCTATGCATCGGCGCCGCTCGCGGCGCTGCCGCACTACGACATTCCAAACATGCAGGAAGGCATGATGCCTCAGATCGCCATGCCTGTCACGATGCAGAACACAATGCGTGAACGAATTGCGACGGGTGTCGCACAGCAGCCTGACATCGCGGCGCGCCTCGTGCGCGCCTGGATCAAGGAGAGCTGAGCATGGCGAACGCTCTCGTCCTCTCGGATAGCGGTACGATCAGTCCGCTCACCGGCACACAGAAGGCCGCGATTCTCTGCATGGTCCTCGGCGCAGAGTCGGCGGCGGTGATCACGAAGCAGCTGTCGCCCGACGATGTCGAAGCCATCTCGTTCGAGATCGCGCGCATGGATCGCGTGAGTGGCGATACGGCCGAGCGTGTGCTCACCGAGTGGCTTCACATCATGACTGCCGCCGACTCGCTCGCGGCAGGCGGTTTCGAGTTCGCGCGTGAAGTGCTCGACAAGGCCTTCGGTCAGGGCAAGTCGAGCACGATGCTGCGTCGCATTCAGCTGCAGCTCGCCGACAACGCCGGTCTGCAACGTCTCCGGAACGCCGACCCGCAGAAGCTCGGTAACATGATGCGCGGCGAACATCCGCAGACGGTTGCGCTCATTCTCGCGCATCTCGAGCCGAGCCACACGGCGAGCGTGCTCAAGGAGCTCAACCCTGATGTGGGCTGCGAAGTCGCATTGCGTGTCGCGCGTATGGAGAAGGTAACGCCCGACATGCTCGCCCTGATCGAACGTGCCATTCTCGCGGAGTCGGATCTTACACCGACAGCAGGCACGAGTGCGTCGGGCGGACCTGCCGCAGTCGCTGCAATTCTCAATCTGCTCTCGCCGGCGCTTGGAAAGATCATCCTCGATGGTCTCGTCGCCGCGGATTCGGCGCTCGCCGATCAGGTGCGGAATCTCATGTTCATCTTCGAGGATCTCGTGGGACTGGACAATCATTCGCTGCAGCGTCTGCTGCGCGAAGTGGATTCGAGAGAGCTCAGCGTCGCACTCAAGCGCGCGAGCAACGAAGTCCGCAACAAACTCATGGGCGCGATGTCGCAGCGCGCGGTGCAGGCGCTCAAGGACGAGATCGAGATGATGGGTCCCGTTCGCAAGGCGGACGTCGAGAAGGCGCAGGCCAACGTGATCGCTGCGCTGCGCAAGCTCGAAGATGCAGGCGAGATCGTGTTGAGTGGAGGCGCCGATGATCTCGTATAGCACGCCGTCGAACATGCCCGCTGTCGCGCATGTGGTTCCGTCGGCATGGATGCTTCCCGAGCTTCGCGGCATCGCCGGCGTAATCGCGAACCCAGCGCCGCTCGAGGGACTCACGCACGCCGAGACCCTCGCGCTCGTCGAGGCGGAGCGTCAGGAGCAGACGAACAACGCGTACGACGCTGGGTACCTCGCCGGCCAACTCGCCTCGGCGACCGCCGCAGAGACGCACATGCGTGGCATGATCGAAGCGCTGCGCGCTGCCGCCTCGCAGGTCGTCGCCATGGAAGCAACGGCGCTCGGCGATCTGCAGGACAATCTTGCGGCGCTGTCCGTAAGCATCGCGCGACAGATCATCGGACGCGAAGTGAGCGCAGCGCCCGAGCTGGTCGTCGAGCTGGTGCGACTTGCTCTTACCGAATTTCCAATCGATCAAACGCTGCGCGTCCGCATCAACCCCGCCGACCTTGCGGCGTTGACGGCTGCGGCGGGCGATGCGGCAATTCGCATCTCGCCGGATCGGGAGATCACCTGGCTCGCAGATCCGCGCGTGCTCTCCGGCGGCTGTCTCGTCGAAGGTCGCGTGCGCATCATCGACGGCCGTGTGGACCTGGCGCTCGAGCGCACGTATCGCACTCTCGCGCAGCTGGCGGTCTAAGATGTTCGACACCATGACTCGTCTTCTGTCGACCGCACCGCGTCTCGCGGCGCAGGGGCGCGTGACGCACATCGTCGGACTCATCGCCGAAGCGTCCGGCATCGACGTTGGACTCGGTGAGCTCTGTCGCATCAGCAGCATGAACGAAGACCGCTCCGTGCTTGCCGAAGTAGTTGGCTTTCACGACCGCGGCATTCAGCTCATGGCGCTGGGCGAAATGAGCGGATTGCACTCAGGCTGCAGTGTACAGCCGCTGGCGCGCACCTTTGGCGTGGACGTCGGCCCGGCATTGCTTGGGCGCGTGCTCAACGGACTCGGACAGCCCATCGACGGAAAGGGCAAGATCGAGTTCACGCATCGCGTACCGCTGTCCGCCGAACCACCCAATCCGCTCGATCGCCAGATCATCGACAAACCGATGGAGACTGGAGTACGTGCGATCGACGGAATGCTTACCATCGGCCGCGGACAACGCATCGGCATCTTCTCCGGTTCAGGAGTTGGCAAGAGCACGTTGCTCGGCATGATCGCGCGTCGCGCGCAAGCGGACGTCAACGTGATCGCGCTGCTCGGCGAACGTGGACGCGAAGTGCGCGACTTCATCGAGAACGCACTCGGCCCTGAAGGTCTCGCTCGCTCGGTTGTCATTGTCGCCACTGGCGACCAGGCAGCTCTCGTGCGCGCACGCGGGGCGCTCGTTGCCACAGCCATCGCCGAATACTTTCGCGATCAGGGCAAGCAAGTGCTGCTCATGTGCGATTCTGTCACGCGTGTTGCCATGGCGTGGCGCGAGATCGGTCTTGCCGTTGGCGAGCCGCCGACAACCAAAGGCTATCCGCCGTCCGTGTTCGCTGCGCTTCCGCGTCTGCTCGAGCGCGCCGGCAACGGTGCAAAGGGCGGAATCACTGGCATCTATACCGTTCTCGTCGACGGCGACGACTTCAATGAGCCCGTCGCCGATGCAGCGCGCTCGATTCTGGACGGACACATCGTACTCACACGCAAGCTGGCTGCCGCTGGTCACTATCCCGCCATCGACATCCTCGAGAGCAAGAGTCGCGTTCGCGATCACATCATCAGCGCTGAACAGCGCAGCGCAGCCAACGCCGTGACCCGGCTCGAGGCTGCATACCGCGAGAAGGAGGATTTGATCATGGTGGGCGCGTATCAGAAAGGCAGTGATCTCAACGTCGATGCAGCAGTCGCATTGCGTGGCCGAGTGCTTGGCCTGTTGCAGCAGCGGCCGGATGAGTATTCGCCGGCTGGTATGACAGCTGGCGTTCTCGCCGGACTCGGCACCGATATCGAGCGCATGGTTCGGAGACCCGCATGAGCGCCTTCCGCTTTCGTCTGCAGCGCGTTCTCGAGCTCAAGACGCGACAGGAGCACGAGCTGGCAGAGACGCTCGCCCGTGCGCTCGATCGCGCGAGTGCAGCAAGCGATGCGCAGAAGTCGCTCGACGCCGTGCGTCAGGCTAGCGCTGAGCAGTTCTCCGCTGCCCATGGCGGAGGTGTGACCGCAGGCCAGATGCAGAACATCGGCTTTCTCATCGAGTGGATCGACGAGCATCTCTCGCACGCGAGCACGCTCGTTTCGGATGCAGCAACGCAGGCCGAGAGTGCGCGCGAAGATCTGCTGATTGCGCACCAGGCCCGTCGCACGCTCGATCGCTTGCGCGATCGTCGTCTCGAAGAGTGGAGCGTCGCTGCATCGCGTCACGATCAGAAGACCACGGACGAATTCGCGCTTACACAGTTCGCGATGAACAATTCTCCTCTCCATAGCGACAGATGAAAGTTCTTCTCATTGCATTCGCAGGCGCGCTCGTGATCGGGGTTGGCGCAGCGTCAGGCGCGACCATGATGCGTGCGCCCGCCGCGGTGCCCGCGTCAGATAGCGCAAAGGCTGCGCATGTCGCCGATAGCCTCAAGGCGTTGGCGGTTGATACGTCGCAACACGGTCGCATCATCGAGGCGTCCGACGTAAAGGGGCCCGCGCCGCTGCCTGGCGTCGCTCCGGCAGTCAACGCAGCTGCCGCGTCGCCCACGGCGGAAGTGAGCGCGCCGGTAAAGCCGGTTGTGAGTGCGCCGGTGACGAGCGCAGCGAGCCATGATGTTCCCAAGCCGTCGACGGCGACGAAACCTCCGGTCAGCGCGACGCCAGCTCCGACGAGTGCTCCAGCGGCGTCTGCTCCTCTCGCGTTCCCCGAGCATCGTATTGCACATGTCTTCGCGACCATGGCGCCACGTGATGCCGCGAGGGTGCTCGAGCAGATGTCCGACGCCGACATCGCGAGCATACTCGGCAACATAACGGACAAGCAGATGGCAGCAATTCTTGCCAAGCTCCCGCCGGCACGTGTGGCGACGTTGAGCAAGCTCGGCCTGAAATCGAGCGCGGCGAAGCCATGACGCTCGCTTCCATTGGTCGCGCATTCGGCGCGAGCGAGCCACTCACCAGCGCTGACAGCGGGCCTTCGCAGACCGACGCGTCGGCCACGCGCTTCGCGGCATTGCTTGCGGGTGCGATGGAGCCGAAGCCGGTCGAGCACGTCGCGCCTGTAAAGAAGGAAGCGACATCGGAGCGCGATGCTGATGCGACAGATACGACGGATGAGCCGACGGAGACGTCGAAGCCGGCCACAGCAACAAATGACGACATGACGAGCCGCCTCGGTGGCGCGGC
>JBDUCR010000473.1:0-5056 GCA_040003345.1 bacterium
ACTGTGCGCTTGCCCTTCACGTTCAGCAGCCTGTTCGTGCGCTTGGCGACATCAGCGACCGCGGCCTGCACTTCAGGCGCGTCCACCGACACCGGCTCCAGCTTCACCGACGCGAGGTAGTCACCAATCGTATAGGGCAGCACGAAATATCCGTCGGCGAGTCCCTGCATCAGTGCACTTGCGCCGAGTCTGTTCGCGCCATGATCGGAAAAATTCGCTTCGCCGGCGACGTGCAACCCGGGAATCGTGCTCATGAGGTTGTAGTCGACCCAGAGCCCACCCATCGTGTAATGCACCGCGGGATAGATGCGCATCGGCACCTTGTACGGATTCTCGTTCGTGATGCGCTCGTACATCTCGAACAGGTTGCCATACCGCTCGCGAATCTTGTCCTCACCCAGACGCTTGATCGCGTCCGCGAAGTCGAGATACACTCCACGTCCGCCCGGACCGACGCCGCGCCCTTCGTCGCACACTTCCTTTGCCGCGCGTGAGGCGATGTCTCGCGGACACAGGTTGCCGAACGCCGGATACTTTCGCTCGAGGAAGTAGTCACGTTCTGCCTCTGCAATCGCAGCAGGTGCTTTCGCGACATCTTCCTTGCGCTTCGGCGCCCACACTCTGCCGTCATTCCGCAGCGACTCGGACATCAACGTCAGCTTCGATTGATACTCGCCGTGCACGGGAATGCACGTCGGATGAATCTGTGTGTAGCACGGATTCGCGAACGCGGCACCGCGCTTGTAGGAGCGCCAGATCGCCGTCGTATTGCATCCCTTCGCGTTCGTCGACAGGTAGAAGACGTTGCCGTAGCCACCAGTCGCGAGCACCACAGCATCCGCGAGATGCGGCTCGATCTTTCCCGAGATCTCATCACGCACCACGATCCCGCGAGCACGACCGTTCACCACGATCAGATCGAGCATCTCGGCGCGTGGATACATCTTTACGCCACCCTTCGCAATCTCCTTCTCCAGCGCCTGATATGCGCCCAGGAGCAGCTGCTGGCCCGTCTGGCCGCGCGCGTAGAAGGTACGTGACACCTGTGCGCCGCCGAACGACCGATTCGCCAGCAAGCCGCCATACTCACGCGCAAACGGAACACCCTGCGCCACGCATTGATCGATGATGTTCACGCTGATCTGCGCGAGACGATACACGTTGCCTTCGCGCGAACGGAAGTCGCCACCTTTGATCGTGTCGTAGAACAGACGCTGTATGCTGTCGCCGTCGTTCTGATAATTCTTCGCTGCGTTGATGCCGCCCTGCGCGGCAATCGAGTGCGCGCGACGCGGTGAATCCTGATAGCAATAGCAGCGGACGTTGTAACCCAGCTCGCTGAATGTCGCCGCCGCGGATGCGCCGGCGAGACCCGATCCCACCACCAGCACGGTGTATTTCCGCTTGTTCGCTGGATTCACCAGCTTCATGTCGAAACGATGCTTGTTCCACTTGTCCGCCAATGGACCGGCGGGCACGCGGGCATTGAGCTCGAGTGTCATCTAGCGAATCACTCCAAGAAACGCGGCGACCGGCACGATCGTGAAGCCGAGCCAGACGACCAGCGCGACGACCGTCGAGATGCGCCGGTGCAGCGGATGCTGCGACGGTTTGCTGAGCCCGAGCGTGCGCATCGAGCTCCACGCGCCGTGAAAGAGATGCAGCATCAGGAAGAGCATTGCGACCACGTAGAACGCGACGACCCATGGCACGCGGAACGCGCTGATCACGTTGCCATACACATCACCGTGCGAGAACGCCGGATACATCGCGTCCGGCCTGCTCGCGATTGGAAATACAGTTCCCGTGGTGAAGTGCAGAATGTGGAAGACGATGAAGACGAGCAGCAGTACACCGCCCCATCGCATCGTGCGCGAGGCGATCGTGCTCACCTGCGGCTGGCGCTTCTCGTATGACTCCGGACGCGCCGCAGCCGCGATTCGTGTGAGCTGCCACGCCATCGTGATGTGCAGCAGCACCGCGACCAGCAATCCGAGACGCACCAGCCAGAGCAACTCACCCGTACTCTTCAGGAAGGCCGCGTAGCCGTTCAGCTTCGCCGCTCCGATGAAGATCTGGAGATTGCCCGCCATGTGAGCGATCACATAGGCGACCAGCGGCAAGCCCGTCACCGCCATGATCACCTTCTTGCCAATCGTCGAACGATACAGCGTCAACACCCACATCTTACATCTTGATGGCGGACATCGGCTCGCGGACGGCCTCGGCGCTGCTCGCGAGCGCCTTCTTCTCATCCGCCGTCAGCTCGACCTCGACGATCTTGATGAGGCCTTGACGTCCGAGCTTGCACGGCACGCCGAGATAGAGGCCCGACATTCCGTACTCGCCCTCGAGCCACGCCGCACACGGCAGGATGCGACGCTGATCATTCACGATCGCCTCAGCCATCTGAACCGCACCCGCAGACGGCGCATAGTACGCCGAGCCGGTCTTGAGGTGCTTCACGATCTCCGCGCCGCCGTTGCGCGTGCGCGTGACGATCGCGTCGAGCGTCGCCTTGTCCATCAGCTGCGTGACCGGAATACCGCTGACGCTCGTGTATGAAATGAGCGGCACCATCGTGTCGCCATGTCCGCCGAGCACCATGGCCTGGATGTCGCGCACTGAGCAGTCGAGCGCTTCGGCGAGGAAGGCGCGATACCGTGCCGTGTCGAGCACGCCCGCCATTCCGAGCACCCGCTCGCGCGGGAAGCCGGTTGCTTCCTTGGCGACGTAACACATCACGTCGAGCGGATTGCTCACGACAATGACGATTGCGTTGGGCGATGTATTCTTGATCTGCTCGCCGACCGCCTTGACGATGCCGGCGTTGGTGTTGAGGAGATCATCGCGCGACATGCCCGGCTTGCGAGCGATGCCCGCGGTGATGATGACGACGTCGGAATCTTTTGTCTCGTCGTAACCATTGGTGCCGATGACGCGTGAATCGAAGCCTTCGATTGGCGCACTCTGCCACTGGTCGAGCGCCTTGCCCTGCGGAATACCTTCGGCGATGTCGACCATCACGACGGTGCGCGCAAGCTCCTTTTCGGCGACGCGCTGAGCAGTCGTCGCGCCAACGTTTCCGGCGCCGACGACGGTGATCTTATTGACCATGAGAGAGCGAATGTCTGAAGGTGAGTGTACGTGAGACAAAACTATCGCACTCCCCTGCTGACGCTACCCTCCGACCTGCGAGAGTGCACGCAATCCGCCCACGCGATGTGAGAGCAGAGCGTGCTCCTGCGGCTTGTCAGCAAGTGCCTGCCGCACAAATGGCGCGAGCGCGACGCCCGCCCGCAACGGCGTACGCAGATCGACCTCATGATCACCGAACAAACAGGTGCGCAATCGGCCGTCGGCCGTTAGCCGCACCCGGTTGCAGCTTCCACAGTACGTGTGCGTCATCGGTGTTATCACGCCGATGCTTCCGGCTGCGCCGTCGAGGCGGTAGTACGCGGCCGGCCCGTTGCCACGCTCTGGGCCTGCAGCGCTCGTGAGTGTACCAAGCGCATGCCGAATGCGCGACAACACCTCGTCACTCGGCACCACGTGCTCTTCGGTGATCGGCTCGAGCGATCCCACCGGCATGAGCTCGATGAACCGCACATGCCATGGATGCTCGAGGGTGAGCCGCGCAAAATCGACGACCTCGTCGTCGTTCACTCCACGCATGACGACGACGTTGAGCTTGATGGGCCCAAGTCCGGCGTGCTGTGCTGCGAGTGCCGCCGCGATTGGATCGAAGCCGAGATCGCGTCGTGCAATCTCGATGATTCGCTCGGGACGAAGGCTATCGGCGCTGATGTTCACACGGTCGAGGCCGGCGGCCGCGAGCTGCTCGGAAAGCTGCGGGAGCTTCACACCGTTCGTCGAGAGCGCGATGTCTTCGACCTCAGGCACGTCGCGGATGAAGCGAACGAGCGTCGACAACTGTGGACGAATCGTCGGCTCGCCGCCGGTAATGCGGATGCGCTTCAATCCCATGGGCGCGAGCTGCGTGACGACTTCGCGAATCTCCTCATAGCTGAGGATGTCGGACTTGGGCAGCCACGGAAGTCCCTCCAGCGGCATGCAGTAGCGGCAGCGAAAGTTGCAGCGATCGGTGACCGAGATTCGCAGATACTCGATCGTACGTCCGAACTGATCGAGCAACGCGGTCATGGTGACACCAGCTGCACCGGACGTCCACTGGGATCGACCCACTCACGCGTACCGTCCACGTAGTGCTCACGCTTCCAGATCGGCACTCGACGCTTGAGCTCCTCGATGATCCAGCGCGAGACCGCATACGCGTCGTCGCGATGTGCGTGCGACACCGCAATGCCGACGCTCGCTTCCTCGAGCGTCAGCTCTCCAAGGCGATGGACGATCGCGACGTCGGCCGCGCCAGATATGAACTCGGCGCCTTCCCTCGCGATGTCGTCCAGCTCGCGTTGAGCCATTGCTTCGTACGCACTGTACTCGATGCCCGTGACGCCACGCCCGTCATTCACCTCTCGCACGACGCCGAGGAAAAGGACGATGGCGCCATGTGCTGGTGCGGCGACCTGCGCGATGAGCGCCGCGGGATCGATCGGATCTCGCACCAGCCGAGCGACGTGAGTCATCCGCCCGCCACAGGAGGAATGAGCGCAATCTCATCGCCGGAAGAGATGCGCGTCGAGCTCGACGCGAAGCGCTGGTTCACGGCGACGAGCGGAAGCGCCGGCAACAGCTCGGCACCCGGACGTTGGCCGATGGCGGCAAGCACATCCGCGACTGTGGCTTCGGCCGGAATATCGACCGATACACTGGGACCGCCGAGTGCGTCGGCGTACGAGGCGAAGAGAAGGACGGTGACACTCATGGATGCATGCTATAGAGGCGCGATGCACGGCGAAAGTTCCGCGCACGTTCGACGTATCCACAAATGCAGAGCCCCGGCGCGTGGCCGGGGCTCAAACGTCGACTGGAGAACTGCTTACGCGTCTGTCTCCTCGTACTGATCTTCGTGTTCCAGTTCTTCGAGCGAGATGTTCGCGACCTTCGCGCGCAGCTCCTTGCTCGGCTTGAA
>JBDUCR010000174.1:0-5053 GCA_040003345.1 bacterium
GACGCTGTGCAGTCCCTTCCATTCGGTTGCCGGATCGCTGCCGTCCACCGGCTTGGTCCAGTCGAACTTCGTGTCGCGCTTCGGGATGAAGTTGGCATGGAAGTACGCGATGTTCCCTTCCGCGTCCGCAAAGATCGTGTTGTTCGACGAGTTGGTGTGGAGGTCCATCGTCTTCCGGAACTGCGCGTAATTCTTCGCCTTGGTGCGTGTGTACGACTGCGTGAGTGCCTTCACCGGCTCCTGCATGATGTGGATGCTCACCCACTTGCCAGAGGCGTCACGCACAATTGGACCGTGGTGCGAGCGGTAGACCGTGAACTCTCTGCTGTCCATTCCGGTCGCCGTCTTGAACGGGACCGTGATCTTCGCCGCGATGAGCTTTCGTTCGGCGTTGCCGTACTTGTAGTAGAAGTCGTCGCCCTTCTTCGTGATCGTCTCGAGGTATTCGTCGGCGTCGTCAACACCGCTGGTCGTGTGCATCCATCCAGCGCGATCGTTGAAGCCCTGGTAGACGAAGAACTGCCCCCACGTCACCGCACCGTAGGCGTTCAATCCTTCGTCGCTGACCATCTGCACTTCGGAGCGGAAGAAGAACGAGGTGTGCGGATTGATCCAGAGCAGCGCATGGTGATTCGCCGTGTTCGACGGCGCGATCGCGAACCCATTCGAGCCACTCGGCTCCGCCGGCATCTCGTTCTGCTCGGGCACCGGAGCGGCCATCGCATGCTTGCCGTAGAATGATTCGAGATCGCGCAGCGAGATCTTCTCGATGTCGCCGCCGATGCTGCCTTCGCTGAACGTGAGCGCCATCCATGGCTCGAAGCGCTTGATGACACGCGGCTTCACGGTCGGATGCTTGTACAGATAGTAGTTCAGGCCATCGGCGTATGAGTTCATCAACGCCTTGAGCCAGACGGGGCTGGCGTTGTACTTCGCCTTCATGCTGTCCGGATCGATGAACAGCTTCATGCGAAGGTCGCGGTAGATCTCCGGCTGGCCTTCCGCTTCGGCGAGTCGCCCCATCGAGTTGATATAGTTCGTCTCGACGCGATTGAAGTCGTCTTCGGCTTGCGCGTACATCAGGCCGAACACGACGTTCGCGTCGGTCTTTCCATAGATGTGCGCGATGCCCCAGTCGTCGCGAATGATCGTGACTTTGGCGGCCTGCTGCTCCCACCGCGTGACATCCGGATCCGCAGCTTCGAGGTGCGAGTACGAGAGGAATGAGACGCATGCGGTCGCCAACAGCAGAGCAAGCTTCTTCATATCCGGATCACTGTGTGTGAGTGTGGCTACTTCCTGGCCTTCTTCCGAAAGGTGCCCTTCTCGCACCAAAACCGCGACAGCGCTGCCGGATGCAACTGGAACAACTCGCGCGCCTGCTCGCAGTTGTCGCGATTGTACTCGGCCTCTTCGTCAGCATCGAAGGTGGCGACATGAATGCGCAGCGTATCAGAGGCGACGCCGTTTCGATACAACGTGTACGTGTTCTTTCCCCCACACGCTGCGGTGAGGGCCAGTACCGTGGTAGCGCCCAGCAGAAGTGAAGTTCGCATGCAGAGCTTTGGTCCTCGTCGGAGATTCGGCGTTGGACGTCGCGACGCGCGGGCCCGGACTCTCCCGGGCGCGGAGCAATATGGTCAAGCGGGCTGATGTTGCCATAGCCCTGGCCGTTCAAGACTGACCGTTGCCCTTACCGCCTCTGAGTCGGTGACACCTCTTCAATCGATGCAATCGTGTCCCCTTCCATGATTGCATCGACAACATCGATGCCATCAACCACTTCCGCGAACACCGTGTAGTCGCGGCCAAGACGCAGGTTGTCTTTCAGATTCACGAACCACTGCGCATCGCCGGTATCGTGACCGCGCGTGCTCATACCCACCGTCCCGCGCACGTGCGGCACGGTGCCCAACTCGTCGCGGATGAACTCGCGCAAGCCGATGTACTCGGTCGCGCCCGGGCTGCCGCCCTGAATCACGAAGTCGTGCTCGACGCGTTGCCACGTCAGGCCGTCGTAGTAACCGGCGCGCGAGAGCGCCAGAATGCGCGCCGCCATCAACGGAGCGACATCTCCTCGGAGACGCACGACGAACGAACCACCTCCGCTCGCGGGCGACATGTTGACGCGCAGTCGCACGTCTGCGCCGAGCGCGAGGGCAACTGTTCGCGGCAGGAGCTCGATGCGTGCCGACGGAGCAACGTCGTCGGTCTTCGGACGTCCCGCAGCTTCCAGCAACGCGGCGCGCGCATCGTGTGCCGACGCGTTGCCGAGCGCAACCCATCGCTTGAATGCGGCCGAGGCCGCCGTGCTGGCGTCAGTGCGCGGCGATCCCTTGAGCGCGAGGGCAGCAGCACGAACCGCCTGCGCGCCTCGCGCGTTGAGCGCCGCGATGAAGAGGTCGTCATCGGCGTGACCGGTGAGCTTTGACAGCGCGTCGATCGCCGCTTCCTTCACGTTGTCATCCGGATCGCGCGCGAGCGTGCGGAGACGCGCCGTATCGGCGAGCACGCCCGCTGCGCGCGCCGCGTACATGCGCACTTGCCACTGTTTGTGCGATGCGAGTGCGCTCATTCGCGCGCGTGCGTCATCCGGGTGCGAACGCGCGAGCGCTCCGATCGCGTGTGCGGCGGCGTGCCACGACACACTTCCGCGCGCGCGACGAGCAGCGTTCGCCGGAAGCGCATCGACCCACGCACGAAGTGTCTTCGCGATGGCGTCGTCGCCGGCGCACGGCCTGTCGACCAGATCTGCGGCACGCAATCGAACGGGCCATGCACTGTCGGCGAGCGCCGCTCCAAGCGCGGCGCAATCGCTCTTCGCCGTGAGCGCACGGAGGCGCAGTCGCCACGCGGGCTCGGGATACGCCGGCGGCGGCGCAAGCGGTGGAAGCGAGTCGCGTGCGGCAAAGCGCGGATCGCGGATACGGCCTCGCGCTCGGCGAGCGAGCATCTGCACCCGCGCGTCACCATGACGCATGCCGTCAGCAAGTGCGGCGTCCGTTGAATCCCGGCGATCCTCAGCGAGCAGTATTCGGCCAATGAGTGCGGAGTCGGCACTGGTGAGCGCTGGATTCTGCGCACCGATGGCGGCAGGAAGCAGAAGTGCGGCAAGGAGGAGTGGTCGCATGTCCCGAATGGAAGGTCCGTTGACAGCGGGCGCAAGTGTGCGCGAACCGAGTTCGCGAACCGGGTACGCGAAGTGGGGTAGTGGAACGGGATGCCCGTGGCCGGACCCGTCCTGACGAGGTCCTGACATTCGGCCCGATAGCCTTGTGGCGTAGCGCCAGCGTATACTATCGGTCGCCCAACTTCCCATCGAGAGGATTCTCATGCGCCGCCCCTACGGTTCAGTACTCGCAGTCGCCGCCATTGCTTTTGTCCCCTATATCGCACTCGCGCAACAGATGGAGACATCCCGCGCCGTCGCCGGCGGCGGAATCAGCGTCCCTGGCTGGATGGGCCAGATCGATCCGAGCGAGACAAAAGGCGGACAGACGCTGAACAATGCCAAGCTCGCGAAGGACGGCGATGCGCTGCACGTCACCACGGGTCCCGCCGTCGCGTACTGGAATCCCGGCAACACCGCAAGCGGGAACTACACCGTCATGGCGACGTTCACGGAGTCGAAGTACATGTCGCTGAACAGCCACCCGCACCCGTACGGCATTTTCATCGGTGGCAACGACATGGGCACCGAGAAGGAGAGCTATCTCTACTGCGCCGCATACGGCAACGGAAACTTCATCGTCCGCGGCTTCGGCCCGGCGCCGTTCCAGTTGAACGGACGTGGCGCAGCCAGCCCCGCAGTTCATAAGGCCGCCGGTGTCGGCCAGCCGGTGACGCAGGACATCTCCATTGCCGTAAAGGGCGACAAGATCGACTGCGTGATCAACGGCACGGTGGTCGGCACGTATGAGAAGACTGCTGCGGTCGGCGAGGGCAAGCTCAAGTCCACCGACGGCATCTATGGCATTCGCTTCTCGCACAATACTGAAGCAAACGTCACCAACCTGATGTTGATGAAGCAGTAACACCTGCGCGTCGATGAGACGGTGACGTCGTTCACCGTCTCATCGGCGCAGGGCGCGAGCGTGTAGCTTCCCAGCATGGAGCTCGCGGAAGCACGACAGATAGAAATCGAAGACGAGTGGTTGTGGGGCTGGGATCCGACGCCGGGCATCGTGTCGGTCTGGGCCGAAGCGAGCGGACGCGCGTCTGTCTGGCGCCGAATTCCCGAGACGGGCGCGCTCGTCCGCGAGGAATCACGCTTCCGCCCCTGGCTCCTCCTCGATCGCATCGACGACTTGCGCCACCTCGGCGACCGACTTGGCGTCGACGGGACGAGCGATGCACTCGTGACATATCGTGAGCTCGACGGGCCCGGCCGCCTGCGCTACCTCGTCAGCGCCGACGATGGCAAGACGCTCGCATCCGCGGTGCTGCAGGGCGCGGAGCAACGACTCGGAGAGCGCTTCACACATCTGCGCGAGTTGGGAGCGGGCGCGGTGCTCGTGCTGCCGCCCGAGGAGCAGTATCTCGCGTCAACGGGTCGAACGTATTTTCGGGATCTCACCTTCGACCAGTTGCATCGCTTCCAGTTCGATCTCGAGACCACCGGGCTCGATCCACGATACAATCGCATCTTCATGATCGCCGTGCGCGATCCAGCCGGCGCAACGGACGTCCTCGAAGCGCATGGCGACGGCAATGCGGCCGAGGCGGATCTCATTCGCCGGCTCGTCGCGCGCGTGACCGAAGTCGATCCCGACGTCATCGAGAATCACAACCTGCACGGCTTCGATCTTCCCTTCCTCGATCGACGAGCGCGCGTACTCGGAGTGCCGTTGTCGCTCGGACGGATCCCGTTGCCAAGTATGCGGCAACGTGCTGCGCAGCGCGGTGCGAAGAGCGACAACGGCGATGGTCGTCGCATTCGTTTCATCGCGCCAGGCCGCGAGTTGATCGACACGCTCGACGCCGTGCGTCGCTATGATTTTTCGAATCGCGATCTGCCCGGTCACGGACTCAAAGCAGTCGCGCGCCACTTCGG
>JBDUCR010000279.1:0-17113 GCA_040003345.1 bacterium
GAGGGGAACATCATTGTCGCGAGCGGGCACAGTGGCACTTATCCGCCGGGCAATTATCTCGTCGCGAACCCCGGCATGGTCGGCTTTGCCAATCCGAGCTCGAACGACCCTTCGCTGAGCTCCGCGAGCGCGTACGCTCGCAAAGGAACTGACGGAAAGAATCCCGGTATCGACATGGACGCATTGCGTAGCGCCACCGAGGGAGTCAAACCGTAGTCTCTGGGACGCACCGGTGCAGTCGGTGGCGCGCTGCGGCTCGCTCACCTACCAATCGCACGCGTAACGCCAACGCGGCGATTATCACTCAGCGAGAACTGCGGTCGGCCGCCGAACCACGCTCTCTGGATCAGGCGTCGACCGAGCGCAATTCCAGGTGCCTCGATGAAATGATATGCCAGGTAAGGAAGGGCGATCGCGGCAACGGCAAACAGTATCCATTGCAGACCGAACGGTCGGCGGCGACCCAGCCCGAACCCGATGGCCAGTGCGGGCACATGCAGCAGGTAGACGCCGTAGCTGTATTTTGCGATCGTCGCAGAGAGTCTGGTGAATACGCCGTCAGCCATCTCGTGGACATTCGGGATGAGCAGACCCACCACGAGATTGGCAATCCACCCCGTGGCCGGCTGGGATGGAAGCAATACGGGGAATGGAACCACGAACAATACGCCGGCCATCAACAGGAGTGGCCACGTCCATGCCGACAGTCGCGGCATCTTCCCCTGTCGCAGACTCGCGTACGCGAGAACGCCGGCGATGAAGCATGGGCCGAAGTTCGCCACACTGAAGCGCCACAGCCGTTCGTCGGTCTGGACGATGATCCCCGCGAGCACCGCGATCAGCAGCATGCCGACAACCGGGATCACGCCGCGACGCGCAACACGAAAGCAGAGCGGAAGCAGCAAGTACATCTGAATTTCGAGCGGCAGCGTCCAGAGCACGCCCACCAGGTTGCCAACTCCAAACAGGTTCTGCGTCAGTGTGAGATTCGCCAGAAGCGTCCCGACCGTCACCGGCACTGGTGCGATGTGCACCGGGAGCACGCTGGGCGAGGGACGCAGCGCAACAGCGATGACTGTCAGCATCGCGAGAGGATAGATACGGAATGCTCTTCGAAGGAAGAAATTCCGCGCACTCTCATGATGTCGTTCCAGCGACGCCATCAGCACGAGCGACGTGTGCACGAAGAAGAGCAGTACTCCAACCCGCCCAAGCCGCCAGAGGCTTGGCACTTCTCCGTAGAAGCGTGCGATCACATGATCGACGAACACGCACGACACGGCAATCGCGCGCAGCACGTCCAGATTCCGCGCGGGAATCCTCGTGCCACGAATGATTGGTGGCGTCGTCTCATGCATTGCCGTCATCGGCAGAGGGATTTCGTTCATGTTCAGCGCGACACGAGTCGCAGCAGGCCGGCGCGCAACGATTCGTAGAGCGAATTGCCCAGGACCGACTTCGCCCTCGCGAGAACCGCGTCGCGCAACCGTGCCTCCCCCACATCATGTCCGCTCGCGAGACGCCCGAAACGCGCCAGGTCGGTGGACTTCATGATCGCGACACGCCCAAGAAGCACGGACGCATGCGCGCGCGCGTTCTGGATCGCGCGGCTGGACGTGACCGAGTCGTAGCCCGATTTCAACGCGAGTGGCAGCACCCGGTCGTCGAAGCGCCCGCCCGGACACGAGAATGAGCGAATGCGCACGCCGCAGATCTGCTCGAGACAGTCCTTCGATTCGACGATTTCGCGCGCGAGCCCAACGTCGTCCAGATCGCTGAGGAAGGCGTGCGACATCGAATGGCAACCGATCTCGATGCCGCTCGCGGCAAGCTCGCGCGCCTGCGCGCGAGACAGAAATCCCGGCGTATCGAGAAAGTCCACGGTGAGATAGCAGGTCGCGCCGAAGCCGCGCTCATGGAGAATCGGGGTCGCCGCGATGAGATCCGTCTCGCACCCATCGTCGAACGTCAGCACGACGCACGGCTCGCCCGCCGCGGCTCCATCGATCCATGCGGAGACGGACAGTCCTCGCATCTGACTGGACACAAGATGATCCATCTGTCGCACGAACGCGTCTTCTTCCACGACGTAACGCACATAGCCTGGATCGGTAGACGCGAGTGGCCGGCCCGCGCGCTTCAGCTCGTGATACATCAGAAACGTGGTGAGCTCGGTTGCACTCGTCGTCAAAAGAACCGCCGGAGCTGTGCCTTCACAGGCGCGGGCAAATGCGTCACGACGGTGCCCAACCTCGTACGAATCAATTTGACCGCAGCGCGAAAGCGTTGCGAACGGCCACTCGCACGCGCGAACTCCGCCGTGAGCTCGGCGGAGAGCTGGCCGTCCGACGGCAGCCGCACTGCGTCCTTGCTTCCCACGTACGCCCCGCGGAGCAAAGCGTCCAGTACGAGCGCGCGATCGCTGCGCACGATGTCGAGAAGTGTGAACAGCCCCGCGAACTGCTTCCGCCAATGCAGATCCTGCCCATAGAATGCCTTCAACGCGGACCGTCGCTCTCTTAGCCGCGCGATGAGCGCGAACGTAGCCGGCCGAGGTGCGTAGCGGCCGTCGTACTTGGAGTTCCAGCCCTCGATGCCGTCGGGCAGCACACTAAAACCTTCGATGAGCGAGAACAGGTGATCTGGCGGATGCGCGATGACGGCCACACCGTCGTGCGCACGAATGTGCGTGATCACGGTCTCCGGATCGTCGGAGTCGATGAGCGCGGTGACTCCGTAGCCCACGATGTGCATCCGCTGCACGCATCCGAATTCAAGTCCCGCCACGAAGCGCAGTGTGTCATCGGACAGCCGCTCGAGCTCGCGCACGTATTCGTTCACCTTCGCCTGATCGAATGCGTCGGCATGGTCGGCCATGCACACCACACTGCAGCCCGCCGCGATGAATTTTGCTCGCAGCTCTTCGAGCGTGAACTCGCCATCCGAGTATTTGCTGTGCACATGCAGGGCGGCCTTATGCACCGTCGCCTCCCTTCAACCGTCCGAACAATGCGCCGGGCAGCTTGCGTCCCACGAAGTGCATGAAGTCGCCCAGCTCTGGGAGGGGATCGGTCAGCGAGAAGTTGTCATGCTCCGTTCCCATCGTCGGACGCAGGACCGCCAACGTCGTGCCCAGGCGCGACGGAAAAGAAACGGGATAGCCGCGCGGCGCACCGCGCCAGACAGATGCGAGGTGTCGGAGATCTCCCAGCAGCCATCGGCAACGCACGCCCGGCCGGCCGACGCTCAACGGCTCAACGTCGCCATGCTCAGCGAGCTTCGCCACGCCGAGAGGAAAGTCCACGCCTGCATGCACAGCCAACGCGAGCGAGTTCCAGAACCGGCCGTTGACCTCGAGGAACACCGGCGTGCCATCAGGACGCACGCGGAACTCCACCATGGCCACGCCGTGCCACCGCACGGACTGCAGCAACGCGAGAGATCCGGCACGAAGCGCCTGCGAAGGAACGACACTCTCACGCAGAGCGCTGCCCGAACCGGTGGGACGTACATCGCGGATGCGCCTGTGCGCGAACTCGCCACGTAGCTCTCCGTTGCGCAGTAGCGCGAAGTAGCCCGCGCCCGTGCCGATGACGAATTCCTGCACGAGCACGGAGCTGCATCGCTGCCGCATGGTCGCGAGCGATGCCGCGAACTCTGCCTCGTTCTTCGCGTAGAGCGGTGCGCCCGTTGGCAACGAGCCTCCCGTTGCAGTCCGCTGCTGTGAGACATTCGGCTTGAGCACGACTGGAAAAGGGAGCACGCGTTGGAGCTCCGCGACATCCGTGTGCTCATCGACGACCCAGCTGCGCGGAACGGCGATGCCGAGTGATTGCGCCATCTCGGTCATCCGTCCCTTGTCGAACACCGTGAGCAACACATCGTGCGGGGGCAGCACCAGCTTTCCACCAGCCGCAACGATCACATCACGATGGAGCGAGATGGGAATGGTCGATCGCTCCGTCATGGGCATCACGACCGCCTCGCCACCGGACTTCAGCTCTTCTACAAGACGCTTCACGAAGCCAGTCGGATCCGATCCTGGCGATGGATAGACGAATGATGTCGCCGCCGCACGCGACCAGCCGGCTTTCGACCAACCCTCGGCGGCCCCGACGCTCACACGATAGCCCGCACGCGCGAGCGACCTGGTGGCCGCGACTGCCTGATTCTCATTGCCGTCCAGTACGAGCACTCGCACGTCAGCCGCCGATCGGCTGCTGTTCCGCGCGCGCCGCCACGACGTCGATCGCGCGCTGCAGCACGGCCTCGAACTCGATCGCGACCTCCGACCAGTCGAATCGCGCCGCAGTCTTCCCTGCCGCGCTGCCGAGCGCCCGTTGCCGATCCGGATCGCGCAGCAGCGCGATGACTCGGTCCGCGAACGCGTGCGCTTCGTCGGCAATGACGATGTCCTCTCCGTCTGTATAGTCGAGCCCCTCGGCGCCGACACTCGTGGATACGATGGCCCGTTCGGCGGCCATCGCCTCGTAGATCTTCAGGCGCGTGCCGCCGCCAATGCGAAGCGGCACGACGAACACCGGCGCGGCGCGCAGATGAGGAATCACTGACGCGACGCCGCCGACGATCTCCACGGAATCCGACGCAAGGCGAGTGATGCGACGCGGCGGGTTCCGTCCGACCACCTGAAAGCGCGCAGCAGGCACCGCGGCGATGACGCGCGGCCAGACCTGCTCGCAGAAGAACTCGACACCGTCGATGTTCGCCGGCCAGTCCATAGAGCCGAGGAACATCACATTGAACGACCCGCTCCCGCTCGCCGCAGCGCGGTACGTGTCAACGTCCACTCCCGTGGGAACTACCGTGATGCGCGACGCATCCGTCATCACCGACATCAGCGCCTTGTCGCTCTCCGACACCGCCACGACATGATGAAAGCGGTCCACCGTAGCTCGTTCATAACGGCGCATCTTCGCCGCCTCGATCGAGAAGACCACTCTCTTCACCGGATTGCGCTCGTGCAGCGCCTGACGGTCCCACAATGCATGCTCCACATTGTGCTGGAACAGCACGCTGGGAATGGACAGCGGATTTGGAAAATTCAGCGACGCCGAGAGAAAATCGCAGACCGCCACATCGGGACGCTGCGTCGCAATGATGTCCCTGACCGAGCGACGCACGGACGGCGTCGTGAACTTCGACACGGAATACGGCGCAGGGTGCAGCATGCGCGCCGCATAGAACGCGAGCTGCGCCGCCTTGCCGTCCGGTGCGCCCGACGGAAAGGTGATCGCGTGGGGAAAGAGCGCAGTGAGTGCGCGCTCGTATTCCACGTCGCGCGCACCGTCGTAGTACGACAGAAAGGTCGTGTCGTTTCGCGCGGCAAGATGTCGCAGGATGTTGAACGAGCGAATTCGTCCACCCGTATCGACCGGAAGAATCTTTCCCGCCTTCACCCACAGAATGCGCATGACGCAGCTACCCGCTATCGCGAGCGTCGAGTGCCGGACGCCCTACCAAGCCACGCCCTGATACGACGCGTCGGACGTGCGCTTGCCGAACGCGCGCACGAGATCGACGACCACCTGTCCGTCGCGCAAGGTCGGTTGAATCTCGCGAAATTCCGGCGTTCCATTGCCGATCACCACCACCTCGCCGAACTCCACGACTTCCTTTACGCTCTGACGCATCAGCGTCCAGATGTGCGGAATCTCGTTCTCGATGTATTCGCGGTTCGCGCCGATCAGATTCGCGCGCGACACGTGACCGTCATAGATCGCGAGCTGCATGCCCTTTCCGATCAGCCGCTCGACGAGCGAGACGATGGGTGATTCGCGAAGATCGTCGGTGCCCGCCTTGAAGGCGAGTCCGAGCACGCCGACTTTGCGCGAGCCCGTTGCACGCACCATGTCGTAGGCTCGGCTGATCTGCTTCTCGTTACTCGACAGCGCGGCCGCGAGCACCGGCGTGTCGATATCGAGCTGCCGGGCGCGATACGACAGCGCACGGAGATCCTTGGGCAGACATGATCCGCCAAACGCAAAGCCGGGCCGAAGATACGTCGGCGCGATGTTGAGCTTCGTGTCCTCGCAGAAAATCTTCATCACTTCATGACTGTCCACGTTGAGCGCCTTGCAGATACTCCCGATCTCGTTGCCGAACGCCACCTTGAGTCCGTGGAAGCTGTTGCAGGCGTACTTCACCATCTCTGCCACCGCGAGCGGCACCACGCGCACCGGCGCCTTGAGGCCCGCGTACAGCGAGCCCACCGTCGCGGCGGTGCGCTCGTCACTCGCGCCGATCACCGTGAACGGCGGGTCGTCGAAGTCCTTGATCGAGGTACCTTCGCGCAGAAACTCGGGGTTCATCGAGACACCGAAGTCCTTCCCGGCCTTCTTGCCCGATGCCTCCTCGATGATCGGCGTCACGACGTCAGCCGTCGTACCGGGCAACACAGTGCTCCGGATGACGACGACGTGCCAATCACTCTTGTCGCGCAGCGCAGCACCGATCTCCGCCGACACCCGCCGCACGTACGCGAGGTCGAGGCCGCCGTTCGCCTGACTCGGTGTGCCCACGCACACGAGGGAGATCTGCGTCCGGGCCACGGCGCTCGCGACATCGGTGGTGGCGGTGAGCTTGCCCGCGGAGACCATCTCCGTGACCAGCTCGCCGATACCGGTCTCCACGATCGTCGCGGTGCCCGCGTTGATCATGTCCACCTTGCTTCGGCTGACGTCCACGCCCACCACGGTATGTCCCTCGCGGGCAAGACACGCGGCACTCACGCACCCTACATAACCCAGACCGAATACACTGACGGAGTTCGACATTTCACGGAAAAAGGAGAGACGTCACGCGGACATCGCGAACGTAAGAGAAGCGGATCGGGAAACGGAGGCGCGGAGATCTTCCCACGGCTCTCCGTCGAACTGCATGCGCTGCCACATCTCGAGGTTGATGAGCGACCACAGTCGCTCCGCGTGATTGGCTTCACCGGATGTATGGCTCAGGACGAGCTGGCGAAGCGCGGCTTCGTCGAACAGGCCACGCGCCAGCGCGCGATGGCCAAGCACGAACTCGTCGAGCACGTGGCGGTACGGACCGCGCAGCCACGCGCCGATGGGAACGGGGAAGCCCATCTTCCGCCGACTGAGAATTTCCGGCGGAAGTACGCCGGTCATGATCTTCCGGAGAACGTACTTCGTGGTCATGCCGCGAATCTTCATGCTCTCCGGCATGCGAGCGCAGAACTCCACGAGCTCGTGATCCAGGAACGGCACGCGACTCTCGATCGAAGCCGCCATGCTCATCTGATCCTGCTTCATCAGCAGCTCGTGCAGATACGTCTTCGTATCGACGTACAGCAGCTTATTGAGCATCGTGTGCGCATCGCTGCTCTCATAGAAGCGTTCCGCCGTCGCATAGGGCGACAACGTGCCGAACCGCTCGCGCGTCTCCGGCGACCAGAGACGCTCGAGCCGTTGCCGCGAGAAGACAGCAAAGTTGTCCATGTACAGCGTGGTCAGGTCGGCCGGCAGCGTGAGAAACGTGCGATCGAGCTTCTGCCGGATTCGCGAGCTGCGCGGCAGCGAATCGATGGCCCCGCGCACGAGTGAGCGGCCACCGTCCGGCATCATGCGCTCATACGCCGATCCGAATCGCATGTTGTACATCGTCACGCGATAGCGGTTGTAGCCACCAAGTACTTCATCGCTGCCCTCGCCGGTGAGCACGACCTTCACATGCTCCGCCGCGAGCTTCGAGACGAAATACAACGGGATGCTGGACGGATGCGCAATCGGCTCGTCTTCCTGCCAGATCATCTGCGGCAGCGAATCCCAGAACTCCTCCGCCGACACGATCACCTCGCGATGCTCCGTACTGAACTTCTTCGCCACCATCCGCGCGTACCCGAGCTCGTTCGCCTCGCGCTCGGCAAACGCAACCGAGAACGTGCGGACCGGTTCGTCCATCAGGCCGGCCATCACTGCCGTGATCGCCGCCGAATCGATTCCGCCCGAGAGAAACGCGCCGAGCGGTACGTCGGCCATGAGACGCATCCGTACGGCTTCGCGGAACATCTCGTCGTATTGCGCGATCACCTGCGCCTCGCTGCGCGTGTCCTCACCCTCGTGCGCGAAGCTCAGATCCCAGTAGCGCTCGATGGTGACCGCACCGTCACGCCACGTGAGCGTATGTCCCGCCTCCAACCGGCGAATGCCGGCAAACATCGTGTCCTGGCCAAAGGTCGAATGGCTCGACAGGTACTCGGGAAGCGACGCTTGATCGAAGCCGGCGATGATCACGCCGCTCGCGAGGATCGACTTGATCTCCGAGCCGAAGTAGAGCGAACCATCCTCTGTCACCGCATAGTAGAGCGGCTTCACGCCGAACCGGTCGCGCGCGATGAACAACGTCTCTCGCACCTCGTCCCAGATCGCGAAGGCGAACATGCCGCGAAGATAGGTGGCCGTCTGCGCGCCATGCTCCTCGTACAGCTTCAACACGCTCTCGGTGTCGCAGTGCGTGCGATAGTGATGGCCTTCGGCTTCCAGCCGACGCGAGATCTCCGGATGGTTATAGACCTCGCCATTGTACACGATCTGGATGGCACCGTCGTCGCTCGCCATCGGCTGCTGACCCGCTTCCGGGTCCACGATGCTCAAACGTCGGTGGCCCAGCCCGATACGTCCCCGCACGAACATCCCCGCGCCATCGGGACCGCGGTGCGTGATGACATCGCGCATTCGCTCGATCATCGAGCGATCAACCTCACCGCCCGCTCGCGAAGAAAGCGCTACTCCACAGATGCCGCACATGGGGACGACCTCGAAATCCGTATGATTAAACACTCGGCTCGCACTGTGCGGCCGACGGATGCTACGCGCGTACCGTGACCTTACCGTTTCCTTCCACCACCCACCCCGCACTTCCAGCTACCGCCTCGGCGGCACCGACAACATCGAAGCGCACACCGCCCACAGTCAGCCGAGCTGCTGCCCCGAACAGCGCCATCGACGTCACGTCGCTCTCCGGTGACACTCGCCGAATGAGTGCCGCGTCGGCGTCCATCTCCAGTCCGTTCACGCAAACGGTCCCCTCCGTGCCGAAGAGGAAGAGGTCGTGCCTATCTGGACGATCCACCACCACCGCACGTCCCTTTCCCTGCTCTGTCGGAAGAGGACTAACGGTCACGACCTCACCTGCCAACGCGGGGCACAGCACTGTGACCAGGTCTCGACGACCTGTGCCAATGCTGGTGAGACGAGCCGTTGGCGCGCGGTCGCGACTGCCGTATGACGGGGATACCCAGTCCTCCCCCCATTCGAGCGTGTCGACGTCCCCAGCCGCAGCGAAAAATAACCGACCCTCGCCGTCTCCGCATGCGTCGATCCATGCGCTCATCCTCGTCACCGGCGTCGCCCGAGAGCCCAGCGCGGTGTGGAAATGAGCCGTCGTTTCGTGCGTGCCGGCCGCCAGAATCGTGTCCACCACCACCCAGTATTCTCCGCGGACGAAGTAAACGCTGCGGCGGTGTGTAGCCGGGTCTGGCAGTCGTTGGAAGCCAGGGTGGCTGCCGACGAACCGGTCAACCACCGAACCCGTCCACCAAGCCTCTTTGCGAGCATCAGCTCGGAATGACCACGAAAATGGACCGTCAGACACCGAGGCAGATTGCCCGTCCACCGTCACCGTGTTATGCGCCGCCGAATGACGAAAATGCCATCGGTCCGAGACGGAGCCGGTATAGGTATACGTCCCTGGGTCGATGATATAAGGGCACACTCCCACTGCGATCTCGAGCGACAGCGTATCGGAGTGAGCGTGCCCGCAGTTCATCGCGCCGAGCGGACCGCAATCGATCACCGCGTGCTTCGCGTCAGGCCCCCATCCGTCTCGCATGACGGCGTAGCCACCGTCCGCGAACAGCTTGGACAGATGATGCGGCGGCGATGCAGCCAGCGACGACTCGGCTTTGTTCACGCCGGCGGGTCCGAGCAGCCAGAGCACCTCTTCCGTCACGGCACCCGCAACGGCGGCGTACTCGGGGCGCTCCAGCACCAGCGATGCAGTCACCAGCGTGGACCGCACGTCGGCAAAGGGCCGGTCTTCCAGCACCACGAGACTGCCCCCATCATCGTCGCCGATGATCGGAATAGAACCATCGGGACGCGTGAGATCCGCCAGATGGCCAGCCGCAAGCGCGAGCCGCTCGCGTATCGCCGTCGTCACCGCGATCCCGTTCCGCTCGCCGAGCAGCAGAGCGTGCAGATAGATGTCGACGGTATATCGATGGTAGTACGTGGCTTGCTCGAAGTAGACACCGTCGGCGTGCACTTGCCGCGTCAGCTCCCGTTCCAGAATGCGCCAGCCAAGCCGGCGCCAATGTGAGGCGCGGCGGAATTCCGGAAGGAGTAGCCCGAGATACAGTAGCCCGAGCGCTTCCCCTGTGAGGTGTGTGTTCGGGCTGAAGTACGTGGAGAGATAGCGCTCGAGATGACGACCGTGCACGTACAGATACTTCAACATGCGCTTGACCACGCCGGGTCCGAGCGCGGGAGACGCACGAAACAGTTCCATCGCCCACAACCACGCGATGGCGCGGAACGCGACTTCCAGACTGCTCGCCCAGTTCACGCCGTCCTTGGGTGGATTGGCATCCATCCACGACGTCAGATGCGCGACGAAACACTCGGCATATTCCGCGCGCCCCGTTGCTTGATACGCGCGACCGAGTATTTGAAAATGCTGGTGTCGATTGATTTCCCAGATGACCTTGTGATCGCCAACGAGACCTGCATCGAGGTACTGAATCCGGCTCCAGTGCAGCCTCGGCGCGCGCTTTTTCGTCACCGGATCGAGATGCCAGTCAATGGGCGTGCCGAAGTTCAGGTCGTCGTGCCCCAGCAGCGAGAAACGGCCCGCCACGACGGAGTCGGCCGCAACGATGAGCTTCGCGCGCGCGTCGGCCCAGCGCGGCGTGCCCATCTCCGCAGCGGACGAACCGTTTCGCACGCCAGCGAAAAATCCCGGCTCTTCCCGCGTTGCGTAGTGCCGGTGCAATCGCTCCGCGAGGTCGCCGAGACCGGGAATCCGATCGTGGTCGACCATCGCCCAGAGCGCCTTGTCCGTTGGCTCTCCGACGGTGCCCGGAATGCGCCGGACCTCCATCTCCGCGGCGAGCACTTGTAGTGCGCGCTCCCGAAGCTCCTCCACCGAGCGCCCTTTGAGCTTGCCGAGTCGGCGCATGATGGCCTGCAGACGCCAGTCGCCCACCATCGTCATGACTGGCCCGACAGCGCGGCGGACGACGAGATGTCCTTGGCGCCAATTCCATTTCGGCGCGTGAGGCCACGGTACAGCGTTTCCCACTCGTCCGCGACCGCAACCCACACGTAGCGGGTGAGACACATCTCGCGTGCGCGCGTTGTGATCGCATGGGCGATCGCTGGAGCGCGAATGAGCTCCAGCGCATGACGCGCGAGGCCCGCATGGTCGTTGCACTCGACCATGAAGCCTGTTTCTCCGTCGGTCACGATGAACGGGATGCCTCCGGCGTTCGTGGTCACAACCGGAATGCCGGACGCGAACGCCTCGATGATGGAGTTCGGCATGTTGTCGATGTTCGGCGAATTCAGATAGACATCCGCGGCGTCATAGAACTCCCGCATGCGCTGTGGAGGTACCTTGCCGACGAACTCCACATTGCGAAGACCCAGGTCGCGCGCGAGCGCCTCGAGCGCGTCGCGCTCTCCACCGTCGCCGGCAACGGTCAGCCTCGCGTCGGGCTCCTCCCGCTGGATGGCGGCGAACGCACGCAACGTGCACGCGACATTGTACAGAGGCTCGAGATTCCGATTGCTGAGAAACACCGGTCGTATCACCGTACGCTCTCGATAGTCGAGCGCGTCAAGATCGACGAAGTTGAAGATCGCGCGCGCGTGCAGCTGGAATTGCGCGAAGACGGCGACCAGATAGCCCGAGGGCACTACGATCTCATCGGCCAGCCGCATCGTCCGCACTGCGAACGGCGACCGCGCCAGATGATCCGACGCTTCGCCGCTTCTATAGTTGAGAACGACGCGCTTGCCGAACATCCGAGCAACGATCATCGCCGGAAGCGGCGCGAGCAGATAGGACGTATATGACGCCGAGAACGCGTGGATCACATCGTACTTCCGCACGCGTGCGAGCAGGGAGAAAAAATATGCGATCGACGTCGCGATTGTGCGAAGGTACTTGATCCGCTGGAGCAATCCGAGTGGCCCGGGCAAGCGCGGATTGACTGCCAGAAATTCGACCTCGATCCCATCGAGCTCGCGCAGGCGCCGCAACAAACGCGTCACCTGCACCGCCTGGCCCCCGAGAATATCCATCGAGGGTCCGACGAGACACACCTTGATCGTCGCGTGATTGTTTGTGTCATGACTGTTGCTCGTCGTCACGACGTCCCCCACATGCCCGTCTTCCGGACGCGAATCTCGGCGCCGCTCACGATGCCGCGCGTGCCGCGGGATATTCCTTCAGGATTTTTCTCCCGGCCACCGCAAGTGCGATGCTGCGGACAAGCGTCGCAGTCGCCGTGGCGGTGGCCGTGCCGATCATTCCCAGCCATGGCGTGAGAATCAACGTCAGGACGATGTTCAGTGCGGCACTCGCACCGATGATTTTCGTGGCCATCTGCTGGTGCGCCGTCATCGTGAACAGATATCCGAGCAGCATGCCCACCACCGCTGCCACGAGTTGCGACGTCGCGAGGACTACCAGAACCGGATACGCCGGCTCGAACTGTGCGCCGTACAGATGCAACAGCTGCCGACCAAAGACGACCACCCCGACGAACACCGGCATCGATGCCAGGATAGTCAGCAGCATGATCTGCCGCGAAAGTCGCGCGAGCTCGGGAATGCGATTGCGCGCGTACAGGTCGGCGATCATCGGCTGCGCGATGACCATGATTGCTGTCGAGCCAACGGCAACCAACGTCGCAAATTGGCTCGCTGCTCCGTAGAGTCCCGTTGCGACCGTTCCGACCAGCGCGCCCACGAACAGCAGATCGGCCTGCGTGGAGAGCACGAGCTGCGCGATGGAGATCGCGACGAAGTGAGAGCTCGCACGCACCCACTCCATGGTATGATAGACGGGCGCCACCGACATCGCCGCTCGCGGCACGGCAGATCTCAGGAACCAAGCCGTGATCGACAACGCAAGTCCGGTCGCGAAGAACTGGATCGCGATGGCGTCGGCGGCGTCGAACGAGCGACCGAGCACATACGCGAGAGAAAGAAGTCCAATCGCGAAGAGCGCCGGCCTGACGACCTGAAACGGTGCCTGCGACTGACGCACGCGCTTGAGGCCGAGCAGACAACCGCCCTGCAGCTGGATGAGCGACGTCAGCGGAAAAAGCCCCGACGCCACGAGAAAGCAGAACTGCGTTTCGCGCTCGAGCTTCGTCGAGACCAGCACGATCGCGGCGATCAACCCAACCAATCCTGTTATCGCGCCGACAATTTGATGGCTTCGCCGCAGAAATCCGCGCATGCTCGCCCAGTCGTGCGTCGCCGAGTACGAGCTCACGTAGCGTACCGCAGCGTGCGAAAACTCCAGTGCGCACAGAAGCCCCGCGACATTGGACCAGCCAAGCACGTACAAATACAAACCAAAGCCCTTCGAGCCGAGCGTCCGCGCCAGTATGGCCTGCGTGACGAATCCAAGCGCGAGCCCAGCGCCGTTCAGCCCGAACGCCCACATCGCGCCGCGCACCAAGGTCTTGTCTGCCCTCCGCAGACTCGCGCTCAGCAACCTCGGATGTGTCAGAAGCTTCAACGACGGCACAAGCATCAACGCGCCACCGCGCAGCCCGCAGCGTGCGTCTTCAGTGCGGCCAGCCAGAGATCCAGTACGAGGACGCGCCACAGGAAATGACTGTGATCACGTCGTCCCTGCAGATGCTCTCGCACCAGACGCACGACGCTCTCATGATCCACGTACTCGTAGACGGCGCGATCGGTCGCGATCAAGGTATCGAGACGATGTCGCAGCTCCTTCCTGAGCCACCGGCTGAGCGGCACGGCAAATCCGCGCTTCGGCTGCTCGAAGACGGAATCCGGCACCAACCCCTTGATGGCTTCGCGCAGAATCCATTTCCCGGTTCCATCGCGTCGCTTGAGATTGCTCGGCAACGCGATCGCAAACTCGACGAGCGGATGATCGAGCAGCGGCACGCGCGCCTCGAGCGACACACGCATGCTGGCGCGATCGACCTTCGTGAGAATGTCTCCCGGCAGATAACTCGCCATGTCCACGAGTGTCATCTGCGTCAGGAAATCCCGACCTGCCGCTGGGTCGAACCAGCGGTCGAGCAACGTGTCGAGCGTATGGCCGGTCGCCACATCGCGAACAGCGCCCCCTTCGTTGATCGGCAGCGCCACCGCAACGGTCTGCGCGTAGCGCCCACGCTTGTCCCGCGACAATGCAAGGAGCCGGTTACGGCCGTACGTGGAATGCGAAAGGCGCACAGCGGTGGCGCGCATCAACTGCCGCGCGGCACGCGACCGAATCTCGCGCGCTCCCTCGAGTTCGGCGTATCGCGTGTATCCGCCGAATAGTTCGTCGCCGCCATCACCCGATAGCGCCACGGTGACGTGCTCGCGCGCCAGCTGCGACACGAGCATCGTCGGCAACGCGGACGAATCGCCGAACGGCTCGTCGAACGTATCGACGACGTCCTCTACGAGCGCATCCGCATCCGGTCGCACGATGAGCTCCGTGTGCTTCGTGCCCAACTCTCGCGCGACACGCGCGGCATGCGGCGCTTCGTTGTATTCGCGCTCTTCGAAGCCGATGGAGAACGTCTCCACGGTCGCGCCGCTGAGCCGCGTCATTTGAGCTACAACGGTCGACGAATCGATGCCCCCCGACAAGAACGCGCCCAGGCGCACATCGGACATCAGGTGGCACTCCACCGAATCGGCGATGAGTCGACGCAGCTCCTCGACCACTTCGCGTTCGTCCGAGATCACGGCCTCGGGCCGGACCGCCGACCAGTAGGTGTGTATGTGCACTCCGTTCGGCGCGTCCCACGTCAGCACCTGACCCGGCGCCAGCTTGCGAACGCCGCGAAAGATGCACGCTGGATCGGGAACGTAGCCCAGCGCCAGGTACTCATGGATTGCATTGGTATCGAGCTCGCGCGGAAACTGGTCGAGCGCGAGAAACGCCTTCAGCTCGGAGGCGAAGGCGATGCCGTCTGGTGTCTGCCAGTAGTACAGCGGCTTGATGCCGAGCCGATCCCGCGCGAGCGTAAGACGCTCGATCTTCTCGTCCCAGATCGCGAACGCGAACATGCCGCGCAGTCGATCGACGAGCGCCGGGCCGTCCTCCTCGTATAAATGAACGAGTACCTCAGTGTCAGCTCGCGAACACAACTTATGTCGCGGTTGCAGCTCGGCCCGCAGCGTGTTGTGGTTGTAGATCTCGCCGTTGTAGACCACGTGAACCGTGCCGTCTTCATTCGAGATCGGCTGCGATCCTCCCGCCGGGTCGATGACGCTCAGGCGGCGCATGCCAAGCGCGACGCCAGCGCCCACGTGATGCCCTTCCTCGTCCGGACCGCGATGACGAATGGCGCCACACATCGCGGTCAGTTCCACTTCCGACGCTTCCGCAGTCCTTCGCCACCCAGCGTACCCCGCGATTCCACACACTTAAACGCCCGCCCCCACCTGTTGCGCGGGCTCTGCCACCGGCGCCGGAACGTATTGTCGCCCTCGCCCTCGACTCATGCCATTCCCGGCTTCCTGCACGAGGAGGTCTGCCGCCGCATTCATGACCACGAGATGCACGTACGTCGCAATCATCGCCCCGTACGATCCCCAAATGGCCGCAACGAGATACCCGTACAGCCCGACTTCCATGTTGAACAGCTGGAGACTCAGGGCGGGAGCGCGCTGCTGCATGAACTTTCGGGCCTTGTATGACTTGCGAAGCGTGAAGATGATCATCGACATGAACAGCACAAAGCCGACGATCCCAGTCTCCGCCAACACATTCAGATACGTCGAATGCGTGTCTCGCCTGCCGCGAGCGGTGGGATTGAATTTCGGTCGCGCTGAGACGATGTAGTGCTCCTCCGGATACGCACCATGTCCAACGCCGATCCACAAATTCTCGGACACGATTGTACGCGCGACTTCCCAGATCGCCAGCCGCTGGACGGTCGAGCTCTGATCGGCTCGCGTTTCGAAGTCCACCAGTTCCGGATCGAGAAGCGCCTGATCCTTGCTCGTCGCGTTTTCGATGGTCGCGAATCGCTTCCACACTGTATCCGGCGCGACCGCCACGATAGCTGCTAGCAGCGCCAGCGCGGTGAGAATCTTCCTCACGTCACGGAAATACTTCCTTCCACCGATGAGCCCGAACGCAAGCAATCCGATGATGGCGCCGCGCGACCCAGTCAGAACGATGACCAGCACGAGGAGCCCGACGCCGGTTCGGATTCCGTTCCTTACCCACGGGCGTTGCTCCACCGCCAGTGCTCCAAGCGCAACGGACAGCTGCAGCAAACAGAGGCCCGCCAGATCATTCGGGTTGGAATAGATGTAGTTCCACGCCGCCCGGCCCCCCACCTTGCCTCCATAGATGAAGAACGCGAACAGGGTGCCGCGCAACGGATACGCGCAGAACACGATGGTCGTGAACACGATGAACGCCCTGATGCGTGCGCGGGTGGTGAGCACGTTGATCGCCACGAAGAGCACGGCGCATATCTTCCCGAACTCGGTGACGCTGTCGAGCACCACGGTCGGATATTTCGTCATCGTCAAGCCCACGAACGCCCATCCCACCACGGCGAACGCGAGCAGATTGATCGGCGGAAGCCGGAGCTCCCTCTTCTCCAGTGGAAGCGTCAGCAGTGCGAGAACCATCGCCGCGGTGCCGATCGGCAACCGATAGCTGATGATCGCAAACATGTACGCACAGAACCCGATGAATGCCAGGCTCCAATCGACCCCGATAAACGGGTTCGAGGCAAAGCCGGTCTTTGCGCCAGTCATTTCCTGACGACGCTGCGCTACCGCTGCCGGATCGACCAGCCGCCGCGTGATTGCTGGCGCCGTCATAGCGCGGTCCCTGGATTCATACCCGA
>JBDUCR010000090.1:0-5012 GCA_040003345.1 bacterium
GCGAACCTCCGCTCTCCTCTGCGTAAAAATCCCGCAGTTCCCATGCGCTAGCCACTCAATCCAGCATCGAATATGTTCGCCGCATGAATACACGACTCGGCGCCCTGCTTCTACTCGTACCGGCACTTCTGCGATCGCAATCAGTCGACTGGCCGATCTACGGCGGCACCACGGACAACAGCCGCTACTCGACACTCGCGCAGATCACGCCCGGCAACGTCAAGCAACTCCAGATCGCGTGGACGTACGAGACACACGACGAATTTCCCGGATCAGAAATGCAGTCGAATCCGATCGTCGTCGACGGCGTACTCTACGCGACCACGCCAAAGCTGCGCGTGTTCGCACTCGACGCCGCCACCGGTCGCGAGCTGTGGAGCTTCGATCCCACACTCGGCAAGCCATCAACGCAGCGCTTCAGGCACCGCGGCGTCACCGTCTCCGGCGGCCGCGTGTACTTCACGCATCGCAACTGGCTCTGGTCGCTCGACAAAACTACGGGCAAGCCGATCACGACATTCGGCGACTCCGGTCGCGTCGATCTGCGCAAAGGACTCGATCGCCCGATTGAAGGCGTGTCCGTCAGCGCGAGCACACCGGGCGTCATCTTCGAAGGTCTCTACATCATCGGCAGCACCGTCGCCGAAAGTCTGCCGTCGTCGCCCGGTGACATACGCGCGTATGACGCAACGACCGGCGAACTGAAATGGATCTTCCATACGATCCCTCGCCCCGGTGAATTCGGATACGACACGTGGCCGAAGGAAGCGTACAAGGTGTCGGGCGGCGCGAACGCATGGTCAGGCCTCACCGTCGACCACACACTTGGACTGGTGTACGGCGCGACCGGCTCGGCGGCATTCGACTTCTATGGCTCCAATCGGCACGGCGACAACCTGTTCGCCAACACGGTGCTCGCGCTCGATGCGCGGACGGGCAAGCGCGTCTGGCACTTTCAGGGGATCAAGCATGACCTCTGGGATCTCGACTTTCCGTCGCCGCCGAGTCTCGTGACAGTCACGCGCAATGGACATCCGGTTGCGGCGCTGGCGCAGATCACCAAGACGGGACACGTGTGGCTCCTCGATCGCAAAACGGGCGCGCCGCTCTTTCCCGTGAAGACGATCTCCGTTCCCAAGTCGGATATCGACGGCGAGAAGGCCAGTACAACGCAGCGATTGCCGATGAAGCCGCCCGCATTCGTGCGTCAGACGATCACGGAAGACATGCTGACGACACGCACTCCTGCGGCGCACGAAGCCGCGCTCAAGAAGTATCGCGAGTATGCGTTCAAGGGACTCTTTGCTCCGCCGTCGACAAAGGGGTCAATCGTATTTCCCGGTTACGACGGCGGCGGAGAATGGGGAGGGCCGGCGTACGATGCGGAGTCGGGACTGCTGTACGTCAACGCGAACGAGATGGCCTGGTTGCTCAAGATGTTGCCGCGCAGCGACAAGTCGATGTTCAACAACAACTGCGCGAGCTGTCACCGCGAGGACATGCGCGGAACGCCGGGACAGATTCCGTCGCTCGTGGATATCGGCACACGCAAATCGCGCGACGAGCTGGCGACGATCATTCGTCGCGGTCAGGGCCGCATGCCCGCATTCGGTGAGATGCTCGACGGCGGCGCGATCAACGATCTCGTCAACTTTCTCGTGACCGGCCACGATGTCGTCGAGACGGCACGCTCGAACCCGAATTTCCTCAAGTATCGCAATGATGGCTACAACATCTTCCTCGATCCTGACGGCTATCCGGCGACGAAACCACCCTGGGGCACGCTCAACGCGATCGATCTCAACAAGGGCGTGATCCGCTGGAAGATTCCATTCGGCGAGTATCCGGCGCTCGTCGCGCAGGGCGTCACGAACACGGGCACCGACAACTATGGTGGACCGGTCGTCACGACGAATGGCTTGTTGTTCATCGGAGCGACGACGTACGACAAGAAATTCCACGTGTTCGACAAGCGCACCGGCGCACTGCTCTGGGAAACGACGCTACCTGCGTCAGGCAATGCGACGCCGTCACTCTACATGGTCGATGGACGCGAGTACGTCGTCATCGCCTGCGGTGGCGGGAAGAATGGCGCACCATCGGGAGGGACGTTCGTGGCGTTCGCGCTTCCGCGATAGGGATGAGAGGATAAGGGGACGAGGGGATGAGAGGAAAAGGGGAACTGCGCAGTCCCTTCATCCCCTTGTCCCCTCATCCCCTCATCCTCTCATCCTCTCATCCTCTCTTCCCGTCATCCCGTATTCACCATCGATAGATGAATGCCGCATAGGGAACGATGATATTAATGCCCGAGCCACCGAAGGCGGCAAGATCCACCGCAATGTGCTCGCTCATGAAGCGGATGCCGCCAGACACGAGTGCGTGCGCATTGCGCTCGCTCGTGAAATAGTTCTCACTTACGAGCGCAACACTCTTCGACACGCGCGTCGATCCGCCAACCATGAGCACCGCCGTCGACGTCGTGTTTCCGCGCGAAAAGCCGAAGCCGGAGCCAAGCGTCATGCTCGTGTTCTCGTCACCAAGCGTCACGACGCCATAACCAATGCCAGCGGGCGTCTGATCCGAGATCAGTCCCGCACCAGCGATGAGCGCACCCACGGCGACATTCACATTCGGGCTCGCGTACAAACCAACCTTCGGCGTCAGATAGTAGATCTGCTCATCGAGGCCCACGCCTGGAAAGACCGAGAGCCCACCGCCCATCGTGAAAAGATCGGTGACGCCAACCTGCAGGCTCGGAAAAAAGACATAGGCGTCGGCGAAATACGTCTCGCCGGTCTTGAGCATACGCCCAGTCGGCGCGAAAAAGAGTCGCGTCCGACTCGGATCCTCCGGCCACACTTCGCCATTGTGCATCGAGGTCAGACTCACCAGGCGAATGGCCACGATCGACGATCGCGGAATCATCGTCTCTCCCAGCGCCGACGCAAATCGCACCGTCGTCGGCGTCACCTCGAGCACTCGGCCATTCAATGTCGAGCCGTCACGCAACACGAGCTGTGCCGTGCGACCTTCCGGAGTCCTGACGAGATTGGCGGTGGCCGTGGTATCCTGAGCGCGCGCCATCGCCGACGCGCCGAGACAGAGAAGAGTGACCAAGAATGAGGGGCGAAGCTGACAAGCAAGGGTCATGGTAGCGGGGGTTGAGTGGCACTCTTGTACACCACGCCGCCCTTCATGACGAACCGCACCCGCTCCAGCTCGGAAATATCCTTTAGCGGATCCCCGTCAACGGCGACAAGATCGGCGAATCGCCCCACCTGAATCGAGCCGACGCGATCAGACCAGCCCATCAGATCAGCGCCACTCTGCGTCGCGGAAAGAATGGCCTGCATCGGCGTCATTCCCCACTCGACCATCTTCGCGAACTGCTTGCCGTTCCACCCGTGCGGATAGACGCCAGCGTCAGTGCCGAACGCCATCTTTACGCCCGCCTGCACCGCGCGACGAAAGCTCTCGCGCTGCAACCGTCCGACAGACGCTTCCTTGTCGAGAATCTTCTGCGGATAACCGAGCTTCTTGTACTCGGACATGATGTAGTCGTCGTTGTAGATGTCCATCACGAGATATGCGCCGTGCTCTTTCGCGAGACGAATTCCCTCATCGTCGATGAGGCTCGCGTGCTCGATGGACGTGACTCCCGCGCGCAACGCACGCTTGATCGCCTCGGCGCCATGCGCATGTGCCGCGACCTTGCGTCCCCACATGTTCGCTTCCTGCACCAGCGCGTTCATTTCTTCCTGCGTGAATTGCGGCGCGCCGACTGATTCTTCCTCGGACAGCACACCTGCACTGGCGAGCATCTTGATGAGGTCGGCGCCGTTCTTCACCTCGAAGCGAACCAGCTTGCGGATCTCGTCCACGCCGTCGGCAATGCCGGAGAACTGGCCGAACTTCACGTAGGGCGAAAAGCCGGTGACGTCACCATGGCCGCCCGTCGACCCGACAGTCAGCGTGGCAACCTGCATACGTGGCCCCACCACAGTGCCAGCATTGATCGCGTTGCGAAGCGCGACGTCGATGAACTCACCCGCACCGACATCGCGAATCGTCGTGAACCCCGCCTCGAGCGTGCGACGCGCGTAGACGTGGGCCGCGACGGCGACGTCGATCGGACTCTTGCGAAAGAGATCCTCCATGTAGTTCTCGGGCTGCGACGTCACATGCGTGTGCGCGTCGATGAAGCCCGGCAGCAACGTCGAGCGCCGGAGGTCGATCACGCGCGCATCGGCGGGAATGTTCAGACCTTTACCGACGGCAGTGATTTTGTCGTTCTCGACGAGAATCACCACATCGGTCATTGGCGCCCCACCGAGACCGTCGATCAGGCGTCCGGCGCGGATCGCAACACGCGTCGGAGTCGAAGGTGGGCTCATGCTCTGGCATGCGGGCGCGGTGACCGGAGTCGCCAGCGCGAGAGCAATCAGAGTCAAACCGGCGACGCGGTTCGCGGTAAGGTGCATCCGGGACTTCGAGGTCAATGTCATGGCGGAGTATGGAGCGGCCTCGAGAAGAGCGCCAGCAACGCGCGAACCAGGTGCGATGTTCGTGTATTCTTCCTCCATGACTCAAACCATGACTCAGACGATCGGATACGCCGCTCCGAGCGCAGACGCGCCCTTTGGGCCCTTTGTCTTCGAGCGACGCGAGCCCGGCCCACACGATGTACGCATCGACATTCTCTTCTGTGGCGTTTGCCACTCGGACCTGCACACCGCACGCGGCGAGTGGGGCGGAACAGTCTACCCAGTCGTGCCAGGACACGAGATCATCGGCCGCGTCGCTGAGGTCGGTCCGGACGTAACCGGCTTTAGCACAGGCGATCTCGTTGGTGTCGGCTGTCTGGTCGACTCCTGCCAGCACTGTTCGAGCTGCGCCGAGGGTCTCGAGCAGTACTGCGAGGAAGGGATGGTTGGCACCTACAACGCGAGGGACAAGCACACCGGCGGCGTCACGTACGGTGGCTACTCGAAGAGCATCGTCGTCGACGA
>JBDUCR010000050.1:0-5010 GCA_040003345.1 bacterium
ATCTCCTCGACGAGATCGACGAGCTCATTGATCGTCACCAGCTCATCGGAGCCGAGATTGATCGGCTCGACGATATCACTCTCCGTGATGCGCTGTGTGCCGAACACGCAGTCGTCGACGAACATGAAGGACCGCGTCTGTGTGCCGGGTCCCCAGATCTCGATCTCGTTCGTGCCCGACGCGATGGCTTCGACAACCTTGCGGCAGATGGCAGCAGGCGCCTTTTCGCGACCGCCATGCCACGTGCCATGAGGACCGTACGCATTGTGGTAGCGCGCCACGCGCGTCGCGAGGCCGAAGTCCTCGCGAAAGTGCCGGCACATCCGCTCCGAGAAAAGCTTCTCCCACCCGTAGCCATCTTCCGGCATCGCCGGATATGCGTCGGCTTCACGGAGTGGAATGACATCCTCCCTCTCCTGCTTGTCTGCGTTGTACACGCATGCCGACGACGCAAAGAAGAATCGCTCGACATCGGCACTCGCCGCAGCGAGAAGCATGTGCGTATTCGTCAGCACCGACAACATGCAGCGCGCCTTGTTGTTCTCGATGAAGCCCATGCCACCCGCATCCGCTGCGAGCTGGTAGACCACCGACGCGCCATCGACGACGCGCTCGCACGCGGCCTTGTCCGACAGGTCCGCGACGACGTTGTCCGCATCGTCGAAGCGCTGATACCATCGGGCGAGCGGCTTGAGGTCGACGACGCGGATGCGCAAGCCTTTCGCCCGAAGGCTCGCGACGAGGTGACCTCCGATGAAACCGCCGCCACCGGCGACAACGACGAGTTTGTCCGTCATCCTGAGCTGCTGGTCTGGAATCGCGTCGTTCGTGGACCAACCAAAGGTACTGAACGGTCACCAGCGCCAGCCACGACATCGCAAAATGCCACGCAAAGCCGCTCCTTCGACAGACGCGCGCGGATGTACGCCCGTGCGTGGGCCCCCATGTCGGCCAATTCATGGGCGTCGAGAGCGGCTGCTTCCCGGATCGCCTTCACCGTGGCATCCACATCACCATGCGCGGCACGCCAGCCGAAGTTGCCCGCCGCGAGCAACTCACCAACATGACTCTCGACAGGACCCACGTACAGGATTGGACGCGACGCAGCAAACGCCCCGTACACCTTGCACGGATGAAGAATGCCGACCATGTCGTTGCCCATCGTGACAACATGAAGATCGGCCGCCGCGAGCGAGTGACTCACCGCGTCCAGTTGCTCGAAAGGAAAGCAACGGATATTGATTGCACCTGACTGCTCCACCTCGGCCCTCGCAGTGCCTCCTCCGATAAACACAAAAGCGAAACGCGGGTCATGCTGCAGCGCGAGCGCCGCGTTGATGACCGTGCGCAGTGGATTCGCGAGCGTATGATTGCCGCTGTACATGACGACGAACTTGTCTCGCAACCCATGTGCTGCACGGAACGAAGACTCATAGTGATGCAGTGGAGTGATGTGGTCTTCATGCGGCCAGGGCGGAATGATGTGCATCCGGCCCCCCACATCGACCTTCGACGTGAGACGGCGCGCCATGAACCGATCCATCGCCACCACTGCGTCGGCGCGCTTCAACACGAGACGATTCATCGCGTCATACGCGCGCACCCAGAGACTCGAGTGATTCGCGATGCCCAGTGCGATCGCCTGGTCCGGATTGAGATCCATGACCCAGTAGACGAGTCGCGCGCCTTTGAGCCAGGCGAGGACGATGCCGGCCACACCCGCCACCTGCGGCGAGGTGGTGATCAACACCGTGTCCACACGGCGCATCCTCAGGCCGTGCCACACAGCCTGCACGACGAAGCTGATTCCGCCGGCGAGCCGCGTGACCAGTGATCGCTTGCCGAATGACGACAGCGGGAATCTGCGAATCCGAACGCCGGCCACCGATTCCGCCCCCACATACCGACGCGACGGATCATCGTAGCCTCGGCTCGCGGTGAATACGGTCACGTCGTGGCCACGACGCGCGAGTGCAATCGCCGCATCGGACAGGTGTTGGCCGAGACTCGCCGGATCGGGCGGATATACCTGCGACACCGCCAGAATGGTTCGGCGGGGGGATTCGTCACGCATTTGCACAGCGCCTGTCCCGAGAGATCAAGCCAGCTCCAACTCCACGGCGCGCTCAGCCAGCTGGGGCGTCAGATAGCAATGGAGTCCACAAGCGACCAAGCCGGCCTCGGCAAACAGTTCGCGGTACTGCGCCTTGCTTCGTTGATGCCACCCCTCGAGATCACCTTCCATCTCGTCGCCCGTAGTGTACGACTCGAGGAAGGCCAGCCCGCCCAGCAGCTTTGCGATATGACTCATTCCACGCCTCAGCGCAGGCTGCGGAACGTACTGGATCACGTCGGCACACACGATCAAGTCAAAGCGCGCGCCCAGGGACATGTGCGGCAAATCTTCGAAGCTGCCCAGTCGGATGTTTCGTCGTTTGCCGTAGCGTTTGATGGCGTACTCGCTTGGATCGATGCCGACGTAGCGAACGCCAGGGCGAAGCCGACGCACTTCCGTTCCCCAGGCTCCCTCGCCTGCGCCAATATCTAGCACGGATCGTACCTTTCGCCGAAGGAAGTATTCGGCAACTCCGACCACCATTCTCACTTTCCGGCGCACGCTTTCCGGGGAGTGCACACGAGTGCGAGGCGCACGGTACCACTTTGCATAATAGGCCTCGTCGTAGATCTTCTTCTTCCGATCGGTTGAGGCCGACATCGTGGAGCTCGCCATGTTTGAGAGTCGCCTGTGAATCGCGCGGTGTATCAGCGGTGTATCAACAGATACTGCCATGCGTCAACGGTACAGCTCGTATGAGTAGTGCCGTCGCGCAATCGATGGAAGTGATGAAGAACTCGATTCCTCAGTCCGGCAGGTACGGGGATCGCAGTAGCACGTTGGCGAACCACGTTCGCCGTCGTACCACCATTCGGCGAGTGCCGACATTGAGAGAAATCATGCTGAAAGTCATCGAGATCATGAGCGTTCGCGTCAGCGGAGCACACATCAGGCGCACTGCCCTGCTGCTCTTGCTGGCGTGCGCACTTCCGTTGGGAGCGGCATGCAGCGGAAACAGCAAGGAAGACCAGGCCGCCGAGCCGGTTCCGGCGACCATGCTCAAAGTGGAGAACCAGGCCTTCCTCGACATGACCATTTATGTTTTGCGCAGCTCGCAGCGCATCCGGCTCGGTACTGCCAATGGGAACAGCACGACGCGATTCACCATCCCGTCCAACCTGATCTTTGGCTCCACGGCGCTCCGTTTTCAGGCTGATCCGATTGGTCGTACGCGTCAGCCGGTAACGCAGGAAATCACTGTCTCCGCGGGCGACGAGGTGGTGCTGACAATTCCGCCATCGTAACGGCCGCTTTCGCCGGCCGCGAGGTGGGGTTCGTGTCATTTACGGTGACGCGCGTCGCGATCGCGATCGGCGCCGTCGCGCTGCTCGGCGCCGGTGTCACGGTTGGGTATATCGCCGTGATCGCCGCTCGGCGCAGCGAGGGGGTGTTCGTTCCTGCGGGGTATGTGGCGATCGCCTGTCTGGTGGCGGGAACTCTGCTTGCCCGTGTGGTGCTCAGGACGCCCTGACAGGTAGACGTTCAAACCAATGCGGGTGAGGCGGCTGTCGAAGCTGCACAGGTAAGCTCGATCCCTCACCTCCCGTGGCTGTCATGCACTCTTCGATTCGCTTCGTCGCGCTCGCCAGCGCCGTGGTAGCACTTCCTGCGTTAGCGTCGGCACAGACGCTCGTGGGCCGCAACGATTCAGTCTACACGTGGCGCGGTGCGCTGCCGTCACGCGCGCTGCTGACGATCAAGAATTTCAATGGCCCGATCGACGTCAGGCCGTCGGACGGCACGCAGGCCGAGATGCGCGCGGAGAAGCGCACGGAGCGCGGTGGCGGCTCGATTCAGGACGTCGCGTTCGAGGTGCAGACTGCCAGCAATGGCGACGTGACGATCTGCTCGACGTATCGCGGCAACAATCCGTGCGACGATGATCGGTCGCATCACTACGATGACGATGACCGCGGTTGGCGTCGTTCAGTAACCGTTGCGATTACGGTGTTGATGCCGAAGGGTGCGGCACTCAGGCTCGTGACCGGCAATGGTGCTGTGTCTGTTGAGCGCGTTGGCGGCGACGTTCAGGCGTCGACCGGAAATGGCCGTGTGCACATCGACGGAACGGAGGGCAGCGTGCGCGTGGCGACGGGGAATGGCGACGTCGATGTGCGTGGCGCCAAGTCGGCGGTTCGGATCTCCACGGGCAATGGTCGAGTGTCGGTGACGACGTCGGAAGGTCCGGTCGAGGCGCGGAGCGGCAACGGCGACATCGACGTGACGATGGCGCAGCTCAAGGCGCGTGACGACATGTCATTCAGTACAGGCAGCGGCGGAGTGCGCGTAACGCTTCCCGCTGGCTACAATGGCGAGCTGGATGCTTCGACTGGCAACGGCGAGATCCGGTCCGACTTCGACTTGAAGATCGAAGGTCGCATGAATCCGAGGCGCGTCCGCGCAACGATCGGCGACGGCGGACCGAGGCTGCGGATGACGACGGGTAATGGCCGGCTCGAGCTGCGAAAGGGGTCGTGAGGGGATGAGGGGATGAGGGGATGAGGGGACGAGAAAAAGGGCACACGGAACGAAAGTTCGGTGTGCCCTTATGCCACGCGGCTTTGAAGTTGACCGCCGGTTCCGTCAGGCGGCAAGGAGTCCCTCCGGCATCCAGATCGGCCGGCTGCTCATCTCGCCGACACACTGAAATCTGGCTGGCGGGAACCCTGCTACACCGATCTCGAGAGAGTCGCCTTTCTGCACAGGGATTTTCTTTCCGAGCAGCACGACGGCTTCATCGAAAGAATCGCTCTCCACTACCCCGGCCTGGCGTACGGATTCAGGGCCGGAGCTGATCGCAAACTGGTATTTGGACATGCGCGCTCCAAGTGAAGTACGGGTAGTAATACCCGACCCGACTTGAAAGTTGCCGATCACTGATGTCCGATATCGGA
>JBDUCR010000421.1:0-5010 GCA_040003345.1 bacterium
GCCGCGAGCGGCAAGCCGGAGAACATCATTCAGAAGATGGTCGACGGCCGCATCGACAAGTTCTACAAGGAAGTCACGGTGCTCGACCAGCCGTGGGTTCGCGACGACAGCAAGACCATCCGCGATCTGGTGAAGGCGGCGGGCGCCACCGCCTCGATTCGCCGCTTCGCACGCTTCCAGATCGGCCAGGAGTGACGTCGCCCGTGGCCGAGCTGCATTATCCGCGCGTACTGCTCAAGATCTCCGGCGAGGCGCTCGCCGGAGAACGTGGCCTCGGCTTCGACTTCCCAACGATGGACCGGATTGCCGACGAGATTCAGTCGGTAGTGCGGACGGGAGCGTCGCTCGGTCTCGTGATTGGCGGCGGCAACATCGTACGCGGCTCGATACTCTCGAAGATGGGCATGGATCGCGTCAGCGCCGACTACATGGGCATGCTCGGTACCGTGATCAATGCGCTCGCGGTGCAGGACATCCTCGAACGAAAGGGCATGGCGACGCGCGTCATGACGGCGATCCGGATGGAAGAGCTTGCGGAGCCGTACATCCGGCGACGCGCGCTCGCGCACCTGGACAAGGGTCGTCTCGTCATCTTTGCCGCGGGCACGGGCAATCCGTACTTTAGCACGGATACCGCCGCCGTACTCCGCGCCATTCAGATCAAGGCGAACGTCATCATCAAGGCGACGAGCGTCGATGGAGTGTATTCTGCTGATCCCAAGCAGGATCCGCACGCAAAGTTCTACGACGAGATCAGCTACCGCGACGTGATGCTCGAAGAGCTCAAGGTGATGGACCAGACCGCTGTGACGCTCTGCAAGGAAAACGCGCTTCCACTGATCGTGCTGAACATCCATAAACCGGGTGCGATTGCCGCAGCGATTCGCGGTGAGCGCGTCGGCACCCTCGTCAAATAGGCCCGATGAGCACAATCCAACAGATCATGAAGGACTGCCGCACCTCGATGGACAAGGGACTCGACGCCGCGAAGCGCGAGTTCTCATCGGTGCGCTCGGGGAAGGCCTCCCCCAACATGCTCGACACGGTTCGCGTCGAGATGTACGGGCAGAACATGATGTTGAATCAGGTCGCGAGCATTGCCGCGCCGGAGCCGCGCACCATTCTCGTCACGCCGTTCGATAAGACACAGGCGAAGATCGTCGAGAAGGCGATCCGCGATTCCGATCTCGGACTCGAGCCATCGTCGCAGGGCGGCGTGATTCGCGTCCCGCTTCCGCAGATGAACGAGCAGCGTCGCAAGGATCTCGTGAAGATCGTGCACAAGCTCGCGGAAGACGGAAAGATTGCGGTGCGCCATGCGCGCACACATGCACGCGACGCCCTCAAGAAGATCACCGGCGTAAGCGAAGACGACGTCAAGCACGCCGAGAAGGACCTGCAGAAGGTCCACGATGACTACATCGGGAAGATCGATCAGATGATCAAGGCCAAAGAGGCTGAGATCATGGAAGTGTGACGGGGGCCGCCGGGGCATGAGCGAGCTCGCGCTTCGATCCCTCTTCGCCATCATCGCCGCCCCTCTCGCGCTCTGGATCGTGCTCGCGGGAGGGGCGCCGCTCGCAGCGCTCCTCGCGATCGTGAGTGCACTCGGCGCGTGGGAATTTTTCCGCATCGCTCGCGCAACGGGTGCGCGGCCTCTCGATGACGTCGGCATCGCGCTCGCAGGCCTCGCCCCGCTCGCGATTCATGCACACTACCTCGGCATCTTCACCGTTCGTCCTGCGCTCGGTGCACTCGTCGCGGTTGTCGTGATGGGCGCGACCATCTGGCTTCGCGGAGTGGATGGACGTCCACTCGGATCAGCGGCGACGACGTTGTTCGGCGTGCTCTACACGGCCGGCACGCTCGGCTTCGGTTACGCGATTCGCTATCACGACACGGTGGCTGGCTACGACACCGTCGGTGCGAAGCATCTGTCGCTCGGATCACTGAGCGTCGGAATCGCGCCGGGTGGTGTGCTGTTGATCTTTCCAATTCTGCTCACGTGGGCGTCCGACATCGGCGCCTACTTCGTTGGACGCGCGATCGGTGGCAAGAAGCTCATTCCATCGGTGAGCCCGGGAAAGACTATTGCGGGCGCAGTTGGCGGACTCGTTGCAAGCATGATCGTCTCGTATTTCTTTGCGCACTACGTGCTCGTGCCGGTCGCGCATCTCGGCTTCACGCCGCGCGGCGCGCTGCTCTTCGGCGCGTTGATCAGCATCGCCGCGCAGACCGGCGATCTATTCGAATCCGTGCTCAAGCGCGAAGCGGGGGTGAAGGACGCATCGCACATCATACCGGGACACGGCGGTATCCTCGATCGCTTCGACAGCCTGATCTTCGTGCTACCCGTAGCGTATGTGCTGCTCGGCTGGCTTCCGCTGCCGGTCTTCGGATGACGTCGCGCGGCGTGGCGATCCTCGGGTCCACCGGATCGATCGGCACGACTGCGCTTCGCGTGATCGATCGGCAGCGCGCACGCTTTCACATTGCAGCACTCACAGCATTCACCAACTCGGCGCTGTTGGAAGAGCAGGTGCGTGCGTTTTCTCCAAAGTACGTCGGCCTCGTGCGAAACGACGACGCCGAGCATGGCGAATGGTGTCACGGCGAATCGTGCCTGGTGGATGCCGCGACGAGCGCGAGCGTCGACATCGTGCTCAATGCAGTTGTCGGCGCCGTGGGACTCCGCGCAACGCTCGCAGCACTCTCAGAGGGCAAGCGCGTCGCACTCGCGAACAAGGAATCGCTAGTGATGGGCGGCGATCTGGTAATGGACGCTGCGAAGCGTGGTGGCGGCGAGCTCGTTCCTGTCGACAGCGAGCATAGCGCGATTCTCCAATGCATCGGGAGTCGGCCGGCCAGTGAGGTGCGTCGTCTCGTGCTTACTGCGTCGGGAGGACCATTTCGTTCCTGGGGCGCCGAGCGGCTCGCTGCCGCGACGCTGCACGATGCATTGCAGCATCCGACGTGGCAGATGGGGCGCAAGATCACCGTGGACAGCGCGACGCTGGCGAACAAGGCCCTCGAGGTGATCGAGGCGCATTTTCTGTTCGGTGTTCCGTACGATCGCATCGAGGTCGTCGTGCATCCGCAGAGCGTCGTGCATTCGTTCGTCGAGTTCGTGGATGGAAGTGTGCTCGCGCAGTTGGGTGCTCCAAGCATGGAGCTTCCGATTCTGTACGCACTGACGCACCCGGATCGCGTCTGCGACACCGGGGTACCGGTATTCGATCCCGTTGCTCTTTCACCACTCGAATTCGAGCCCGTGCGACGCGACGCGTTTCCCGCGCTCGAGCTCGGCGTCGCAGCCGGGAGGGCAGGAGGGGCGGCGCCGGCGGTGTTCAACGCAGCGAATGAGCAGGCCGTGGCACTTTTTCTTGATGGGGCGATACGTTTCGGAGATATCGCGCGCGGCATCGAGAGCGCACTCGCCAGCTTTGGTAGCGCGTCCACAGGATCGCTCGATGCCGTACTCACCGCCGACGCCGATGCGCGCCGGCACGTGCAGGAGTTGTTTCGATGCTAGCCTATCTCGCGCCGATTCTCGTCTTCGGCCTCGTCATCTTCGTGCACGAGCTCGGCCACTTTATCGCGGCCAAGCTCACCGGTGTGTATGCGCCGAGGTTCTCGATCGGTTTTGGGCCCGCATTATTCCGGAAGCGGCGCGGCGAGACGGAATACGTTCTCGCGACGTTGCCTCTCGGCGGTTACGTCCGGATGGCGTCGCGTCACGATGCCGAGGCGGCGTTCATCGAGGGTGGCAACGAGGAGAGCGGCACACTCAAAGAAGGCGATGCGGGTTACGATCCGGAGGGAATGATGCCCTTCGGGCCCAAGCCCGTGCCGGAATCTCGTTGGTTCGAGTCGAAGAGTCTGGCCGCGCGGCTGTTCATCATGATCGCCGGCGTGACGATGAACATTGTCCTCGCGTTCGTGATCTACAGCGCGATGAATGTCATCTATGGCGAGCCAGTGATCGGCACGCGTGTGGTTGGCACCGTGCGCGTTCCCGCCAATGCGCCCGCCCTCGCGCAGCTTGTGTCTGGCGACACCATCGTTTCGGTCAATGGTCAGAAGGTGAGCAACTGGAGCGATGTCATCGAGCGCATTGACCAGACATCGACTGGAACGCTCACCCTCGAGACGAACCGCGCGACAGTAAGGATTCCCGTTGGCAGCGCAGGATCGCCTCGTGCGAGTCAGGTCTCCGACGCCATCGACTTTCATATTCCACCGGTGATCGGCGAAGTTCTGCCGGGCAGCGCCGCGCTCAAGGCGGGTCTGCGCGCGGGCGATACGATCGTCGCGATCGCCGGACAACCGGTGAAGAACTGGCCGGAGCTCGTGAAGATCGTCAGCGCGTCGGCGGGAGTCGATCTTCGTGTCGATGCACGACGTGCTGGAGCGCCAGTGTCGCTCACGGTGCGTCCTCAGCCGACGCCAGAGCGCGATACGGTGACGAAGACCTCACACGACGTGGGTCGCATCGGCGCGGCGGTGTCGGACTTCACCACGCGCCAGCCCTTGAGTCTCCCCGCCGCGGTAAAGGCAGGCGCGCGTCAGACGTGGTTCTCGGCGACGCAGATCGTGGAGACGGTTCGCAAGTTGTTCACGCGTCAGATTTCCGTACGCGAGCTCGGCGGCCCCATCGCGATTACACGTGCCTCTGTTGCCGCGGGTCAGAACGGCTTACTCGGCATCTTCGCGCTCATCGCGTTGCTCAGTGTGAACGTGGCGGTGCTGAATCTGCTGCCTATTCCGATCCTGGATGGCGGTCAGATTCTGATCAATGTCGCCGAGTCGGCGAAGGGAAGTGCGTTCAGCGCGCGGACGCGCGAGTACATCCTGCGCGTGGGACTCGTTGCGATTTTGCTGATCTTCGCGATGTCTACCTACAATGATGTCGTACGGCTCGTGAGGGATAAGTTGGGTGGGTTGTTTGGGTGAGCAGGAGGATAGGAGGATAGGAGGATAGGAGGATAGGAAGACCATGTATCACCGTTC
>JBDUCR010000427.1:0-5001 GCA_040003345.1 bacterium
CTCGTCTCCCACTTGAGATCATTGTTGGCCAGGCTGGCCGCCGCGTAACCCGTCGCGCGCTGTCCACCGAACACATAGGCCGTGCTGCCCAGCGTGGCGAGCGATCCGTAATCCGCGATGTCCTGATTGCCGATGCGGCCGTAGCTCGCGCGGAGCTTGAGGTCGTCGAAGACGCCGAAGCGCTTGATCATGTCTTCTTCCGACAACCGCCATGCGACGGCAGCTGAGGGGAAGAATGCATACCGGTCGCCGGCCCCGAACCGCGACGATCCATCGACGCGCCCCGTCAGCGTAAGCAGATACTTATCGCGCCACCCAAGATTTGCTCGACTGAAATACGACAGCAGTGACGAGTGGGGGTTGCCTGTCCACACACCAACGAAGGTGCCGGCGCTGTTCAATGCATCGACGCCGAGACGATCAGTGAGGAAATTCTGTGCAGTGCCCGACACGTTCTGCGCGCTGGTCCGCTGGAAGGTGATGCCACCAAGGAGGTCGAGGTTGATACCGCCAAGCAGGCGCGTGTAGTCGAGGGTGCTCTCGCTCTGCCAGTTCGTCGTCTGAATCGTACCGCGACTGCCCTGTCCGTTCGTGTTCATGCCGGGCAACGTGTTAGCCGGCGAGTAGAAGTTCTGCATCGACGTCAGATAGTCGGCGCCCAGCAGTGTGTGGAACACCAGTCCCGGCATCACATCGAGATCGGCGTAAACACTTCCGATGCCGCGATTCTGTTCTTCGCTGTTGCTGATCAGAAGTGCGGTCGCAACCGGATTTGGGAACGGCCGCCCCGTGAGTGGATTGTTTCCGGTGAAGTACTCCCCGCCCGTCGTCGTGACCGGCAACGTCGGCGGCGCCGTGAGCGCATTGAGTACGACGGAGGAGACTTCCTGTCCCGCGCCGCCGTTCGGCAGGATCTGTCCCTGCGAATGACTCGCTGTCAGCTGCGTCCCGACACGGAAGTGCGAGCTGACCGTCTGATCGAGATTGAGACGGAAGACACCGCGATCCATGTTCGTGCCGATGACGACGCCGTCCGCCTTGAGCACGTTGCCAGACAGGTAGTAGCGAGTGTCGGAGCTGCCACCCGAGATCGACATGTCGTAGTTCTGCGTTGGCGCGGTGCGGAAGATTGCATCCTGCCAATTGGTGCCGGTGCCGAGCTGTGAAATCTGCGCTGCGGTGAATGGCGGTACCTGACCCGCGTTCGTGTACGCTGTGTTCACGTAGTTCGCGAACTGCGTCGCATCGAGGACGGCCAACTTGTGGCGCACCTGCTGCTGCCCGAAGTACGATCCGAGTGTCGTCGTGCTGTGCCCGGCGCGACCGCGTTTCGTCGTGATGAGCACGACGCCATTCGCCGCGCGCGCGCCGTAGATCGCCGCAGACGACGCGTCCTTCAACACATCGATCGACTCGATGTCGTCGGGGTTGAGCGTTGCAATCGGGTTGAGACCGCCCTGCCCCTGTGTCATCAACGTGCTCGTGTTCGCGCCGCCAGCCGCGGCGACGATCGGAACTCCGTCCACGACATAGAGTGGGTTGTTGCCAGCGGAGATCGAGTTGCCGCCGCGAATGCGTACCATCGCGCCGGCGCCCGGTTGCCCACTCTGCGTCACGACGACAACACCCGGCGCGCGTCCCTGCAGCGCTTCGTTCACGGACTGAATTGGCGCCGACGCAATATCCGCCGCCGTCACCGATGAGACCGACCCAGTCAACTCGGCGCGGTTGGTCGTGCCGTAGCCAATCGCGACGACAGGATTGAGCTGCACCGCAGCCGTGCGAAGCGTGACGTCGCCCGTGACGGCCTGACCATTGGCCACGACGACGCTGACGCTGTCGGCAGCGTAGCCGAGCCGGCGCACGTGCACCCAGCGCGATCCAGCCGGTACCTCGCCGATCGTGTACTTGCCGTCGGCATCTGTCTGTGTGCCGAGCCGAGTTCCGCTCACGGTGACGGATGCGAGCGCGATTGGCTCGGTCGTTCCCAGGCGCAGCACGTGTCCGGTGATCGTGCCTCCCGCGACGTCAGCCGCCTTCTCGACCAACCGTTCTTCGGGCACGAGCGCCATGCGTCCTTCCGCCGAGATCCACAGCTCGACGCCTCGGTCGGCGAGCACCTGGCACAAGGCTTCGTAGACGCTGCCGTTCTGCACGTCAATCGTGACGCGCTTCTCGAGCGGTACGATGGCTCTGCTGTACGTCAGGCTGATATGGGCCTGTGCGCTCACGGCTTGCAGCGCGCGCTCGATCGTGACATCGCGCAGCTGCAGCGTGATCGGCTGCCGCAGCACGATCGGCACCGACTCGATGTCGGTAGGTGGTGACGTAAAGCGCGTAAGACTCGCCACGCGTCGCGCGGCGACCTCCTGCCCGATGAGCGGCAGTGCGGCGAACAGCAGCAGTGACGCGAGCGCCGTCGGCGCGAGCCGTCGAGCGAGCGAACGTGGTCCAGGCATTTGTTCAGTTGGTTGGCGAAAGGTGATGGTCATGAAACCTCCTCTCTCAGGATTCGAACCGAGGACATCAGTCAGTCGCCCTCTGCTCGCGCGCAGTGCGCGATCAAGGCGGCGCGCGAGTTCAGGGCAATCGGTTGCGGTTGGTTCGGGATGCATCTGCCACGAGCACGATGCGGTTTGCCTCGCGACGCGCCCGTAGCCCGAGTGTCGCGGCAACGAGCTGCACCGCGGCAGTCGGTGACGCCTCGGCGATTCGCCCCGTAAACGGAAGTGACGCGAGGCTGGAATCGGCGATCACGACGTCCACTTCATACCACCGGCGCAAATCCTCCAGCACGCGATGCAGCGGCGCATCGGAATACGACAGCGTTCCACCGAGCCAACCGAGCATTCGCTCGACGTTCGCGTGGTGGCGCAGGCTGGTCTGACCGTCGGACGCGAGACGCCCGACGTCGCCAGGGCCAAGGCGACCCAGTCCGCTCAGCGCGACTTGACCTGAGCGGACGACGATTTGAACGGCGCCATCTTCCGAATAATTCCGCACGGCGAATTCAGTCCCGAGATCGCGCGCGCTCGCATTGCCGGCGAACACCGTGAACGGCTTGTGCACGTCGTGCAGAACGTCGAAGTACGCCTCGCCCTCGAGATACACGTCACGCCGGTCGGTGCCGTAGTCGCTGGCGATGCTGAGACGACTCGCCGGCGCCATTCGCACTTTGGTTCCGTCAGCAAGCCGCACTTCCGCGCGCTGGCCGCGCACGGTGCTATAAGTGCGGCGCGTGGGCGCGACGGGCGCAGTGACGGGTTGCGCGTTTCTGTTCGCGACGAACACCCACGTCGCCGCCGCCGCGAATCCGACCAGCATCGCGGCTTGCCAGCTTCGTCGACGAGCGCGTCCGCTCGACGCGAGCGCGTTTCGTCGTACGTGTTGGCGCGGTATCTCGTGCGTCGGCGTAACCCGCGCGCCGGATTCCGAGCGCATGCGCTCACGCATGTGCTGCCATGACGCGGTCGCGTCGGGCGCGGCGGCGGAATCGCTTACGCCATCAAGCCGCTCGAGCAGAAGCCGGATCGCCTGCGCGTCCTTCGGGTGCGCCATGAGATAGCGACGCACGGTGACGACTTCACTCTCCGAGCATTCGCCGGCGAGATACCGGTCGAGTAGCTCTTCGTCGAGCTTGTCGGGGATGTCAGGCATCGAGCGCGCGCGAGTGAGCGCCGGGCAGCGTATCCATGCCCGTACGTACCGCGAGTTGCTCGAACGTTACACTTCGCTGTCGGCGCGTTCGCCGTCGCGGTTTACTCGCGGATACGCGCCAGCAGTGCGGCGAGATCGTGACGCGCCCTCGTGAGGTGGACGCGTACCGCCTCGGGAGTCGTTCCGAGTACGTGTGCTATCTCACTGGCGCTCAAGTCGTGCTTCCAGCGCAGCGTCATGGCGACGCGACGGCGGACAGGCAATTCCGCCAGCGCGTTGTCGACCGCGTCATCGAGGTCGTGCGCTTCGACGAGCATGTGCGAATCCGGCGGCGGCGCACCCATGGAATATCGCGTCTGCGCGTCGTCCACGGCGGCGTCATGCGCCACTGTGTCGGCGTGCATCGCGGCGTCCGTATGGCGCGCGACGACGCGCTCGTGGCGCAGATGATTGAGCGCGTGGTTGCGCGTCGCTCCGTAGAGCCATGCGCGCACGGAGGTCGAGATCTCCCAACTCGCGCGATCACGCCAGAGCGCCATGAAGACGTCCTGAACGATTTCTTCGGCGACGGCCCTGGCGCGCACGTATCCGAAGGCGAAGCGCCAGAGCGCGGCGTGGTGTGTCGAGTACACGGCGGCAAACGCCTGCTCGTCGCCAGCCCGAATGCGGGCGACGAGCGCGTACTCGTCCGACGGCGTGAGACGCTGCGCTTCGGGGACCGACACGGTACCTGATCCTCAGGTCACTTCATGAACGGCGCGACGACATTCGTTGCCGGGCAGCAAATTGGAATGAGGGATACCATGCGTCAATGCCCGCACACGCGAGAGCGCGCGAACACTCTCTCCCTCGAGCATCAATGCTCTCAGCCCGCGCGACGCTCCTGCCCACCTGGGCCTATGCGGCCGGCCTCTGTCCCACCTGCGGGCCCCGGATTCCGCTGAGAGAAATTCTCGAAGCGAGTGTAGTTCTTGTGGAAGAACAGATTCACGAATCCGATTGGGCCATTACGCTGCTTGCCGATGATGATCTCAGCACGACCTTCCAGCGAGTTACCGTCCTTGTCCACCGGGCCGTCGTAGACTTCGGGCCGATAGATGAACATGATGAGGTCGGCATCCTGCTCGATTGCACCTGACTCACGAAGATCCGAGAGCTGCGGACGCTTGCTGTCGCCAGCGCGCTGCTCAGGTGCGCGCGAAAGCTGCGAGAGCGCAAGCACCGGAACTTTCAATTCCTTCGCGAGCGCCTTGAGGCCACGCGAGATCTGCGACACTTCCTGCTGACGGCTCTCGCTGTTCGCGGGCCCCTGCATGAGCTGCAGATAGTCGACGACAACCATGT
>JBDUCR010000188.1:0-1505 GCA_040003345.1 bacterium
ATGTCATCCCGCAGGAGCGAAGCGAGTGTCGGGATCTGCCATGCGCCGCTCGGTTGCTGGCTATGAGCGCATTGAAAGTAGATCCCGACACTCGCTCGCTTCGCTCTCTCCTGCGGGATGACAGAGGCGCGTTCACGCATCGCTCGCTCCTGCGCGATGACTGAGGCGCATGGCGTGCGTGTCATCCTGCACCTTCGGAATATTCGGCCAACAGCTGCGCAGCAATCACCAGTTGCTGCACCTCGCTCGTGCCCTCGTAGATGCGCAACGCGCGGATCTCGCGATACAAGCGCTCGACCGGATGATCCGCCACGACGCCACGTCCGCCGAGCAGCTGCACGGCGTCGTCAATGACGCGCTGCGCTGCTTCCGTCGCGAACAGTTTCGCCATCGCCGCCTCGCGCGTAATGCGCTCGGCGCCCTGATCGCGCGTCCACGCTGCGCGATACACGAGCAGGGCACTCGCGTCGATCGACGTCGCCATACCGGCGATCTTCGCCTGCGTGAGTTGAAAATCCTGCAGCTTCTGGCCGAACAGTTGTCGCGTGCTCACGTGAGCCAGCGCCTCATCGAGCGCGCGACGCGCCATGCCGAGCGCCGCAGCACCGACCGTCGAGCGGAAGACGTCGAGTGTCCCGAGCGCGACGCGCAGCCCGCGGCCGGGCTCGCCCACAATTCTGTCCGCCGGCACACGACACGCTTCGAACCTGATGGTGGCGAGTGGGTGCGGTGCGATAGTGGTGATCCGATTGGCGACGGAGAATCCCGGGTCGCTCGGCTCGACGACGAGTGCAATGAAGTCGCGTTTGCCGTCTTCGAGCCGGCAGAAGACGACGTAGAAGTCGGCAATGCCGCCGTTCGAGATCCACGTCTTCTCGCCATCGATGACGTAGTGCTCCCCGTCGCGGCGTGCCGTAGTGCGCATCGCAACGACGTCGGATCCCGCGTCGGATTCCGAGATCGCGAATGCGGGAATCGCGTTGCCCGAGGCTACACGAGGTAGATACTTCGCCTTGAGCGCCGGCGAACCGTAGAGCGAGATCGGTCCGGCGCCGAGTCCCTGCATTGCGAACGCGAAGTCGGCGAGGCCGGAGACGCGCGACAGCGTTTCGCGCGCGATGCAGAGTGATCGGACGTCGAGCTGATCGTGTTTGCCGCCGAACTGCGCAGGGACGGCGTAGCGCAGCCAGCCGTCGCGGCCAAGCTGCTCAACGAGTGCGCGGCACGCTTGGTCGGTGTCGGCATTCGAGTGCTCGTCGATCTCGCGCAAGGCGTACGCGCGAAGTTCGGCGGCCAGTGCGCGGTGCGAATCGTCGAAGAACGGCCAGGTGAATGACACTGATCTAGTTCCCCTCGAATATCGGCGTGCGCTTGTCGATGAACGCACGATACGCTCGTTCGAAATCTTCGCCACGCATGCACTCGGCCTGGCGCGCCGCTTCGAAGTCGATCGCGCTGTCGACGTCCATCGACCACTCTTCGTGCAGGCAGCGCTTCGTCACCGC
>JBDUCR010000199.1:0-4989 GCA_040003345.1 bacterium
CTGTTCGTCGTCGGCGCGCCAACGTGTGTGAGCGCGAGCTGCGCGAACGCGACGTTGACGTTCTGCGCGCTCGCGCTTCGCTCGGCGTCAGAAATCGCGAAGGCCTGAGTTCTTAGCGACCCAGCTTGACAGCGGTCTGATCGAGCGCCGAGCGTAATCCCTTCGCGAGCTTTACAGCGTCGTCGTTCGCCCAGAAATGCATGAAGAAGAGTCGGGGCTCTTCTTGGAGCATGTGGCTGTGTAACGCAGACACCTGAATACCAGCGGCGGTGAGCGCGCGAATGACCTTGTTTACTTCCACCGGTCGCATGACGAAGTCGCCGGTGATTGCGGCCTTGCCCCCGCCCGTTGGCTGGAAGTTGATCGCCGTTGCAACGCCCATCGACGGCGGGATCTCATGCGCGCCATCACGAATGACTTCGCGGCGCGGAACAGCGACCTGATAGACGACGCCATTCAGTTTGCCCGCGATTCCGAGCGCTTGCGCGATTGCGGCAGTGTCGAGGTCCGCTGCAGAAGGCGATGCGGCCGCAGCCGGAGCTCCGGTTGGCGTCTGGCTCATGCCCAACGCGCTGCGAAGCGTCTTGGCGATTTTCGTGGCGTCACCGTGCGCGGAGATGTGCATGTACATCACACGCGGCGATTCCTTGAGCACGTGATTGTGCAGTGCCGTCTGCTCGACGCCACCAGCCTGCAACGCTTTCATCACCGGATCGACCTCGCCTTCGCCGAGCACGAGATCGCCCATCACCATCGTCTGTCCGCCGTCGACATCCTTGAACGCGAGCCACGAACCAAGCGCAAGTGCCGGCTTGACGACCACACCGTCAACCGTGACGGTGAGGTCACTGCGCGGAAAGGCAAACTTGAGGACGTCACCCGCCTGCATTGCACCCTTGCGACCGAGTGCCTGTTCGACCAGCGCCCAGCGCGCTGGCGTTGCAGGTGCCTGCGCGAAGACATTCGCTGAGGTGAATGCAAGTGCGCAGCAGGCGATCGAAGAAATGCGGCGGATGGTGACCACGATGACTAACGCCTCACAATATGTGTACAAGGATGACGACTATCGGCCACAGCGCGAAGAGTGCAAGCCCCAGTCCTCGCGGTCGCGGCACACGGAAACCACCCATCATCGCAAGCCCCGCTCCGAATAGCAATGTCGACATCGCCACGAACGAGAGCGGCCAGATCAACATCGTCGCGACGAACATCGACGCCACCGGAGCAGGCAGCCCAATGAACGAGTCGGTGTCCTCGTGCGTGAGATTGTAGAAGCCGAGACGGGTCACGGCGCCGACGACGTAGATGAAGGCGCCGATCACCCAGATCGCTCCGCTCAATCCGCCGCTGGGCCGCAGTAGCGCAGCCGTCACGACAACAGGCGCCACGCCGGCGCACACGGCGTCGACGAGACTGTCGAGCTGCACACCGAAGTCCCGTTCCGTGACGGTCCTCGTGAACCTCCTCGCAAACCGGCCGTCGAACGTATCTGTGATGACGCTCGCCGCGATCGCCGCGCCGGCTAGATGGGCACTCTGATACCAGAGTGCCGCAACCACTGCACCGAGAGCAAGGAACAGCGAGACGTACGTCAGCAGATTGCTAGCGTGCAACATTGCGCCTGGCGACGCTGGCATCGGCCGCTCGTCAACGGTGGCTGTCATCATGACTGCCACGGATAGTGTCGCTGCAACGCCATGCAGGTCCGCACCACACGAGGCAGATATCGCTGCGGACGAAAGCGATCGACCATCGCGTACATCGCGAGCCGATCGACGAACAACTCGCACAGCGCAGCACGGAATCCGAGCTCCCAGTCCGCCGGTGACACGTCCACGCGCGCCGCGCGAGAGAGCTGCACGCGCGACCACTCGAGCCACATCGCCACTTCTTCCTTCGCAACCGACTCGCTCAGCGTCCAGCACAACAGCTCCGCGAGATCCCGCTGCGGTACGCCGATCGTCGAGAGCTCCCAGTCGAAGGCGCAGAGGACCGGCTCCTTGCCAGCACGCATCGCGATATTGCGCGGATTGAAGTCGTTATGGATGAGCGTGCGCGGTAGCTCACTCAATGGCCGCGCCCATTGCGCAACATCCGTGACGAGCCGGCGATGCGTTCTCGCTACCTCTGCGTCCTGCCACGCTGGCGAATGCGCACACGCGTGATCGGCCAACGCGTCCCACAATGGCGACATGTGTGTCATTCGCTTGGCGTCACGCATCGGCGCGAGCCACGGCTGCACCTCGAGCTCAGGCTCGAGACCATACCACACCGAATGAACCTCGGCCGCACCGCTGATGGCCGCACGAAGGTGCGTGCTCGCCCACGGTGCACTGTGCTCGTCAACATGACACAGCGTGGACGCCGGAAGCTCTTCGAGCACGAGCATCCAGCGCGTGGCCTCGTCAGCCGGAGACAGCGCCAACACCGCCGGAGTATGTCGGCGGATTCGCGGATCCGCGTCTCGATAGATGGCCAGCTCGCGCACATGGCTGCGCGTGAAGCCGATGTAGTCGCGGAACGCTTCATATGCGCGACCGAGTGCGGGACTCGCCAGCGCGGCGACGCTCTCCGCCACTTCGATCACTCGTTCGTCAGACGGCTTCACCTTCACAATGACGCGCTGCAGATGAATGCCACGCTCACTTCGCAGCTCGAGCGCTCCGCGAAACAATCCCATCGCCGCGCCTTCCCGCCACGACGTGAGCTCGGAGACGATGCTGTCGTCCCCACCGAGTGGCGTGAGTGTCAGCGACTCGACGCTGAGTGACTCCTCGCCGAGCCGCTCTGCGAGCGACCGTGTCACTGCTGGCAACAGCGCGTCGATCGACGGCGTTGACGTGAACGCACCTCCATCACTTCGGGCACCGACGTCGGGTACCACACCTTCCTCGACGTAGTGATCGAAATATCGGTCGAGCAGTGAGCTGTCGATCGTCGTGCACCGCGCATCGAGTGCGGACATGCGCTCGCGACTTCCGTCATCACGCACCTGCGTACGCCGACTCTCCTCGTACAGCTCCGGTAGTGTCAGCCCGTCTTCGCCGGCCACGCGATGCAGAAAGAAGGAGCGCAGCGGATACAACGGATGTGACGACGTCGCCTCAGCGGCAAGCTTTCTGCTCCACTCGCGATACGGCAGCAGATCGAGCTCGTAGCCGCACAACCGCATCCACAGCACACACTCCCGCCATTGGCGCGGCTGCTTCGCCGTGATGTGCACCACATCGACGCCGCCGACGTGCGCGAGCGCACAACGCGCGATCGCGCGCGCCACCTGATCCACGGGAAGACAATCGACGCGCCAATCGAGATCGGGCGCAGCGCCCATCGCAATGCATCCGGCGATGAAGCGCGTAAGCAGATCGTCCACATTGGAGCGCCCGTCAACGCTGTCGCCCGACACGAGCGCCGGACGTACGATGCTCACCGGCAGCCCGCGCGCACCTGCCTCCCTCACCAGCGACTCTGCGACGCATTTCGTCTGCGCGTATCCGAGCCGCAACCCTTCGAGCCCGTCGAGTGCGTCCGCGCCCTCCTGCAACGCGCGCGGACCAAGCGTCGAATAGCAGACGCCGAGGCTGGAGACGAAATGCAGCGGTTTCGGTGCTCCGTGACACGCGAGCCGAAGCAGCTCTCGCGTCCCGAGCACATTGGCGGCGCGAAGGGCGTCGTAACCCTGTACCCAGTCCACGCTCGCGCCTCCGTGAATGATGGCGTCGGTCTGTACTGCAAGCGCATGAAAGGCGCGCGGCGACAATCCAAGCAGCGGGCGGGCAAGATCTCCCTCGACGGCAGTGATGCGGTCGTTCGCTCGCTCGTCACCGAGTGCGTAGCGGGCAAGATTTGCGTGAACGCGCGACAACGGATCGCCGCCGCGCGAGCGGACCAGGCAAACCACGCTCGCCTTCGTCTCATCGAGCAGCGTTCGCAACAGATGTGCGCCGAGAAACCCTGTCGCGCCGGTGAGGAGAATGTGCCGCGCGTCGCGGGTCTTCATGACGCTGCCGTGCGCTTGGACGGGCGCAATGTCCGCGGGCAGGATCGCGTCAGCACGCATACGCGCGAATGGTGCGGCGGACTCAGGTCTTCCGTTCTCGAGAAAGTGCGCGAGTGCGGCGATGCTGGGATATTCGTGCACCGCGGTGAGCGGTAACTCGATACCGAGGACGTCCTCGATCTCCGCGGTCAACTCTGCGGCAGCGAGCGAGTCGAGGCCGAGCGCCGAGAATGGAGTCTCGTCGTCGATTTGATCGAAGGGTAAGCGGAGTACTGTCGCGACTGCGGTGACGAGCCGCGATCGCAAGTTCGTGGCTGTGCCAGGATAGCCGATCGTCATGATGCGCTCTCGAGCGAGTGCCGCCGTGGATTGGCGGCAGCCTGCGTCCAACGGTGCAGCTCGTCGAGCTTTCGGCCGGTGAACGCAGCGCGACACGCGTGGCGCTGCAGTTTGCCGCTCGTCGTTTTTGGCAGCGTACCCGGCTTGAGCAGCGCGATTGCGTGCAGCTGAATTCCGTGCTGCTCGATGACGCCGCGTCGAATGGCAGCGGCGATGTCGTCGAGCTGCGTGCCGTTCGTCTGCTCGATTTGCCGAGCGTCGATCTCGGCAGCGAGTGCGATTGCCTCGCCATCGAGTCCGTCGACAGTGAACGCCGCGCAGCAACCAGCGCGGATGGCCGCGTGCTGACGCTCTGTCGTGAGCTCGAGATCCTGCGGATAGTGCTTCGAGCCGCGCACGATCAGCAGATCCTTGAGACGTCCGGTAACGAGAAGCTGTCCGTGGTACAGCGCGCCGAGATCGCCGGTGCGCAGCCACGTTCCTGGCTCATTCACAAGCGTCGCGCGGAATACGATCTCGGTCTGTTCCGGGCGCCGCCAGTAGCCCTGCGCAACACTGTCTGACGCGATCCAGATTTCGCCGATGCGTCCCGGTGCGCACACGACACGTGTCTCCGGATCGACGATGCGTACTTTCGTCTCGGACCACAC
>JBDUCR010000450.1:0-16891 GCA_040003345.1 bacterium
CGCGCAACGACGGTAGATCCCGACACTCGCTTCGCTCCTGCGGGATGACATACCCTCGCTTCGATCCTGCGGGATGACATAGCCTCGCTTCGCTCCTGCGGGATGACATAACCCTCGCTTCGCTCCTGCGGGATGACATCGCCTCGCTGTCGCCTTTGCGGATGACAGGGGTTACCGCGCTCGCGCCTCGATGTTCTGCCGGTACGAACGACTCAGCTTGAGCCGAGCGCCGGTCTTGAGAATCACGATGTAGTCGCCCGACGACCACTGTCGCATTTCCGCGACTCGATCGAGGTTCACGATCGCGGACCGATGAATGCGCGCGAACTGTGCGCTTGGCAGTGCGCGTTCGACAGAGGCGATCGTCTCGCGAATCATGTGCGATGCGGCGCCGACGTGCAGACGCACGTAATTTCCATCCGCTTCCACCCAGTCAACGTCGGACATGTTGACGAAGAACATCTTTCCACTGGTCTTCACGAGAAAGCGCTCGACTTTGCCGACCGATGTCGTGTTGACCGGTGTGCTCTCGGCGCTTTCTGCGGGCGTCGAGACGATCGCAGATCCGAGCAGGCCGCGGAGACGCTCATGCTGCTCGGCCGCTTCCGCGAGACCGTGCTCGCGACGTGCGCGCATGAGCGCCGCACGCAGACGATCCGGATCGATCGGCTTGAGCACGTAGTCCACTGCATGCACGTCAAAGGCGCGCAGAGCATGCTCGTCGAAGGCCGTGACGAAAATGACGAGTGGAATGCGATCCGCCGGCAGTTCCGCGAGAACGCCAAAGCCATCCAGCTCCGGCATCTGCACATCGAGCACGAGAAGGTCGGGATTGTGCTGGAGCACTGCGTTTACGGCCTCTCGGCCAGTAGCGCACTCCGCGACAATCTCTATCCCTTCTTCGCGCGAGGCGATGCGGCGAATGCGCTGTCGCGCGACGAGCTCGTCGTCGACAATGATGATGCGGAGCGCGCCGCCGGCCGGCTCCACTACCGCACCAGCTCGAGTACTTTTGTTTGCGGCGCGACACCGTTCGTCGGCTGCGTCTCACTCGCGAAGTGAACGGGAATCTGAATCGCGACGATCGTTCCACCGGTGACGCGTGAGCGGACGGAGAAGCGTTGCGCATCGCCGTAAAGATGCCGCAGGCGATCCGCGGTGTTACTCAGTCCGACGCCGTGATGCTCGGCGCGCACCGTATCCTCGTCGCCGTACGAAAGTCCGCGTCCATCATCGCGTACTTCGAGCTCCAGCACGTCCACGCGACGGCGCACCACGATGTGAACTTCGCCGCCCTCCGCCTTTGGCTCCAGCCCGTGACGCACTGCGTTCTCGACGAGGGGCTGCAGAATCAGGCTCGGCACCAGGGCGGAGAGCGCAGTGCTATCGGCATTGATGGTGATGCGGATGCGATCCTGGAATCGAGCGCAGATGATTTCCGCGTAGTCGCGCAGAAACTCGAGCTCCGTCGCGAGCGTGACCTCCTGATCCCCAAAGGTGTCGAACGACCGGCGCAACAATGCACCGAGTCGCGTGATGATTCGGTCGGCGCTGTCGGGATCGCGATGCACGAGCTCAGCGACCGTGTTGAGCGTGTTGAAGAGGAAGTGCGGACGAAGTTGCGCCTGCAGCGAGCGCAGATGCGCGGTGCTCAGCTGTGAGTGCAGCTCGGCGGCGGCGATCTGTCGTTCGCGGAGCTGCGAAGCGTACTGGGAGATGAGCGTGGCTGCGACGACGCCGATGTAGTACGCCATGTTCACGCTCAGATATCGTACGAATGCCACGGCCCACGGCCGGGTGCCGAAGGGATTCACCCATGGGTCGATGAAGTGGTACAGCGTCGCGTCGGCGGCTCCGCACAGAAGTGCGGCGACGATGTGCACCGGAATGCCGCGGCGATCGAGCGGAACGCGCGAGGCCAGCCACATGATCGCCGGTGTCAGCAGCGCCCACATGACGATGCCCGGCGACATCACGAACAGCAGCTTCGGCCATGGGACCGGGCTGCCCGAGGTCGCCAGCGCCATGTACGATTGCTGCGTGCTGAACAGGCACACGAGCGCCCACGCGCCGACGATCGAGAGCCACTTGCGCGCACTCGGCGCCTTCCACGCCTCAGATGACGTGGACGTTGTCTGCGAGCTCGATTGGGGAAAGACGCTCATGCTGTCGCCGGTTGCCGCGCCTCTCACACTACCCGCCGTTCCGCGCGGCGGCAACATTGCTCATGCAGGTCGGCTGCCGATCGCCCACGCCATTGGAAGTCCCACGAAGACCATGTGGCCGAAGAACATGATCGCGTAGTAGCTGTTGAACGTCGGTCCGTGATGCACGAGAAGCGGCACCACGACAAGTGACATGACGAGCCAGACAGTGGGGCCGAGGACGGTCGCGATCTTGAGCGGACCGAAATGCGAGTCGAGTATCGCGCGGACTCTGTCCGATCGCGTGACGACGAGTAGAAAGAGCGCGGACCAGGTAAACGCGACGAGCACATGCATCGCAAGTCCGAGCGCGATCATCTCATTGCCGCCAGTGAGTGCGTCCGTGCCCACGAGGACGCTCGCGACTCCTTTCCATACGCGTAGAGCACTGGTCCCACGTACGAGTGCGGTTCCCATTGCGAAACAGGCGTCGCAGAGCGCGACGAGCAGTCCAGCCCTAACGAGCCGACGGACGAGATGATCATTTGGAGTGGTCATGCGCTATGCTCGCGTGACAAACGTCTTCCGTCCAACGTTTTGTGACGAGCCGCGACTGGAATGTGATGAGTCGCTGCGTTCGGCGGCCGGTGACGCTCGAAGCACTCATTGGACGAGTCGTCACTCGGGAGCGCGTCTCGTCACGAATCGCTGGTATTCCGACGCTCATCCATGAAGGATTGTTCAGAATCCGCTCCTTTCCCATTTAAGAAAAATGCACATGCGACCCTTCTCTGCTTCTTGCACAGTGTTGCTGATGCAGGCGCTCGTCATTCAGAGCGCGAATGCGCAGTCCGTCGTTCGCGACAGCACCGGATGGATCACGACGCTTGGACGCGACACCGTCGTCGTAGAGACTGCAATCCGAACCGACAATCGGCTCGAGGGCGAGATCCTCGTGCGCGTTCCGGGACTCGTGCGCCAGCACTACGTCGTCACGTTTGGAAAGAACGGGGAGCCGGAACAATCGACACTCGAGACGACGCCAACCAATGTCAACGGCATGACAGAAACCCGCGCCACGTTCGAGTTGCACGGCACATCGCCGTTGCTCACCACCGGATTCGGCGCGTCGTTCGGACTCTATGCGTCACTCGGCATGTACGAATCGATCATGTCGCGCGTAGCGATGCCGGTAGGCGACACGACGAAGGTGCCCGTGCTGATTCCTGGAACCGGCAAGTCGGGAACGAAGCGCTTTCTGCGCCGATCTGCCACCTTGATCGAGGTCGACTTCTTCAACATGGCGTGGACGCATCTGACGGTAGACGGCACGCGCATTGTTGGCGCCGACGCAATCGAGACAACGGAGAAGACGCGAACGACGCGTGGCCGGTTCGACGACGTGCGCCGCGTGCTCGGGAGTCTCAGCACGCGTGATGCGGCGGTGACGAGTGTCGGCCTGGCGTCTCCGAATGAAACGATACGCGCGTCGCTCGGTGGCAGCGATATCGTCGTCAGCTTCGGCAGTCCGCGATTACGCGGTCGTGAAGTACTCGGCAACGTCGTGTCATACGATCAGGTGTGGCGCACCGGTGCGAACGAAGCAACAGTCGTGAGCTTCGATCACGACATGCTCGTGGGCGGTCAGGTCGTCGCCGCGGGTGCTTACAGCCTGTGGACAATTCCGACACGCACCGGCGTAACGCTCGTGATCAATCGAATGGCAGGCCAGTGGGGAACGGAGTACAACGCGAAGCAGGATCTCGTTCGCATTCCGATGACAGTGGCGACGTCGGAATCGCCGCGCGAGAACTTCGCGATCGATGTCGCCGGCAGTGGAAACAAGGGCAAGCTACGCATCATGTGGGACCGCTTTGAGTGGTCCGTACCGCTCGAACTGCGGCGCTGACTGCAAGTCTCTGCCTGACAAGCACTTCACTGTATTCGAAAGACGCTGGCGAAGGTTTGACAGGCCCATGGGGCGCGCATAGCTTGGCCCCATCGTATGATTGGGCACACACCGAGCTCCAGCGTAATGGCTCAGACCGCCGACTTCCTAGCCAGCGTTCCACTCTTTCGCGGGCTCGACCGAGAGGAGCTCGCCCGATTCGGCGAGCTCGTTCGGGAGCGCTCGTATCCCAAGGGCTCCGTCATCCTCTTTCAGGATGATCCCGGCGATTCACTGTTCGTCCTCCGAACGGGCCGAGTGAAGGTGGTGCTCATCGGTGAGGATGGGCGTGAGGTGATTCTCGGCGTGCTGGAACCGGGCGCACACTTTGGCGAGCTCGCCCTCATCGACGACCAGCCGCGCTCCGCGCATGTGATCGCGATGGAGGATGCGACGTTGCTCATTCTGCGGCGGGAAGACTTCCGCCGCCGGGTCGATGCGAATCCGAGCGTGGCGTGGGCGCTGTTGTGCGAGCTGTCGCGTCGTCTGCGTCGTGCTGACGAGAAGATCGGCGGCCTCGTGCTACTCGACGTCCCGGGCCGCATCGCGCGCTTGCTGCTCGATCTCGCGGTCGAGGGTGGCAGTGCGACGATCGACAAGGTGCTCACGCACCAGACCATCGCGCAGATGATTGGTGCGAGTCGGGAGACGGTGTCGCGCGCGATGAAGGAGTTTCAGGAAGGCGGTCTCATTCGCGTCGACCGGCGGCGCATCGCTGTGGCGAACCGGGAGGCGCTCGAAAAGCGAGCCCAAGTCCGGGTGTGACGAAGATCACATACGACCCGTGACCGTCTCCCTCGCAAAAAAAGCGGGAATGAGCGCATACTTTCGCGTGAACGACGAGACAGCGCGCTGATGCCCTTCACCATGCAATTCTGGGGGACGCGCGGCTCGATTCCCAGTCCGGGGCCGGCTACCGTGCGCTACGGCGGAAACACTCCCTGCGTGGAGGTCCGCACCGAAGATGGCTGGCTCGTGATCCTCGACGCCGGAACGGGCATTCGTGAGCTGGGCCGGTCGCTGATGGAGCGGGCGAACGGTGCACCGATTGCCGGCGATATTTTCCTGACGCACGCGCACTGGGATCACATTCAGGGGATTCCCTTTTTCGCGCCGTTGTTCCGAAAGGGGAATCACTTCACGATCTGGGGCTCCAAGTCACTCCAGACGAGCATCGATCGGGTGGTTCGCGACCAGATGTCGCCCGTGGTGTTCCCGGTGAGCTTCGAGGAGCTGCAGGCGCGGATCGACTTTCAGGAACTGGGTGAGGAGCAATCGCAGGGCGTGGGGTATGAAGTGTCGGCGATGGCGGTGAGGCACCCGGGCGGTGCTCTCGCCTATCGGTTCACCGAGGGAACCGCGGCTGGAAACGTTGCGGTGCGTGGACTCGTCTATGTATCGGACAATGAACTGAGTCCTCGTGCCAGGTATGACGATCACGACGACTGGCGCATCCGGTTCGTCGAGTTCGCCAGAGGCGCCGCAGTACTGGTGCACGACACGATGTTCACGAAGCAGGAATACGACTCGTTCGTCGGATGGGGACACTCGACGTACGAAGATGCGGTGGAGTTTGCGATCGACGCGGAGGTGGAGCGGCTCGTGCTCTTCCATCATCGCCCGGAGCGCACTGATGACGAGGTCGATCTCTGCCTGGCGAGGTGTCGCGCGCTGGTCGCGGCGAGAGGATCATCGCTCGAAGTGATCGCCGCTGCTGAAGGAATGAAGCTGTTCGTCTGAGGGAAGAAGCAGTGCGGCACCCATTGGCGCGGATGCGCCGCCGCATGAGTCGCATGACCAGAAGCAATTCCGTAGGAGTCTCGGAGGAGACCATGACCCGCATCGCACGTTTCGTCTCGCTGGCCGCCGCCGTCGTCGGCCTCGTTGCTCCGCTCACCGCGAGCTACGCGCAGAAGGACGGAAAGCCGACCGTGGCCATCCTGTCGTTCAACAACGGCTCGTTCGGCAAGGACGCGAAGGACTACGACGGGTTGAGCAAGGGAATCCCCGATTTCCTCATCACCGACATGTCGACGAACACGGGCATTCGCGTTATCGAGCGCGATCAAGTGCAGAAGCTCGTCGACGAGCAGAAACTCGTGACAAGTGGCCAGGTGGACAAGGAAACCGCCGTGAAGGTGGGCAAGCTCCTTGGTGCCCAGCACATGATTTTCGGTGTGTACATGACGGACCCGAAGGGCAACTTCCGCATCGACGCACGCGCAGTGAACGTCGAGACGGGTGAGATCGAGCACGTCGAGCGTGTGGACGACAAGGCCGACAACATCATGGCCAGCGTCGGCACGCTCGCGAGCAAGCTCAATGCGGGTATGAAGCTTCCGGCGCGTCCCATGCGCACGGGCAGCACAGCGACGCCCGCTGCCTCACTGACTGGCGCGACGCAGGCGGGTGCTCCGGCCCCGGCGGCGAAGCTTCCGATGCGCATTGCCGTCATGTACGGCAAAGCGCTCGATATGAAGGATCACGGCAACAAGGCAGGCGCGGTCGAGCTCTTCGGCGCCGTGCTGAAGGAGTTCCCGGATTACGCGCCGGCACGAGCGGAACAGGCCAAGTTGAAGGGCGGCTGATCTTCTGCTGGTGACAAAACGAACCCGCCGCCGTCCTTCAAGGGCGGCGGCGGGTTCGTCGTTTTACTCGGGTCTCCACCAGCCGGATGAAGCCACTTCTCCTCACCGCCCTTAGCCGAACGATTTCGACGGCACCGCTCGGACGTCGCGGCGACGACATCGAGGTGCGCCACATCCTCGCTCTGCCCACGGCCAAGGCGATTGACGCTGATCGGCCCACGGTCATTGCGCTGGACCGGGCGTTGCTCGTGAGCTGTGGCGACGATCAGTCACGAATCCACGAACTGGCCACCGTCGCCGCGCTCGTGGGCCTTGGTGAGCCGGGAGAGCTGGAGCCGCCGGTCGGCTTCCCTGTCGATTGGATTACGAGCTGGGTGTCGGGCGATGCCACGGTCGGAACGCTCATCGCTGCACTGCGCGGCGCCTTTCGGCACGCTGGCTCGCTCGTCGCGGAACGTCGTGCGAAAGCGGAAGCAACGGATCGGGCACGCGAGCTCACGGAGCTGACGGCGATCGGCGTTGCGCTGTCGACTGAGCGCGACCTGCACACATTGCTCGAGCTGATTCTCACGCAGGCGCGGCGACTCACGAATGCCGATGCGGGATCGCTCTATCTCGTCGAAAAGAACGACGATGGCGCGCCGTGCCGGCTGCGCTGCGCGATCGCGCAAAATCATTCACTGCCGGGACTGCCTTTCGCGACGTTCACTGTGCCGATCGATCATGCGAGTCTCGCGGGTTATGCAGCGGTGACTGGCGAGCCGCTCGTCATTGGCGACGTCTATCTCCTCCCTGACGACAGCTCGTACAAGCAGAATCGCAGCTTCGACGAGAAGGTGGGCTATCGCACCAAGTCGATGATGGTGCTGCCGATGAAGTCGCATCGCGACGAAGTCGTTGGCGTGCTGCAGCTCATCAACCGCAAGCGGAGTGGCGACGTCAGGCTCAGCGCCGCCGACACCTTCGAGCGCGACGTGCTCACCTTCGACGACCGATGCGTCGAGCTCACGAGCGCACTCGCGTCGCAGGCCGCAGTGGCAATCGAGAATGGCAAGTTGTATGAGGACATCGAGCGTCTCTTCGAGGGGTTCGTCACCGCCGCCGTTACCGCAATCGAATCGCGCGACCCGACGACATCAGGTCACTCGGCGCGAGTCGCGATGCTGACGGTCGGACTTGCCGAGGTCGTCGATCGTGTCTCCGACGGATGCTATCGCGATGTCTCGTTCACGCGAGAGCAGCTGCGCGAGCTACGCTACGCCGGATTGTTGCACGACTTCGGCAAGGTTGGCGTGCGCGAGCAGGTGCTGATCAAGCAGAAGAAGCTGTACGCGCCCGATCTCGAGATCATTCGCAACCGGTTCGGATATCTGTTGCAGCGCTCCGACCTGGAGTTCGAGCGCGATCGCGCGAACTTCATGCTGGCGAACGGCACGAGCGGCTATGCCGCGGAAGTCGTTCGCCTCGAGGCCGAGCGAGCGATGCGTCGCGCGGAGCTGCTGAGGTTTCTCGAGTCGATCGTCGTGGCGAACGAGCCGACGGTGCTACCCGAAGGAAGCTTCGAGGCGTTGCACGATATTCATCGGCGGACGTTCGTCGACTTTGAAGGGCGAGAGCGTCCGCTACTCGAGGATCATGAGCTCCAGTTTCTGATGATCCGGAAGGGCAATCTCGATGACGACGAGCGTCGTGAGATCGAATCGCATGTGACGCACACGTATCGATTTCTCGAGCAGATTCCGTGGACGCGCGAGCTGAGGCGCATTCCGCAGATTGCGTACGGACATCACGAGAAGCTGAATGGAGCGGGGTATCCGAATCAGGTCACGGCTGAATTGATCCCGGTGCAGACACGGATGATGACGATTGCGGATATTTTCGATGCGCTCACGGCGACGGACCGGCCGTACAAGCGCGCGGTTCCAATTGATCGCGCGATCCAGATTTTGCGCATGGAAGCCGTGGAAGGAATGCTTGATGGCGAGCTGTTGGACGCGTTTGTGGGAGCCAGGGTGTTCGATGTGTTGTTGAGGGAGATTGACGTGTCACCGTGAGCGCAGCGAAGGCGCTGCGCCCCTGTAGTCCCGATCTAGGGCTTCGAGTTGTCGCAACTCGGAGCGCTGCTTCGCTCGTGGACAACGCAGGTGATGGGCGCATAGCGACCGCGCAGCCGCACGTAGAAGGTTTTTGGGCCCACCACGACGGAGTCGACGAACGCCGCCTGGTTCCAGCGGCTGGTGAGATAGGCGCGTGCCTTCTCACTATCCGCCGTGCTATCAAATGCAGGACGATGCGCCACCCATCCATCCATCCACGCCTGCGCGAAATCGTCAAGTGCCCGTCGAAGGATCACGGTCTGCCTCGCTTTCGTCATGGATGGGGGCAGTTGAGTGCCTGGGTCAAATGTTGCCGCAAACTCGCCCTCGAGGAGCCGACTCGTACGCTGATACGGGTGTTGGTCGCGCTCGCGCGTGGTGGAGAACCTGTGGTGCCCTTGCAGACGAACAGCGCCTCGCAGAGTGGCCTGTGGCGATAGAGTGTCCGCACCGGTGAACACGATGCTGTCGTCGGCAACATTCCAGTCAGTATAGACACGTTTTTCGCCCCGCTCGACAACCGACATCGCTGCCATGTAGTAACGAGAATCAATGGGTGCTAACGACACATTCCTCACCTTGAGGACGCGTCGCGGGGCGTCTGCGCTCGCCGTTCGAATGACGTACTCCGCCGCTTCAGGACCACTGAGCGCGATGCGCAGCGTCAGTTTACGGCGCCAATCGAGAGTGTCCAGCTCAAGGCGCCAATGCGCCGAACCAATAACAACCCGAGAGCGCGCCGCCGTAGGATCTCTCGCATCGTCTTGTACGACGAGAGTGCCGCGAAAACTACTAAGCGGCACGGATGCAGCGGGCTCTCCTCCGTTGGCGGTACTCTGCGCCACAATCGTCTCGGCTGAGCACGCCGACGCAAAGATGATGAGGAGCCATCTCGCCCGCGCGCATGGGCCCAACTGCACTCGCCAATTCAACCTCAATTAGCCTCCCACTCCGGCTCAAATCGCGCGAGAATGGTTGCGGCCGTCATATCGGCTGTTACATGCGTCGCCGTGCGGAACATATCCGGAATCGTATCGACTCCTAACAGCAGTCCTACCGCAGCCACCGGCAAGTTAGCCGCCAACAAGACCGGGACCATCACGATGATCGTTCCCCCCGGAATACTCGGGACGCTGAACGTCGTCACGACGCCCATGAGCGCAATCGTGACGAGTTGCGTCGCGCTGAGATCCACGCCGTAAAGTCGCGCGAGAAAGATCACTCCTGTAGGAATCGCGATCGCGCTGCCCGTGCGAAGCGTCGCCGCAGCAAGCGGAAGGAAAAACGATCGCACGGGAACAGGAAGCGCGAGCTCCGCCGCCCCTTCCAACATCGCGGGCAACGTCACGAGCGACGCGCGCGAGCTGACCGCGACCGCCTGCGCCGGCGCGCATGCGCGCGCGAACGACCGGATGTCGACGCGACCGATCAGCAATGCAGCGAGATACAGCAGTGCCATGAAGAGCAGGCACATCCCGCTCACGGCGAGGATGTAATAGATCACCGCTCCCGCTGCGGCGACGCCGAGCCGCGTCGCCAATGGGACGGTGAGCGCGAAGACACCGATTGGCGCGGCGGCGAGCACCCAGCGCACCAACGCCAATGATGCGTCGAGCACACCTTCGGTCACGCGCAGAAGCGCCGCGCGTCCGACGTCATTCACACGCGTCAGTGCGAGACCGAAAAGCACAGTGAAGATGATCAGCGGTAACATCGTGCCGTCGGCCATCGCCTTGATGGGATTCGTCGGCACCATTCCGACGAGCCATTCGCTGAAGCTCACGATCTTCTTCGCGTTCTGCACCGCGTCACCGCTCGCGGCCGCGGCGCTCGTGCGCATGGCCTGAGCGGCAGCCGGATCGATGGATAGCCTCGACAACACGATCGGCCCCACCAGAACGGCAAACGTTGCTGCACAGAAGAGAATGATCAACGCGAGCACAAGCGCTCGTCCGCCGATGCGTCCAATGGTCCGCGTATCGGGCAGCGAGTTGATGCCGATGAGGATCGCCGACATGACGAGCGGAATGACGATCATGCGGAGCGCATTGACCCACAGCGTTCCAACCGGCTCGAGATAGCGCGGAACCGACAGCAGCGCGTCGTTCCCCGACACCGAGATGGCGACGCCGATGCCGAGTCCCGCGGCGAGCGCGATCAGTACCTTGGTGGTCAGCGTCAACCGATATCTCCATTGGGCGCCGCGCCGAAGCCACCGCCCCCAGGCGTCTCGATCGTGACGACGTCGCCAGCCGCGAGCGTGCGCCGACATTTGGCTGGCAACGCTTCACCGTTCAGCAGGTTGCGACCCGGAGCGCCATTACCGCCACCGGATACTCCACGCGGAGCATGACGTCGACGCTCGGTGAGCAGCGTGACTGTGCATGGCGCTGTCGCACGATAAGCACGAACGACGCCGTTGCCGCCGCGCTGCGCACCATCGCCACCAGAATCGTCACGCAGCGAGTATCGATCGACGCGCAGTGGCGTCGAACGCTCGAGTGATTCGATTGGAGTATTGAGTGTATTGCTCATGCCGACGTGCACGCCGGACGGACCGGGCCCGTGCGAGCTCGCGCCCTGCCCTCCGCCGAGCGTCTCGTAGAACGTCCAGCCGGCACCGCCGAAGGTCACGTTGTTCATCGTGCCTTGTCCCTGCGCAGCGACGTCGACACCGGCGTCGCCAAACGCGGCGAGAATCGTGTCGGCAATGCGCTGTGACATCTCGACGTTTCCAGCGGCGACTGCTGCGGGCCACGCGGCATTCACCGCACTTCGCTCAGGCAGCGTAAGTACAATTGCGCGCGCGATGCCGTCGTTGGTCGGCACATCATCGTCGAGCAACGTGCGCAGCGCAAACACTGCGGCTGCACGCGTGACCGCCGCCGGACAGTTCACGTTGCCAGCTACCTGCGACGCACTGCCCGTGAGATCGAGATGCAGCGTACCGCCCACGACGTGAAGAGCAACCACCACGCTGATGTCCGCGTCGGTAACGCCGTCGCCTTCGAGACGATCCGTCGCTCGCCCACGCGCGTTCTCCAGCGGCTCGAGCCGCGCGCGCACACGACGTTCCGCATAGTCGAGCAATGCGTCGCACGCGGCAGCAAGCTTCACGGTGCCGAGTCGTTCGGCCAATGCGCGCCAACCGGCGGCGCCCGTCGCGCACGCCGCGAGCTGCGCTCCGAGATCGCCGCGGCGTTCGTCCGGTGTGCGCACGTTCGCGAGAATGAATCCGAGCAACTCCTCGTCGAGCACGCCTTCGCGTACGAGACGCACTGGCGGCACAATCAGGCCTTCCTGCACGAGCTCCGTTGCGCCTTGCGGCATGGAGCCTGGACTCATGCCGCCGACGTCGGCGTGATGTGCGCGCACCGCCGTATAGCCGCCAATCACTCCATTGATGTCGACGGCCTCGATGAGTGTGAGGTCTGGAAGATGCGAGCCGCCGTGGTAGGGATCGTTGAGCAGAAACACGTCGCCGGGCTTCGGATTGCGCGCACGAACCGCAGCGACCGACTCGGGCATTGCGCCGAGGTGCACGGGGATGTGCGCGGCCTGCGCGATCATGCGGCCTTGTGCGTCGAAGATCGCGGACGATGCATCGCGCCGCTCGCGGATGTTCGGCGACAGCGCACTGCGGACGAGCACCGCGCCCATATCCTCGGCGATCATCGCGACGCCGTGCGCCAGCACCGATAGCTCGAGCGGATCGATCATACGTTGAGCTGGTGAGGTTCGCCGTGATTTCTCATGCGGATCGAGCCCGTGTGAGCATCCATCCCCCAGTTTCGTGTGGCTCACCAATCCATCCTTCGGCAATGCGCAGCGTGGCGCCTGACAACGTCACTACTGCCGGCCCGACAATACGCGCCGAGAATGTGCCGTCGTCATCTATTGCGGTAGTCGGGTCCCAGTCTGATTTGCCAGATCGCAGAAACTGAACCGGATGTGCAACACCACTTGCCACATGCCGCACGCCGATCACCTCGGCTGGCAGCGCCAGCGTAAAGCCGTTGCGCTTTTCGTGCAGCGCTGCGAAGCGAGTCGTCAACGCGGCCCCATCGTCGCCGTGCAACGCTACGACATCGAGCTCATGTCCCTGCCCGACGTACCGCATGCGCGCTGTCCAGTTGCGCAGCCACTCCTCACCCTCGGCGACACCCTCCGCAGCGCGATGCAGCGCCGCGCCAACTGCGTCGCTGTCGAGCGTATCAGCGCGCGCGAGCACACTGACCATGCGATCGCGTCGCTCTGGAGTAATTGCGAGCCCTAGCGCGCTCAGCACGCCTGCATGCGGTGGAATCAGGATTGTGTCCATGCCAAGTTGTTCCGCCAGCCCACAGGCGTGTAGTGGACCGCCACCACCGAACGGCACGAGGACGCAGTCGCGCGGATTCACGCCGCGCTCGACACTCACGCGACGGAGTGCACGCGCCACCGCGGCGTCGGCGATGTCGACCATCGCGCGCGCAACACGATCGGACGGAGCATCGAGCCTGTGTGCGAGGTCGGCGATTGCACGGTGCGCGGCTGCGACGTCGAGCGACACGCCGCCGCTCAGCGCGGCGGCAGTGATGTGTCCGAGCACGACGTGCGCGTCGGTGACCGTCGGCAACGTGCCGCCGCGACCGAACGCCGCAGGACCGGGCACGGCGCCGGCACTTCGTGGTCCGACTCTTAGCGCGCCGCCGTCGTCGATCCACCCGATGCTGCCGCCGCCGGCCGACACAGTTTCCACAAGCACGCGCGGCAATGCGATCGGAACGCCGGCGACGCGACCACCCGGCTCGACGAGTGGCTCACCGTCGAGAATGAGTCCGACGTCGGCACTCGTCCCGCCGATGTCCACGGAGAGTGCGTTGGACAATCCCGCTGCGCGCAGTGCGGCCGCGGCACCGACGACGCCACCTGCCGGACCGGAGAGCGCAAGTGATGCAGCGCCTCGCGCCGCTTGCTCCACCGTTCGCATTCCACCGCCGGACGTCATCACACCGGGTGCAGGAATGCCGAGTGAGGCAGAGCGCGCTGTTAGACGCTCGAGATAGTGTGCGACGCCGGGACGAAGATATGCTTCGGCGACCGTTGTCGCGGTGCGCTCGTATTCCCGGATCTCCGGAAATACCTCGGACGAGATCACCACCTGCAGCGGCGCGAGCTCGGCGCGGATTGCATCAGCAAGACGTCGCTCGTGCGTGTGATCGTCGTACGAGTGCAGCAGCGCGATCGCGACGACATCCGGTGCGAGCTCGCGCACGCGCGCAACAACGTCAGCGATCGCAGTGTCTGTAAGAGCGAGATGCACACCTTCGGGCACGATGCGCTCGCGCGCGCCGATCGTATGATCGCGCGCGACGAGCGGCGGCGGATGGTGCCGCGAGAGATCGTAGAGCGACGCGCGATCCTGTCGGGCGAGATGAAGGATGTCGGTAAAGCCATCGGTCGCAACAAGTGCGACGCGTGCACCCGCGCGTTCGAGAAGCATGTTGGTCGCGACCGTCGTGCCGTGCACGAAACGCGACACGTCGGCGCCGTCGAGTAGCCCGAGTGCACTCGCGACACCGTGGCTCTGATCCGACGGCGTGCTCGGAACCTTATGCGTCGTGACGGCGCCGTTCGCGTCGACGGCAACGAGATCGGTAAAGGTGCCGCCGACGTCGACGCCTACTGAGAGCGCGCTCACAGCCTCCGCAAGTGCCGATCGATGTCCGCCGTCAATTCGTGCGTCGTCTTCAAGGTGCTCACGAGCAGGATGAAACGTCGAATGGTGAATGAACGACGCCGCTGGTGACCCAGACTATCGCGCGGCATGCGGTCTGTCGAGGTCGTTTGTTGACTCGCCGTGATCGGGATGTCGGCCGATTGGTGATCCTGATCGCAGTAGCGGCGGCAATATCACCACATACTCGTCGGGATGCGAACCCACCGCAATCACATGCTCGCCCTTATCACGGGCGCGACACTCGCCTGCAGCTCCGCGTCCGACAATACGACAACTGAGCCGACGCTTGATCCGGCACAGCCTGCCGCGATCGGCGGATCATTGAGCCGCCGCGTTTTTCCGGCGGACAACGCGTGGAACACCGACATTTCTGCAAAGCCGATTGACGGGTTGTCGGCGACATTGATTGCGGCGTGCGGCGTGCGGAATCTTCATCCCGACTTTGGCACGGTGTACGGCATTCCGTACGCGCTTGCGGGCGGCTCGACGCCAAAGCGGCCGATCACCTTCGACTATGCGGACGAGAGTGATCCCGGTCCGTATCCGATTCCTGCCGACGCGCCGATCGAGGGCGGCGCATCGAGCTCCGGCGACCGTCACGTGCTCGTCGTCGACACTCTCAACTGGAAGTTGTACGAGCTGTACGATGCGCATCCAATGAACGGCGGCGCCTCGTGGCACGCCGGTTCTGGGGCAGTGTTCGATCTCAGCAGCAATCAACTTCGTCCGATGTACTGGACCTCGGCTGATGCAGCGGGCCTGCCCATCTTTCCCGGCCTCGTGCGTTACGACGAAGTTGTGCAGCGAGGCGTCATCGACCACGCGGTGCGATTCACGTGTCCGCGCACGCAGAAGGGTTTCATATCGCCGGCTCGTCACTACGCGAGCTCGGATCCGTCGTCGTCACTGCCGCCGATGGGAATGCGGGTTCGTCTCAAGGCGTCGTTCGATGTCTCGACGTATCCCGCAGATGTGCAAGTCATCCTTCGCGCGATGAAGAAATACGGGATGATCGTCGCCGACAACGGGAGTGGCTGGTTCGTCAGCGGTGCGCCCGATCCGCGCTGGAACGACAGCACCCTCGACGCGCTGAAGAGGGTTCCGTCGAGTGCGTTCGAGGTCGTGCAGATGGGGTCGATCACGCACTAGCGGAGCGTTCGAACCTTCAACGTGCGTCGCTCGCTCAGGATGATGAGAGTGCCTTGCGTCGCCAGTCCGCTTTGATGGCTGGCCAGTTGCGGCCGAGAACGCGCTCGAGTCCCGTCTTGAGATCGGCGTCAGTTCGGCCGCTGCGGAGGAGCGCCTTCACGGCAGCAACTCCCCCGTGCTCGAATGCCATTTGGCAGAGCGTCGCGCCTGCGGGGCGAAACCCCATGTCGTACGACTGATTGAGTATCGAATCGAGCGTGATGTCAGAATGACTGCGCAGGTATGTCGCATACTCGCGCTTCGATTCTGCCGCGCTCAAACCGAGCGTGCCTCCAAGCCACGTGGCGACGCCCTCCCATAGGAGAGAATGCACGCCGCCGAGGCCAATCGGGCCGAGCACGACATGCACGATCTCGTGACGATACTCTTCGCCGATATTCGGATTGCCCGACACGAGCAATCGGTTCGGGCCAGAGGAAAAGCCTCCTCCATCAGTCGATGATGGATACCAATCGAGCCCGATGATGCGATTCATCTCGTCGGGGCTCTCGGTCAGATAGTAGGCAACGTGCGAGAGCTTCGGTACAGCGAATGCGGTCGCGAGTGAATCGGCGAACGCGGCTGCGCGTAAAGCACGACGTTGATCGAAGTGGTAGTCGTGGTCGTAGATGTAATCGAACGGCCCGACGGTGGTTCGCTGCCAGTTCCGCGTGTCGCGAGGTAGCGCGTTGGCAAACACCCACTGCCCATTCTCACGCAGCGCGTAAACGCGAACGAGCGCCTGCGGTTGCGTCAGGGCGCGAGGCTCGGGCGACATGAACATCGTCTTGATGACGTACTCGCCGACGTTACCGGGAGTGGCCGGCCGAATGTCGACTACCATCGGTGTGGCGTACGAGCCCACGAAGTTGAGCGCGAGCGAAAAGGTCGTCCATATCCGTTGCTCGGCCGCACTCCAATACGGCGAAGCCGTGCCTCCAGGAGGAGTGTATCGCGGAGCCGAAGACGCGAGGAACTCTGCCCACCGTCGATAGATCTCGGGTACCGGTTCCTTCCAACGCGCGCCCCAAGCAGGCGACGGAAGGGTGTCGACGCCCATGCCGAGTTCCGGTCGCGTCGACGGCACTATCCTCTGTGCGCTGGCCACTGGCGTCGCGCCAATCGCGAGAATAGCGAGTCCTACGAGCAGCGGCGTAGCGCGCGCGCTCATTCCCACCTGAAAATCCGCGCCGAGATCGCCGTGC
>JBDUCR010000196.1:0-16882 GCA_040003345.1 bacterium
GTCGTGGAAGCGTTCAAGATCCCGAGCGGCAGTATGGAAGGGACGTTGCTCGTCGGTGATTTTCTGCTGGTGAACAAGGTCGTCTACGGCGCAGAGGTTCCGCTTACCGGCAAGCGCCTGCCGGCGCTGCGGCAACCACACCGGGGCGACGTCATCGTCTTCGAATGGCCGAAGGACCGCACGAAGAACTTCGTGAAACGGCTGGTGGGCCTGCCGGGAGACACCCTCGCCATGCGCGACGCGGTGCTCATCCGGAACGGGATCGCGCTGGCGGAGCCGTATGTCTCGCACTCCGATCCAGAGGCTGATCCGGTGTGGGAGGAATTCCACTGGCAGAACGATTTCCTCGTGCGAACAGCAGGCGCTGCCGTTGCATATCACCCGTCGCGAAACAACTGGGGTCCGTTGGTCGTCCCTGGAGGAGAGTACTTCGTCCTCGGTGACAATCGCGACAACTCGCTCGATAGCCGCTACTGGGGCTTCGTACCGGATTCGCTGCTGCGCGGGCGGCCCGAAGTAGTGTACTTCAGCTTCTCCCCCGATTCTTCCGACGACTTCGCCTGGCTGACGCACGTCCGATGGACGCGCCTCGGCGAGCGCGTGCACTGACATAGACAGACTCCCCCCGACCGTTGCCCGGTCGCAATCCTTCCGCCGCGCGCAGTGCAACATTGCGGCGGAGGCCGCCGTTCCCCGGACTCGCCCGCATGGCCACCACTCCGAACAGCAAGAAGTCGTCGTTCGAAGAGGGATCGCTCGACCAGTATCTGCGCGACATCAGCATCTATCCGCTCATCACGCGGGAAGACGAGGTAGCGCTCGCGCAGAAAATTCGCGTGGGAGATCAGGAAGCGCTCGACAAGCTCGTGCGCTCGAACCTGCGATTCGTGGTCAGCGTTGCGAAGAAGTATCAGAACCAGGGCGTATCGCTCTCTGATCTGATCAACGAGGGCAACCTCGGCCTCATCCGCGCCGCGCACAAATTCGACGAGACGAAGGGCATCAAGTTCATCTCGTATGCAGTGTGGTGGATCCGTCAGGCCATTCTGCAGGCGCTCGCCGAGCAGAGCCGCATCGTGCGCGTGCCGCTGAACCGTGCGGGAACGCTGCACCGCATCGGCAAGCGCGCGAGCTTCCTGCTCCAGGAGCTCGGTCGCGAGGCGACGCACGCCGAGATCGCCGAAGGGATGGACATCACGGAAGAGGAAGTCGCGAAGACGATGTCGATCTCGCAGACGCACCTCTCCCTCGATGCGCCCATGACACCGGGTGAGGACAACAAGCTCCTCGACTACCTGCCCGACAATCTCAACCCGACGCCCGACGAGCTGACGTTCGAGAAGGCGCTCACGGAGTCGATCGAGGAGGCACTCGCCCACCTCAAGGAGCGCGAGTCGAAGATCCTGCGCCTCTATTTCGGTCTCGACGGTGAGGAGCCCATGACGCTCGAGCAAATCGGTTCTCTGCTCGGCATCACACGCGAGCGCGTGCGACAGATCAAGGAAAAGGCGCTCTCGCGTCTGCGGCACGTCTCGCGCGCGCGGGCGCTGGAGTCGTATCTCGGGTAGCTGTCACCCAGAGCAGGGCACTGCGTCGAAAAGATCTACACCTCACGTTGTTTCGCGCGCACGGTCAGCGTTCCTACTGGTCGGTGTCAGCGCCCTCCGGGGGCTCTGGCTCAAACTTGCTGCACGCGCGGTGCATGACTCCCCGCAATTCTGCCGAGCGTGCGCCAACCGCCCGTAACGCTTGCACCTCGCCAGCGTTCCAGAAACGCCATGCGCTCTCGAAGTACGCCCGTTTCGCGGCTAACGAGACGGGTCCCCAGCGGCGCAGGAGTGTGCGCGCCGCGTCGCACTGTTGTGTGGTGACATCCGCGTGCGCCACGCCGCCCTGTGTGCCATTCGATGCCCCGACCGTGGCTTGCACTGCAAGTGACGCGGCCTCTCCACTCAACTTCGCGAGGCTACTCACATCGAGTACCGTTTGTACATCGCGACCCGCGCTCGTCGCGCGAGCGAGATTGTAGCGCGCCACGAACGCGTCGGGCACAGCGACGTTGAGCGCGACGAGTACGGCCAGCCCGGAGACGGCGACGCCAGCGATGAACGTCCGCCCGCGCCCGCGGAGCACGGTGAGCGCAAGCCAGACGAGCACGACGCCGAGCCACCCCATGAACACGAGCGGATACAGTCGGTCGGTGGTGAGTCCGAAGTAGTGCACGTACAACTTCATTCTGAGACCCGCCGAAAGCAGAATCGCGCCGAGTAGGGCGATCACAGGAACTGACAGCACAGTGTGCCGCCGTTCGAGCGCCTGGCCGGGCCGCAGTGCGGCGCGCGTCGCAACGAGCAGCGGCACGACCAGCAGTGCAACCCACAACATCTCGAAGAATCCCTGTCGCGCGTATGCAGACGCAGTGAGGCCCGTGCGCGCGTGAAGAAACGCTTCGCCGCCGAAGAACCAGCCGAGTTGCGCGAGGACGAACGCGGCGAACAGGACGTTCAGCGTCGTGAGTGCAGTCGTGATGTCGAGGAGGCTAAGTCCGAAGGGCAGCGACTCGGGCGCGCGCCGCTTGCCAACGTCCACGAGCAGTGCACCGCGCACCCAGCCGCTCGTCATCCACGTAAAGGCACCGATGACGAATACGTGAGAGAACATCGTCCCGAAGTCGGGCATCGGCAGTGTGACGAGGCTCGCGAAGATGGGATCGGCGTCGCGCAGAAGGGTGCCGAACACGAAGAGCAGAACGCCCGCAATGAGCACCGCGCGAATGACGGGGCGAACGCGCGAAACAGTGACGGTGCGCGACTCATTGGCGAACAGCTCGCGCACCGCGATGGGAAGGAAGCCGGCAACAACCGAGCGCACGACCGATGTGGCGGCCCAGACGGTGTCGCGGAAGCGCGCAGCGAGCAGTGCAGCCCTGACGTCGCTGAGCGCGATTGCGGCCATAGCGAGCGAGCCGACCGTGGCCACGAGGTCGAGGAACTGGAGGGTTCCGGAATCACGCCACGCGAGGCCAGCGGCAAAGAAGATGGAGGTGGCGAGCCAACTCGCAGCTTCTCGCGAGATGTGTCGTCCGTCGCTCCATGCCGCGGCGATCATGGCCAGGACGAGCAACGCAATCCAGATCGGGAATGCGAGTCCGACGGGGAGATCGCGGAGCAGGACATCGCCAGCAACGCCCAGGAGGAGCGCGTGACCGGCGATGCGTCGCGCGAGTGGCACGTTGGCGAGGTAGACGTCGGCGCGGCGCTGAAGGGGCGTGTCCAGGGCCGGTGCGACGGGTGCGGGTTCGGTGGCGGCTCGTTGCATGAAAGTACTTTATAACACAAAGCAAGGCGCCGCAATAGGCGCTTTCGTGGCTTCCGCACGCCGGGCAAATTCTGAACAGCGATTCCCTTCAACCCAGAAGAACCGAGCACCATGGCTCAGACCGCATCGTTCGACGTCACCACCGGGGTCGACCTCCAGGAGGTCGACAACGCCATCAACCAGGCGCAGAAGGAGATTGCGCAGCGCTATGACTTCAAAGGCTCGAAAGCATCTATCGATTTCAAGCGTGCGGAAAACCTGATCGCGCTCGTGGCGGATAGCGATTTCCAGATGACGGCGCTGTTCGACGTCGTGCAGACGAAGCTGATCAAGCGCGGCGTGCCGGTGAAGAATCTCGACGTTGGCGAGATCAAGCAGGCCGCGGGCGACACCGTGCGACGCGACGTGAAGCTCAAGATGGAGCTCGACGGCGAGACGGCGAAGAAAGTCGCCGCAGCGATCAAGGACGCGAAGCTCAAGAAGGTGCAGGCGTCCATCCAGGGCGAGCAGGTGCGCGTAAGCGGACCATCGCGCGACGATCTGCAGGAGGCCATCACACTGCTCAAGAGCAAGGACTTCGGCGTGCAGCTGCAGTTCGGAAATTATCGTTAAAGCGATGTCCTTGCTTCGTCGCATCGGACGCGTCGCAACACTCGTGGGTGTGACCGTCGCGTACTCGTGTGGCGGCGACTCAACCAAGCCAACGGCGACGCCGGCCGCCGCCGCGACGCTGGAGATCTCGCCCAGCAATCCCGTGGTTCTCTCTGGCAGCTCACTGCAAATGGCCGTGGTGCTGCGAGACAACACGGGCACGGTGCTGAGTGGACGCACTGTCGTGTGGTCGAGCAGCGTACCCGCAGTTGCAACGATCGATGCCGCAACGGGACTTGCGCGCGCCATCGGCGCCGGATCGACGGACATCGTGGCAACATCCGAGGGGAAATCAGCGACGTCTCGCATGACGGTAACCGTTCAGACCGTTGCGAGCGTCGTCATCGACAGCCTCGTTTCGCCGCTGTGGGTGGGACGTTCGGCACAGCTCGCGGTGAGCGTGCGTGATTCCAGCGGCGCGCCCATTACGGGACGCACCGTGAATTGGACGTCGAGCGCGACGTCGGTCGTCACAGTTTCCTCCACGGGACTGCTGACGGGCATTGCGCCGGGAACGTCCACGATCACCGCCAGCGTGGATGGTGTAAGCGGCACACGCGTCGTCGTCGCGCAGGCGGTGCCCAGTGCACTGATCACGTTGCTGCCAACGCAGGGATCGGTTGCGCGCGGCGCGGATTACGCTCTCACGCCCGTACTCGAGGACATCGACGGCAACGCAGTCGGCGGACTTACGATCACCTACACCACCTCCGACGCGTCGGTCGCGACGGTGTCTGCAAGTGGAGTGGTGCATCCCGTTGCGAATGGCGCCGTGATCATCACTGGCACCGTCGACGGACAACAACAGGCGACGTCGCATCTCACCGTGCTTGATCCGCGCACGGTGTCGGGCCAGGTAATCACTGCAGATGGCGGTGCGCCGACGAATCTCGTGTTCGCCGCACAAACGGGAAGCGGCGTATTGGCGCAGCGTTTCTCGACGAAGGTTGACGCGACGAGCGGCGCTTTCTCCCTCGAGATGCCGGCCTTTCCATCGAGCGCTCTGCCTGTCGAGTACCTCGTCGACGCACCGGTTGGAGCCACTCGCACGTACCATCCCTCGTACGCAAAGCTCGCGGCGAACCTTGCGCCGAACACACAGCGTGTGCTGCTCATTCCGCATTTCGTCGTGCCGGATTCCGGCACGTACGCGGGCCACACATATCGGGTCGATCTCAACGATGCATTCATTCCGGTCTGTACAACGGTCAGCGACGCGAACTGTCAGAGCTACTGGCCCTCGTACTACCTGAGCGGCATCAAGAACTGGGCGGATGCGGCGCGGCCGATTCCGCTCGCAATCGATCGCACGGTGGGCAGTGTGAGCGCGAATGATTCGGTGGCCATGTGGGCCACGATCCGTGCGATGGAAGCGGATCTCGGCCGGTCGCTCTACAAGCCGGCAGCGTTCACGGGATATACGTCGCCGGGTTATACCACGGGGATGGTGCTCGCGTCACAGGACGCGAGCGTGGCTCCGTTTGCTGGCTACACGAACTGGACGTGGAACGGGCAGGGAATGATCACGCAGGCGAAGACGCGTCTCGTGTCGTCGCAGGTGTTCGCGAATACCAGCACGGTGACACACGAGCTCAATCACGCGCTCGGCTTTCATCACACTTGTCGCTGGAGCACGGTCATGGGCGGCTACGGCTGCTCGCAGCAGCTGCACTTGTCGTCGACAGATGTCGCGTACTATCACCTCGCCGAGCTTGTGCGGCGCAAGGCGGCGGCGACGAATCCGACGTGGAGCGTAGTCGAGGCGCTGCAGGGAGTACGCGTCGTGGAGCTTGGCATGCCGTCGAGCAGTGCGATTCCGGCGTCGCTCCTTCCACTTAGAGCCCTTATCGCGTTGCCAGGCAGTGATGGGGCGCCGTAGCCGGAGGTCGCGCTAAGCGCCGCCGACTTCGATATAGAGCGGAATCGACTCGGCGAGTAGTCGTCCGTCCCTTAAGCGAAGCCGGACGACACATCCATAGCGTCCCTGCCGCAGTCCCGCGAGCCGAAAGACATGCGCCACAACGCTCGGCGCAGGCGGATGGAGAGGAAGCACCAGCGTGGTGTCCATCGTTCCCCCGCGCAGCGTGAGCTCGACGCGTCCGCCCTCACGTGAGATCAACGTGGGGCCGAATGCGACGACCGTCATCACGTCGATCGAATCGGCGATGTCGCCCAGTGCGACGGGCGCGCCAGTTGCGGCGTCTGAGATCGCAAGAAGCTGAGCACCTGGCGCCCGCGTTCCGATGGGCAGCTCCGGCGCGCTCGGCGTAGCAGCAGGTGTGACGCGCTTCGGCACCGGTGCGGGCGAGCTGTAGACGTGCGTAGCGCGCGGTTCGTCGCGACACGCCAACAGCGCCAGAATAGCGATGGGAACAGCGTTGAGGAGACGCGACAAATCGTCAGCTATCCAATCGCGCACCTGCGCGCGACGTCGAACTCTTTGCCTCTTTTTTCACCGCTTCGATTGCTTCCTTTATCGTTTCCGCCGTTACGAGGTGCCGACCGGTGAGCTGAATGATGCCGCGCAGCACGATGGTCTGGAGTGGTGTGGCTCCAACGACGGCGCCAAACAGCACATATGGTTTGTTGTGCTCCGTGAGGTCGTGCAATGCGCCTCGGATGGCGCGAGCGGCGCGGGAGCCGGTGACGTCGGTGATCGTGTAGACGCTCCTGGGCGGCTCGGCAGCTATTGCCGTCTTGGCCTCAGCCACTGCGCTCAGCGCGATCGCTTCGGTCGTGATGTGCGTGAAGTCCAGATGACAGATCCGGACTCCCTCGTGCGATTGAAAAGAGGTGCGCATTTGGTGACCTGGGTCGGGATCGCCCGAGAGAGTCTCGGCACTTCGCGCCTCTTAAAGATACGGACGGTACAGGTGGAGAGGCCGCTGAGCTACCTTTGAACATACTCTCAGCACCTCCTGCGCCGTGTTCGTCAGCGGTGGCGTAGTACCCAGCCCTCCGTCTTCGCATGAAACTCGGCTTCATCACACTTGGCTGCGACAAGAACACGGTCGACAGCGAACGTTATCTGGCTCAGCTCGCCGATCGCGGCGCTGAGTACACGGACGATCTTGCCGAGGCCGAGGTGATCGTCATCAACACGTGCGGCTTCATCGACGCGGCGAAGAAGGAATCGCTCGACGCAATCATCCAGGCCGGGGAGCACAAGCTGTCGGGCAGCTGCAAGGCGGTTGTTGCGGTCGGATGCATGGTGCAGCGCCACAAGGGTGAGCTCGAAGAGGCGCTTCCTGAAGTCGATCTCTTCCTCGGCTCATCGGAGATGGATCGCTTGCTTCCCGAGCTCGAGGCGCGCGGCCTCATCGATGATGTTCCGTCGATTCACCCTGGCGTGCGCCTTTTCACTGGCGACACGCCGCACATTCGCTACCTCAAGGTGAGCGAGGGATGCGATCACGGCTGCGCGTTTTGTGCGATCCCGTTGATGCGTGGAAAGCATCGGTCGTTTGCGCTCGATGAAGTGGTTCGCGAAGCGCAGCTGCTCGAAGCGCAGGGTGCGCGCGAGGTGAATCTCGTCGCCCAGGATCTTGCGCACTTCGGTCGCGACCGTCGCGACGGATTCGCGTTGCCTGAGCTGCTCGAAGCGCTCGTGACAGAGACGAGCATTCCGTGGCTGCGGATGCTCTATCTCTATTCGTCGGGCATCACACCGCGTCTGCTCGAAGTGATGGCGAATCAGCCGCGGATTCTGCCGTATCTCGACATGCCGATGCAGCATGCGTCGGACGCAGTGCTCGCGCGCATGCGTCGGCCCGAGCGTCAACACACCATCCGCGATCGCGTGCAGAAGGTGCGCGAGGTGGTGCCCGATCTCGCGATTCGCACCACATGCATCGTCGGTTTTCCGGGTGAGACAGACGAAGATTTCGCGCAGCTGATGGGCTTTCTCGAGGAAACGCAGTTCGAGCGCGTCGGCGCGTTCACCTACTCGCCGCAGGAAGGCACGAAGGCCGCTGAAATGGTGGATGATGTTCCCGAGTCGGTAAAGCGGCACCGTCTCGAGCGATTGATGGAGTTGCAGCGCCAGATAACCGCTGAACGGTACGAGCGCTTTATCGGTCGCACGGCGCGCACCATGCTCGATCGTATCGCGGATGGCGAGGCGCAGGGACGCACCGTCTGGCAGGCCGACGACGTCGATGGCATCGCGTACGTACAAGGCGCCGAGCATCTCGCGCCAGGCACGATCATCGACGCGGTCATTGAAGGCGTCGAGGACGACGTGGACTTTCAGGCGACACTGCTTCGCGTGATCGATGCGCCGAGCGCCGCGCCGAAACGTGCGCGCTCGTTGCCGGTAGTGAGTACGTCCATCGGGAGCTTCGGGCGTTGACCGGGGGCGTCACCTCGCAGGAACGATCGACTGCTCGCTCGCACGAAATAATGGCGCGCGCGCGCGACCTGTTTCCCGGCGGTGTGAATTCGCCGGTACGCGCCTTCGCCGGCGTCGGCGGAGAGCCGTTCGTGGTTGCGCGCGGTGAAGGTGCGCGCATCTGGGATGCCGACGACAACGAGTACATCGACTACGTGTTGTCGTGGGGTCCGCTCGTACTGGGTCATGCACCACGAGTCGTGCTCGATGCGTTGCGTGAGACCATGGCGCGCGGCACGAGCTTCGGCATTCCGACCGGACTCGAAGTCACGCTCGCGGAGATGGTGCGCGAGCGTATGCCGCACGTCGAGATGATGCGCTTCGTGTCGAGCGGGACGGAGGCCACGATGAGCGCGCTCAGACTTGCGCGCGCTGCGACCGGACGCGACCTGCTGCTCAAGTTCGACGGATGCTATCACGGACACGGTGACAGCTTTCTCGTAAAGGCTGGTTCCGGCGTCGCGACGCTTGGCCTGCCGAATTCGCCGGGCGTGCCTGATGCCCTCGCGTCGCTGACGGTGACGTCGCCGTTCAACGATCTGGAGAGTCTCGAGGCGCAGTTCAGAGCGCATGGAGACAAGATCGCCGCCGTGTTCGTCGAGCCCATCGTCGGCAACGCCGGATTCATTGCACCGGATCCCGCATTTCTGCCTGCGCTGCGACGGCTCACGACGGAGCACGGAGCGCTGCTCGTGTTCGACGAAGTGATGACGGGATTTCGCGTCGCGCCTGGTGGTGCAGCAGAGTACTTCGACATCACGCCGGATCTCACCACGCTCGGCAAGGTGATCGGCGGCGGACTGCCAGTCGCCGCCTACGGTGGTCGCCGCGATCTGATGGAGCTGATTGCGCCGAGCGGGCCGGTGTATCAGGCGGGAACGCTGTCCGGCAATCCTCTCGCGATGGCCGGCGGTATTGCAACGCTCCGTGCACTCACGCGCGATGTGCACGAGAGCATCGCAAGTCGAACGCGCGCGCTGGTGGAAGGGATGCGCGGCATCGCGGCGCGCCGCGGCGTTCCGTTCACGGCGGACAGCGCGGGCTCGATGTTCGGCTTCTTCTTCCGCGCCGAGCCGGTGCGGTCGTACGCGGATGCGCGGACGGCGGATGTCGAGCTGTTTCGGCGATTTTTCCACGCGGCGTTGCGGCGCGGTGTATACCTCGCGCCTTCCGCATTTGAAGCGGGATTCATGTCTGCAGCGCACGGTGATGTGGAAATCGCGCTAACGCTCGAGCGATTGGATGGCGCGTTGGCGGAGGCGAAGTGATGGACGCCTGGATCGGATGCGCGCCTTAGTCGGTTTTGCGATCGGCGCGGTGGCATGCTCGGCAGCAGCGGCGTCGCGCGCTCCGACACCGTCTACAACCCGGCCAACGCCATCCGCCAAGCCAATCAGCGCGTCCGCGCGCATCGTGCGGATTGCGTTGGCCGAAGGACAGTCGAGAATTCAGCTGACATCGTCCGGGCCGTGGCAGATTTATGCCGAAGACGGTCGCACCGCCGTTGCGCTCACGCAGCCGGGTGAACGATGGATTCTCGAGCGCGACGGACGCTCGGTGCGCGCACAGCGTGAGGACTCGCGTCCGGTGTCGGCGCGGGAGGCAACGGTCGTCGTGCGTCCGCTCGATCGTGACGGTGCGATCGGCTTCAACGGAAAACGCTGGCGTGGAGAGCTCGTCGTCACGTCGACGAGTGATGGCCTCGTCGTCGTCAATCGACTGCCAATGGATGACTACCTCAAGGGAGTCGTGCCGCTCGAGATCGGAACGGCGGCGATGTCTGACGCAGCGGCGGTCGAAGCACAGGCTGTCTCGGCGCGAAGCTACGCGGTCACGCATCTCGTTGGCGCGGGTCGTCTGTTCGACATGCGCGCGACCGTGAGCGATCAGGTGTATGGTGGCGCGACCTCGGAGACGAGCGTCGGCAATTCGAGCGTTGACGCGACATCGGGGCTGGTGCTGCTGTACGGCGGACACGTCGTGAACGCACCCTATTTCTCGACGTGCGGTGGATCTACGGCGGAGCCGCAGGACGTGTGGCGTGCGTCGCCGGAACCGTATCTCCAGCGCGTGAGCGACCAGATTCCGGGCACGAACCACTTCTACTGCGAGGGTGCGCCGAGGTATCGGTGGACGCGCGTGTTCGGTCGGGAAGCGCTGCGCGAGAACATCTCGAAGTACATGCAAACGCTGCCCGGACGGAACGGCGGTGTGACAACCGTGCGTGCGGTGACGGTGACGAACGTGACCCCGGCGGGCCGAGTGTCGATGCTGACCGTGGATACCGACCGCGGAAGCGTGTTGCTGCACGGGAATGAGATGCGGAATGCACTGCGTCTTCCGAGTGGCGAGATACTGTACAGCACGTATTTTTCGGTCGACGCTGTGGCAGGACGCGACGGCATCGAGACATTGACGCTGACTGGCGGCGGTAATGGTCACGGCGTCGGCATGTGCCAGGCAGGCGCGATTGGACGTGCGAGGGCCGGTCAGGATTTTCGCACGATACTTGGGACCTACTATCCGGGCACCACGGTTGGCACGATCGACTGAGCGCGCGATGCTTGCGCGATACACGCGCGATGGATGCGCGGCGGCTCGGTCGAGCACTCGTGGCAACTCGGCCCACTCCTCTGGAACTGATTCATGACGGATCCTGTGCGAATTGGTGTGGTCGGCGCTGGCGCGATTGCGCAGCTCACGCACTTGCCCGTGCTGTCCAAGATGCGTGGCGCAAAGCTCGTCGCCATCTGCGACAACGATCGTCCGAAGGCGCGATCGCTGGCGGACCGCTTCGACATTCCCGATGTCTATACCGACATCGAGGATCTGCTTCAGGGCGAGGGGCTGCAGGCGCTGGTCATTGCGACACCAAATCATCTGCATGAACCGCACGTGTTGAGCGCGATCGCCGCGGGTATCGATGTGCTCGTCGAGCGGCCATTGGCGCTCACGGCGAAAGGTGTTGAACGCATCGTGAACGTGGCATCGCGTGCGGGTCGCAAGGTGTTCGTGGCAAACAACCATCGGTTCCGCAGCGATGTGCAGGCGCTTGCCGGATTTCTGCGCGGTGGCGAGCTCGGCAAACTCACCGGCATTCGTGCCGGTGCATACCATCACAAGCGCAATGAGCAGGGGTGGAGATTGCGTCGCGTCGAGGCAGGTGGCGGTGCGTTCTTCGACTACGGTCTGCCGCTGGTGGATCTAGCCCTCTGGCTCAGCGACTTTCCCGAGCCTGAGCGTGTGGTTGCGCAGATGGAGCGCGGCACTGGGAAGAATGCTGTCGAAGATTCGATGCTGGTGCATCTCAGGTTTGCGTCGGGCGTGTCGTTCAGCTTCGACGTATCGGGCGCGTACGTCGGTGCCGAGGAACGCTGGTGGTTCGAGACGCTCTCCAACCGTGGCAGCACGCGTCTCGCTCCGCTGCGTGTGGTGAAGGAGCTGCATGGCCGGCCGATGGATGTCTCGCCGCGTGGTGCGTCGGCGCGCGAGAGTGCGTTCATACAGTCGTACCGTGCCGAGCTTGCGCACTTCGTTGCGGTGGTGTCGGGCGAGGCGGAGTATGAGGCGCCGTCCGATCAGGTGCTGTTGCATCGCATCGTTGAAGCGATTTACAAGTCGGCGGACGAAGGGCGCGAGATCAAGCTGTGAGGGTTCGCACGATTCTCTTCGCGCTACTGATGGCTGGTCTCAGCGTCGACCGCGGTGCGGCGCAGGGCCCGCCGAACGTGAGGCCTGCGTCGGTACCTGGAAGCACACTCATCGTCACGTTGGCGACGTTCGGTCTTGGCCAGGAAGTGTTCGAACGATTCGGCCATAACGCGCTGATCTTCCAGGATACGCTGACGGGGCAGAGCGTCGCGTATCACTGGGGACTGTTCAGCTTCGAGGAACCGGGTTTTCTCTTTCGCTTTCTCACCGGGGATACGCGGTACTGGATGGGTGCAGAGGATGGCATGGCGCGCGTGGATGCCGAGCGGCGAGCTGGACGCCCGATCACTCTGCAGCGGTTGAACCTTACGCCCGCGCAAGTACTCGCGCTGCGCAATTTCGTGCAGCGCAACGCTCTCGAAGAGAACAAGTTCTATCGTTACGACTACTTCCGTGACAACTGTTCGACGCGGTTGCGTGATGCGCTCGATCAGGCGATCGGTGGCGCGATTCGCAAGGCGTCGGAGCCCGTGCGCACAGATCTTACCTATCGCAGCGAGAGCATCCGGCTGACGAACGGCGACGCACCGGTTCAGGCGGGCATCGACATCGCACTCGGCCGGCCGGCGGACCTGCCGCTCACGCAGTGGGAATCATTCTTCATTCCGATGCGTCTGCGCGATGCGATTCGCAACGTGAAGGTCGCCGGCCCAAACGGCGCGCAGGTGCCGCTCGTCGCGAGTGAGGTGATGGTGAAACTGCCACCGACGCCCGTGCCCGTGCCGGAGACGATGACGGTTCCGCGCTTGACCGTCCGATATGCGGTGCTCGGATTGCTGCTCGCGGCGCTTGTTGTATTTCTGCGAATCATGATGGTGTCTCGTCGCAGTGCGGCGTGGGGACTCGCGCTGTTCGGTGCGGCGTGGTCGCTGCTGAGCGGTGTGATCGGCGTCATTCTGCTGCTCGCCTGGCTCGCGACGCGACATGTGTTCTGGGCGTACAACGAGAACGTGTTGCTGCTTTCGCCGATCTCATTGTTGCTGGCGGTGTTGATTCCCGCGGCGCTATTGAGCGGCAAGGCGGAGCGAGCGGTACGGATGCTCGCCGCGCTCGTCGCCGCGTTTGGTTTGATCGCGTTGCCGCTTGCGTTCATTCCGGGAGGGCAGGCGAGTAGCGCGATCGTCGCGCTTCTGCTTCCGGTGAACATCGCGCTGGCATGGGCACTCGCGCTGCCGCGCGGAAGTGGAGTGCCGATGTCGAAAAGCCGTCGAATGCCAGTCGCAGCGCCGACGTCGCGCGCCGGATGACGAACGGGCTCCGTACTGATCGGTGTTGTGCTCAACGATTCCGCTTTCTCATTCCGCATTCGGAAATAGACATGCTCAAGAACTCACTCGGTGCGGCGCTCGTGTGCGTCACGCTCGCTGGTTCGGCTGGCGCACAAGCGGCGCGGGACGTGCCACCGCCAATTGCCCGCTACTTCCAGCTCGCTCGCGCTGAGTATTCCGGCGATCGCGCGAAGGAGCTCGTCGCGTACATGGGCGGCTGGTTTCGCTGGCCCGGCAACACCGCGTTCGACGCGAGTCTCGATCGCGTCATCTCTCAGCTTCGCGCCGCCGGCTATGTACCTGAGGACTCGGCGAAGCCGACAGGGCGACTCACATATCGAATCGAAAAGCGTCCCATTCGTGGACTTGCATGGGATGTGATCGATGGCTCGCTTGCGATCGCCGGCGACAAGGCGCCACTGCTCAAGCTCGCGACGAACCTCAACATGCTCGCCATCAACTCGTATTCGACGCCCGACACGGGCGTTGTCGCCGAGTTGGTGGATGTCGGTGCGGGAACGGCGGCGGACTACGAGCGGGTGAAGGTTGCCGGCAAGATCGTACTTGCAGACGCTGGCGTATCGCAGCTGTTCGCCGAGGCGGTGCAGAAGCGCGGTGCGATTGGAGTGCTCGCGTATCGTATGCCGGCCTACACCAAGCCCGAGATCAATCGAGCGTCGATTCAATTCTCGTCCATTCCGCAGGACACGACTCGCAAGGCGTGGGGTATGCCGATTTCGCGCGGCGCTCTCGATGCGCTTCGTGCCGCGCTTGCACGCGGGCCGGTTCGTGTACGCGCGATGTCGAAGACGAAGCTCTTTCCGTCGGTGGAGCGGACCGTCGTCGCCGAAGTTCATGGCACGACCCTGCCGAATGAACGGTTCGTGTTCAGCGCGCACGTACAGGAGCCGGGTGCGAACGACAACGCATCGGGCGTTGGCGCACTCGCCGAGATCGCGCGTGTGCTGGGGAAGCTGTCATCGACGAATGCGGTACAGCCCAAGCGCACGATCACCATGCTCTTTGGCAACGAGATCGCGCAGACGCGCAATTTCCTTGCGGACGACTCGGTGCGCACGCGCAACGTGAAGTGGGGGCTGAGCCTCGATATGGTGGGCGAGGATACGAAGAAGACAGGCGGCACCTTCCTGATCGAGAAGATGCCCGACCCGTCTGCAGTGTGGACGCGCGGCGATGAGAAGCACTCGGAGTGGGGCGGCAGTCCGATCACGAAGGCGCAGATCGTGCCGCACTACTTCAACGACTTCCTCCTCGCGCGCTGTCTCGATCAGGCCGCGACGAACGGCTGGATCGTGCGCACGAATCCGTTCGAAGGCGGTAGTGATCACACGCCATTCCTCGACTTCAAGAAGCCGGGCGCTCTCTTCTGGCATTTCACGGATCAGTTCTATCACACCGACGGCGACCGCATCGACAAGGTCTCGGCGACCACTCTCCAGAATGTTGGCATCGCCGCGCTCGTCTCCGCGCTCACGCTCACGACTGCCGACGGAGACATCGCGCGCAGCCTCATCAATGAGCTCGAGCATGCGGCGATCAAACGGCTCGACGTCGAGCTCGCGCTCTCGCGCGCTGCGATGTCCGCACATGGCGACGCGGCGCACGAGCGCGACATCCTCCAGACGTGGACGGACTACTACGTCAACGCGCTGGCGGCGATGTCGGACATCGAGGCTGGCGGCTCCTCTGCGGGCACGACGTCGGCAATCGCCGCGTCGCAGGGTCGCGTCCGCGAAGCGGGAACAAAGCGGGTGGCGAGCATCAAGTGACGCGCGCGCATGACGTGCTTGTCATCGGCCTCGGCGCGATGGGGAGCGCCGCACTGCACTTTCTCGCCGAAAGCGGTGCGCGTGTTATCGGCGTCGATACGTGCGATCCACCGCATTCACTTGGGTCGACGCATGGGCGTACGCGCATAATCCGCGAAGCGTACTACGAGCATCCGAGCTACGTGCCGCTGGTGCGGCGAGCGTACGCGAACTGGGCGATGCTCGAGCGAAGATCTGGTGCGACGCTGTTCCGCCGCACTGGCGGTCTGATGATGGGCGCGCCGAATTCGAGCCTTGTGCACGGCACGTTGGAGAGCGCGACGCAACACGGCATTGCGGTCGAGTCGCTGAGTGCGGCCGACATATCGCGACGCTTTCCAGCTTTCGTTCCAGAGCCGGGTATGGTCGGCGTGCATGAGCAGAACGCTGGCATGCTCTTTCCCGAGGTATGCGTTCGCGCGTTTCTCGAGTTGGCCCTCTTGAATCGCGCGGAGATTCGGACGGGTACGCGCGTGACGGGATTGTCTCGTATGAACGGCAGCATTACTGCGACGACGACCACGGGCGACATCACGGCCAAGCGGGTGATCATCGCCGCAGGGGCGTGGAGCGGCACGCTCGTCGAAATGCTCGGTGCGTCAGTGCCGCTCACCATTGAGCGACAGACGATGCACTGGCTCGATCCCGCGCGGGATCGTGAACTGCTTCGGCCTGCGCGCTTTCCCGTTGCGCTGATCGAGTACGACGCAAATCGCTATTTCTACGTCATGCCCGACATCGGTGATGGCGTCAAGGCAGCGATCCACTACGAAGGCGCCTTTACTTCGGCGGACACTGTGGAACGCACGGTGAGCGAAGGGGACATCGCACCCGTGATGGCGCTTGCGCGACGCTTCGTTCCCGCTGCTGCGGGCGCGATTCGCGAGTCGGCCGTGTGTATGTACACGAACACTCCTGACCTCGACTTCATCGTCGATGTGCTGCCGGAGATGCCGAACGTCGTGTTGCTGAGCGCATGCTCCGGCCACGGCTTCAAATTCGCGAGCGCGCTTGGCGAGGCAGCGGCGAAGCTCGTGCTCGAGCAAAATCCAGGCATCGATCTCTCGCACTTTGGCGTAAATCGATTCTCGCGCACCTAGCGCGCGCGAGACCGAGAGCGAACTTATCTCGATGACGCGTACGCAGCCGGTCATTCAAGTAGCCGGCATCCGAAAGACATACGGCAAACTCGTCGCGGTTGACGACGTGTCGCTCGAGGTGCTCGACGGGGAGATCTTCGGTCTCATCGGCCCCAACGGTGCGGGCAAGACGACGACGATGGAATGCGTCGAAGGAATTCGCACGCCGGACCGCGGGTCGATCTCCGTGCTCGGTCTCGACCCCTTTCGCGACGTTTACAAGCTGCAGGAGCGCATCGGCGTGCAGCTGCAGCAGGCGCAGCTTCAGAAGCGCATCAAGGTGTGGGAGGCGGTGCATCTCTGGGCGTCGTTGTATCGCAAGAAACCCGCGATCGGTGATCAACTGCTCGAGCAGCTTGGCCTCATTGAGAAGCGTGACGCGTGGTTCATGAATCTGTCGGGAGGACAGAAGCAGCGTCTGTTCATCGCGCTCGCGCTGATCAACGATCCTGAAGTCGTCTTTCTCGACGAGCTCACAACGGGCCTCGATCCGCAGGCGCGCCGAGCGATCTGGGAGCTCGTGCGTGGCATTCGTGCGCGCGGCAAGACCGTCTTTCTCACGACGCACCTGATGGA
>JBDUCR010000145.1:0-16868 GCA_040003345.1 bacterium
GGAAGTTGATGACCCACGCCATCACGCTCGGCTTGGGATCCTGCGACGTGATCTGCACTCCCTTCGCCATGAGCAGATCGACTTCCTGCGGCGAGTTGGCGGCGGGAAGCTGAATGGTGAAGCGCTTCGCCGTCTTGTTCTGAACAGTCCTCGCCTCCTTGAAAGTGCCGACGACATTCTTGCCGCCCTGCACCGTCACCTCCGCGATGTTGCCGCTTTCGAGTTGTTGCCGGTAGAAGTCATAACGGATCTCCGGCGCCGAGTCGGCGCGGGCGCCGGTCATCTGAATCAGCGCGACGGGGATCAGGATGATGAGGATCCAGAACGAGAGCGTCTTCGAGAAGCGCCCCCAGTTGAATCCGTTATTGTTGCCGTTTTTCGGCGGTGTTGGCACAGGCATTACAGCAGGCTCGCGATATATGGCAGATGCCGGAAACTCTCGGCGTGATCCAACCCGTAACCGACCAGGAACTCGTGTGGTGCGTCGTACCCGATGAATTTCGTTTCGTACTTCAGTTCGTCAGCGATGTGCTTGTGCAGCAAGGCGCATATCTCGAGTGATCGCGGATTCCGTGCCTTAAGTAAGTCCATGAGACGGTTGAGCGTTCGCCCCGTGTCGACGATGTCCTCGACCAGAAGAATATGCTTGCCCTCGAGATTCGTCTCAGGATCATACACCAGCCGGACATTTCCGCTCGATACCGTGCCCTCGCCGTAGCTGGCGGCGACGAGAAAGTCGACATGCAATGGACGATTGATCTGCCGTACCAGGTCACTGAGAAAGATAAAGCTCCCCTTCAACAGACCGAGGACGAGCAAGTCGCCATCCGGATATGTCGCCGTGATCTCCGCTCCGAGCTCGTGCACGCGCGTCGCGATGTCCGTCGCACTGAACACAATGCGCCGCAGCGTCCTTCCCTCGAGTCGGGGATCAGCCGTCAATGCGCTCACAGACATAGTGGCGAACCGGTCTGCCGGACCGATCGGTTGCCGCGTCGCTGCGGCGCACTCCCGGAATCCATACAACATCGTCGCCTGCTACCACCACAGGCCAGCCCGCCCGCTCTCCACCATGCAATCCAACGTCGGAGAGATAGCGCGTCACGCGCCGCCGAGGCCGTCCGGCGGCGGGCCCGAGGCGATCGCCTGCGCTCCATGCGCGCACCAGACCGCCCGCCGACCCGACGATCGTCGCCGACCATGCCGACGAATGCGTTGCAAGCGCTGCCTGCTCCGCAGCGCCGCTGACGCGAAACCGAAAGCGTCCCCAGTCGAGTGATCCTTGCAGCGGAAGCGGTGTCGCCAACGCAGACGACGTTGCCACCTGCTTCTGTAGAATGTATGCGTCCCGCGTGGCTTCGAGACACCATCCCCCCGACAACGGAATACTGCCGCTCCGGGGACGAGAGATTGTAAACGCTGCGATACGGTGAGTTCCGCGACGATCCAGCGCGAGGCCGATACGCCCCGCCACCGAACTCCACAGCGTCGCTAATGAATCTCGATCATAGCCCGCCAGTTCCCGCGAGGCAACGACGAGTCGGCGTTCCGCGATCACCTGTGGGCGAACATTTTTCTCGACGAAGACATCGACATCGTGGCGCAGCACAGCGGCGCGCTGTGACAGCGCGAGCAGCCACCGGTCGAGCGTCGGGTCGGCTCTGCGCAGTGCCGGCAGCAAGTCGTGACGCACCCGATTGCGTGCGAACTCGGACGACGCATTGGTCGGATCCTCGATCCAACGCAATCCGGTGCCCTTCAGGTAGGACTCGAGCGCCGCACGGCGGACACCAAGGAATGGACGCACGATTCGGCTGTCCGCGTACAAGCCAGCGAGTCCTCGCGCACCACTGCCGCGCATGATGCGGAGTAACAACGTCTCGAGCTGGTCATCCTCCGTATGTGCAGTGGCGATCCGCGCACCCAGGCGCAGCGCGGTCTCATTCAGAAAGCGAAGCCGTGCGACACGCCATGCGGCCTCGCGTCCTTCGGTCACCTGTTCGCTCGGATCCATGCGACCCACGATGACGCTCAATCCATACGCAGCCGACACATCGCTCACATGACGCACGGCGGCGGTTGCTACGTCGCCAGTGCCGTGGTCGAACGTCGCCACGCCGGCGATGCGGCGGTGCGCCACCGCCGTCATGGCGCTCATGAGGGCCATGGAGTCGAGCCCGCCGGAAACGGCGAGAAGGAGCGGCGTGTCGGCACTGCGTGCGGCGCGACGCGCCGCAGTGTACACGGCACGCGCTGAGTCGTGGTGCATGGTTGAATATAAAAGCGCTTCGCGCTCTTCGCTCTGCGCAATGTGCGTTCGGCTTGGGCCATGGTAGGGATTCACCCTCTGGCTCCGGTTTGGTCGCCGCGCTATCTTGACGCCGTCTCACTAAAATCACGGCGACAGGAGCGAACTCTTGGAAACTCACGGCCCGCTCGGCACCCTTTGGGTCGGTCTCGGCCTTTGCGCGTTTTACATCGCGCTCGTGTGGATCAACACGCTCCTTGGTGTGGTCCTCACGCCGTTGTTCATCGTCCCGCTCACCTGGTTGCAGGATCGAGTGCGCGGGAAGTCCCCCGCGCGTGGCTGATCGCGCGCGGCAATTCCACGGAACCACAACGGTGAGGGACGCGCGCTCGAAGCACGCGTCCCTTCCCTTTTTTCGCTCCAGAGTCTGGTCCGTCGCGCGTAGCACGCTCCTGACACTCGCCGCGATGATCGCCCTGCCGAGAGCAGGCGCGCAACAGGTCCGGCCGTGGCTCGATTGGCGTACCGTCGAGACGGAGCACTTCGTCTTTCATTTCCCGAGTCCGTACCGCGTCTGGACGCTGGAGCTCGCCCAGCGCATGGAAGGCGTGCGCCGACAGGTCGCCAGCGTCGTCGGCTACGTTCCGCCGCAGCGAGTGCACATCGTTATCGACGATCCGCTGAACAACGCGAACGGCGCGGCTTTTACAACACTCGACGCACCAACGATCGTGCTCTGGCCAACGCCGCCGGAGCCGCGCGAGGACCTCGGAAACTTCCGCGTATGGGGCGAGCTTGTCGCGACGCACGAATTCGCGCACATCGCACACCTCACGCGACCATCGCGCAATCGGGTGCGCAGTCTCCTCTGGTCGCTCTCTCCAGTTCCCCTCGGGCCAATCGCTGCTGATGCGCCGCGCTGGGTACTGGAGGGGTATGCGACGTACGTCGAAGGACGCGTCACCGGCACTGGGCGTCCGAACCACGCGTGGCGCGCCGCCATCCTTCGGCAGTTCGCCCTCGAAGGACGTCTGCCATCGTACGGCCAACTGAACGGCGGCGGCGGCTGGCAGACGGACAATTTCGCGTACCTCGTCGGCTCAGCGTATTTCGACTGGTTGAGTCGTCGCGAAGGCGATTCGAGCGCCACAGCGCTCTGGCGACGCATGACCGCGAAAACCGTTCGCTCCTTCGGCGAAGCATTCATTGGTGTGTACGGCGGTTCGCCAGCGGAGCTGTACGGTCGCTTCGTCGCTGAAGTCACCGCTGACGCGCTCGCATTCGACCGAGCGCTCTCCCGTGCCGCACCCGTCACGGGCACGCTGGTGCAGCGCCTGATACGCAGCACGGGCGACCCAGCCATCTCGCCCGACGGACGCTTCGTCGCGCTCGTTGTCCGGCGCACAGACGCACCCAGCCAGGTTGTCGTGTGGCGCACCGCGGACGAGCCGGACACAGTGTCGGCGAGACGGCGTGAGCAGCAGCTCAAACGCGATCCCGACGACGTACCCGACCGCGCATTCTACCCCGCCCCGAAGCGAGTCATCATCTCGCTCATGTCGAACGACGGCGCCGGGTACGAGTCGCCGCGCTGGCTTCCCGACAACCGCCACCTCGTGCTCACGCGGCGCATGCCGAAGGGCGATGGCACGGTGCGAAGTGATCTGTTCATCTGGAGCGCGGAAGACGGATCACTCGCACGGGTTACAAGCGGTGCCGCGCTGCGCGACCCCGATCCGTCCGCCGACGGACGATGGGCGGCCGCTGTTCGCTGCGATCACGGTTGGTGCGATCTCGTTCGAGTCGATCTTGGCACGGGCGCAGTTCGCACGCTGCTGCAGGGCAGTCCGTCGCGAAATTATTATCGTCCGCGCGTCTCGAAGCGCACCGGTGAGATCGTCGTCGCCGAGCAGTCGGGCGATCGCTGGCGTGTTGCGCGCGTGTCTGATGTCGACGGGGCGCTCCGCTATGCCGATCCGGATGACGGCGCCAGCCGCTTCGACGCGACGTTCGACGTTGACGGCCGAACGATCATCGCTACCTCAGAAGCTGGCGGCATCGCCAACCTCGAGCGACTCGACCCAACGGACGCTCACGCGACGAGACTGACGGCGGTGACCGGCGCAGCGATCGGCGCTGACGTCGCACCGGATGGAACGCTCTGGTTTCTCTCGCTGCAGGCACATGGTTACGATCTTCGTCGCCTCCGGCCGGACAGTGCGTCCATCGCTCGCGCTGCGAATGCGTCGGCGCCGCTGCAGCTTGCCCTCGTCGATTCGCTGTCACCCGTTCTGCCGCCGCGGAACCTCGCTTCGCCTTCGGATTCGAGCCGGCGGCCCGCGCTGTCCGAGGTAAACTCGGAGCACGGATACGGCTTGGGTCCGTCTCGCGTTCGCTACTTTCCGGCCGTGTCCACCGCGTTTGCCGGTACGGCATTCCAGTTCTCGCTCGTACGCAGCGATCCAGTGGGACGTTTCGGGATGTCGCTGACCGGAGCGGCTGGCTCGAGCGGCTTGCCGGCGGGTTTTGCCGCGGAGGTGGTCTCACGCCGCTCGCGCAATGTGCTCGTGGCGAGCGGTTGGGCTTCGCACGAAGCGCCATCGCGGCAATCTGCACTCGCGGGAGACGACGGTCTCGACCTCGCTCGCTACGGTGGCGCATTGCGGGTCGATCGAATCAACGTGAGCGATGGCGGTGAATTGCTGAGCAGTATCGCCCTGTTGGAAGAACGACAGCTTCCGGCATTGCTGACCTTCGTAACGCGCTCCGCAGCGATCGGGCGATTCACGATCGTTCGTCGACAGCGAGATGAAGACACGCGATACCAGGAGCAGCTCGCCGTTCATGCCGAAGCGGGGCGCACGGACGACGGCGGCTACCTGCGTCAGCGCAGTGCGATTTTCTTCGGCGTCGGCGGAGAGTCGCAGCCACTCACGACGCTGCGGCTCGCATACGGAACGCTTGGTGGCGGCGATGGCAGTCTTCGCGAACGTTTCGTGATCGGAGGGTTTCGATCACCGCTCATCGATCCGATGTATGACGCTCGCCGAGTTGATGCGCCGGCCTATCCTGTCGGCAGCTCGACAGCAACGACGTTCAGCTCGTTCCGAGTCGGCGTGCCGGTGGGCCCCGCGCCGCTCGAGCTCTTCTACTCCGGCGCCACTCCTGACCTGTTCAAAACGCAGTTTCGGAGCTACGGCGTCGAAGTCCGCGCGGACGTTCCTTCCGTTTCGGCGCTCGGCACGCCGGAGGTCAACGTGTTCGCGGGTTTTGCGCGCGCGGTAGACGAGCCGGTGGCTGGCGAGTGGCGATATTATCTGACCGTTAGTGTTCACCCGTGAGTTCGTGACGGGATGACGGGATAAGGGGACGACGGGATAAGGGGACGACGGCAAGATGAGGCATCGACCCCGTCACCCTTACTGAGCGAGCACAGGGAATCGAAAGAGCTGCTTACCTGCGCCTGACGCCGCGTTACTCCAGCAACCTCGCCCCTGGCACCGTGAGAAATTCCTCGAACTCGCCTTCCACCAGCGTGTCGAGCAACGCCGCGGCTTCCTGCAATCGCGTTCCCGCGTCGGGCATCGAATTGAGTCGATCGTGCTCGGCTTCGCGCACCCTCAGGTAGTACTCGCGCGTCATCTCGCCGCCGCCGTCGATCTCTGCGCCGTGGCGAATCCACTGCCAGAGCTGTGTGCGGGAAATTTCCGCCGTCGCCGCGTCTTCCATGAGATTGTGGATCGCCACGGCGCCAGAGCCGCGCAGCCACGCTTCGATGTAAAGCAGAGCCACTTCCACATTCATGCGAATACCCTCCGCCGTCACGAGCCCCCCGGGAACCGTGGCGTCGATGAGTTGCGCGGCCGTCGTTTGCACCTCGTCGCGTAACCGATCCTTCTGGTGTGGACGTGCGCCGAGTACTGCGTCGAAGATTTCGCGTGCAAGTGGAACGAGATCCGGATGTGCGACCCACGTTCCGTCGAAGCCCGCTGCGCTCTCGCGCTCCTTGTCCTCACGCACTCTGCTAAATGCGCGCGCGTTCACGTCGGCGTCCTTGCGACTCGGGATGAACGCCGCCATGCCGCCGATCGCATGCGCGCCACGCTTGTGACACACCTGCACGAGACGCTCGGCGTACGCGCGCATGAAGGGCACCGTCATCGTGAGCTGCGCGCGATCGGGAAGCACCTTGTCGCGACGGTCGCGAAAGGTCTTGATGAAGCTGAAGAGATAGTCCCAGCGCCCGGCGTTCAGGCCAGCGGCGTGGTCGCGCAGCTCGTACAGAATTTCTTCCATCTCGAACGCCGCAGGCAGCGTCTCGATCAGTACCGTGGCGCGAATTGTTCCGTGCGGAATGTCGAGCAACTTCTGCGCGGCGACGAAGACGTCGTTCCAGAGACGCGCCTCGCGATGGCTCTCCATCTTCGGCAGGTAGAAGTACGGCCCTGAGCCGCGTGCGATCAGCTCGCGTGCATTGTGAAAGAAGTACAGCCCGAAATCGACGAGGCTCGCCGACGCGGCGCCACCATCGATTTCGAGGTGGCGCTCTTCCATGTGCCATCCGCGCGGGCGAACGACGAGCGTAGCCCGCACCGGGTTGAGGCGATACGCTTTGGCGCCGACGTCGAGCGAGAGTGTGCCTCGCACAGCCTCCATGAGGTTGTGCTGTCCATCGACGATGTTGTGCCAGGTCGGCGAACAGGAGTCCTCGAGATCGGCCATGAAGACACGAGCGCCGGAGTTCAGCGCATTGATCATCATCTTTCGATCGACGGGGCCCGTGATCTCCACACGTCGGTCATTCAGATCGGCTGGTGCAGGCGCGACCTGCCAAGCGGCTTCACGCACTGGTGCCGTCTCTGCCGGAAAGTCGAACGGAGCGCCGAGGGCGACCTCGGCAAGCTGCGCGCGTCGCGAACCGCGCTCATGCAGCAGGGCCAGTCGGCTCGCGTTGAATTGGCGGTGGAGGGCCGCGACAAATGCGAGCGCGTCCAGAGTCAACAGCTGATCGGCTCCTGAAACCGCGGCGCCGAGTACCCGTACTCTCGAGTCTGAAGCAACCATTCGTCTTGGTCTCGCCAACAAAAAATGGATTACGAAATGCAGGGAATTTCAGCGACAGGAGGAATCTCTCGCAGGATAATGCACTGACTAGCGACAAACTGGTGCCGCCAGTTCTATTATTAGCCATCAGCGCAATTGCCGCCGACGGCTTCGCAGCTTCGACTTTTGCTTCGCCGTTCCCAGCCCGGCAAACGCTCGCGTGGACTCTCCCCTTTTCTGCGTGCCCTTCAGGAGGATGCAGATGACGCTTCACCGTGTTTCACGGTACATTTTCGCGCTCGCTTTACTCTCGCTGCCTGCTGTCGCCGGTGCGCAAGCCTTCGGCCTCAACGAAATCGGCTCGTGCGCACTCGCGCGCGGTTTCGCCGTGACTGGCGCTCCCTGCGCCGACGCCTCGAACATCTACTGGAATCCCGGTGCGATGCCCAAGGCCAATGGGCTTAGCATCATGGGAGGCGCGGCCGCCATCAAGATCGACGGCGATTTCACGCGCGACACCTCCTTTCGCCGACATGAGGCCGACGTCGCGACCGCATACGTCCCGCACGTCTTCCTGAACTACCGGGCAGGCAAGGCAGCGTACGGCATCGGCGTCTACGTCCCGTACGGGCTCACGTCGCAGTGGGGCGATGACTTCCCAGGCCGCTTCGCGGCCAAGAAGGCGTCGCTGGAGACGATCTACATTCAGCCGAACCTCAGCTATCAGCTCACCGACAAGTGGTCGATCGGCGGCGGACCCGTCATCGGTCATTCCACGGTAGAGCTCATTCGCGCGATCGATCTGGCATCGACGCCCACGCCTACGCCTGGCGTCACCTTCGGCAACCTCGGCATTCCGAAGTACACCGAATTTGGACGCGCCACGCTGAAGGGTTCAGCGATGGCGTATGGCATGAACCTGGGCATCCACGGCCAGCTCACTCCGCAATGGGAGATGGGCGTGCGCTTTCTGTCGCAGCTCACCTTCAGCTACGACGACGCTGACGCGACGTTCACCCAGACGCCGACGGGTATCGTGCTCGCCGCGAACAATCCGCTCCCTTTCCCCGCCGGCACGAAGATCGACGACCTCCTCGCGCCCAACTTTGCGTCCGTTCTCAATGCCCAGAAGGTGAGCACGGAGATTCAGCATCCGGCGCAGATTCAGGTGGGCTTTGGCTACACGGGCTTCGAGCGGACGACGCTGAGCGCCGACTACGCGTACGTCGGCTGGAAGTCGTTCAAGGCGCTGCCGGTCAATTTCCTCGGTGCAGCCAAGAACAACTCGACCGTCCTGCAGGAGGACTACAACAACACGTCGTCCATTCGTCTCGGCGCTGAACACCGGATGCTGAACGGCACGGCGCTGCGTGTGGGCTTCTCGGCGGCGGCGTCTGCCGCTCCGCCAGAGACCGTCACGCCGCTCCTCCCGGAGATGGATCGCCAGCTCGGCATGATCGGCGGCGCGCTGCCGCTCTTCGGCAAACTCGTCCTGGACGGCACGTACGCGCACATCTTCACGGGCGGCTCGCGCGGCCGTATCGACGAGCGTCCGGTGGGCTTCACGTCGGCCCAGGCCCAGGCACTCAGCAGTGGCTTTTACACGCTCAGCGCGAACATCGTGTCGCTGAGCCTCAAGTACTCCTACTAACCCCACGCCCGGAGAAATCAGGATGTATCGACTGAATCATCTCACCCGCGTGGCGGGTTTGTTCGCGGTGCTTTCGCTTGCGGCCTGCGACAACAAGAAGGACGTGCTCGGACCGATCGTTCCTGCTGGCGGCGACATCTTCAGGAGCTACGTCGCCATCGGAAACAGCATCACAGCCGGATTCCAGAGCAATGGAATCAATGATTCCACGCAACGGCAGAGCTTCGCTCGACTCCTGGCTGGCTCAATGGGGACACAATATCACTACCCGGCGTTGGCAATGCCGGGAAGTCCTCCTCCGATCGCGAATACGCAAACCGGTGCGCTCGTCGGCATTGCCACACTGCCCTGCTGTACGCGGATACCGTCGTCGATTACGGACGTCCTCAACAACGTCGCCGTTCCGGGTGCGCGTGTCCTCGACCCTGTAACGCAATCAACGGTTGCGTCCAATCCGCTTACGACGCTGATTTTGGGCGGCAAGACGCAGGTGCAGAAGGCGCTGGAAGCGCAGCCAACCTTTGCCACGATCTGGATCGGCAACAACGATGTGCTCGTCGCCGGCTTGAGTGGCATTCTGGTGCCGGCGCCCGCCCTCGGCCAGAACGGCATCATCAGCACGCTGGCGCAGTTCCAGACCAGCTACGACGCTATGATCTCGCAGCTGACGGCCGGCGCGCCCGGCATCAAGGGCGTGCTGATCGGTGTGGCGCAGGTGGCGAACCTTCCCTCCTTGAGCTCGGGCGCTCTGATCGCAGCGACGCCGGCAATTCAGACGGGAATCTCTGCGGCCGCCGGCGTTCCCGTGACCATTCACCCCAACTGCACCGGCTCGGCATCACTGATCAACGTTCCCTCGCTCATCCCTGCGATTCGTACGTTCGTTGCGCTGGGTCCGACGGGAAAGGGTGCGCATCCGCCACTCATTTCCTGTGCGCCGGGCGCCATTCCTGGCACGCCGGTCGGCGACATCTTCGTGCTCGATGCCACGGAACAGGCGACCCTGAGCGGCGTGATCTCCAGCTATAACGCCTACATCAAGACCAAGGCGGACGCCATCGGCTTCGCTTATTACGATCCGAATGTCCTGTTCGCGGCCAAGCGCGCCATCAACGAAATCCCGGCGTTCCCCAACTTCACCAGCGCGACGGCGACGTTTGGAACGCTGATCTCGCTTGACGGAGTGCACCCGTCTGGAGCCGCACACGTGCTCATCGCCAACGAGCTGATCGGCGTCATCAACGCGAAATACGGAACGCACCTGGCGGCCGTACAGTAGGGTCAAACTTCCTGATGGTCGAACGAACGGGAGCGACGAAAGTCGCTCCCGTTTTGCGTTGTACTCCATCGCGGGCAAGCGACCATTGATCGATGGACTAGGTCCACGGAATGACAGGACATGGCGACGACGAGTGCTGAAATGATCATCTCCAATGTCGACAACTTCGCGCGCTCGGACCGTTTCGTTCAAGTTGCGCGGCGGCCAAAACGACAGTCATGCGTTGTCGGTAGGTCACAGCGCTCTTGCGAAACAGTCAATTTTTGCGGAGACTGACTAACGAGTGAGCACCATCGAGACGTTGTGAAGATTTGGTGGTCGGGCTCCGAATGATCGCGTCGATCTCCGTAGCGGGCGAGGTGAACCCTCGTGCATATCCCGACGATCAGCCATGGCGTAGAAATGTGATTGGATCGTAAGTCGTTCAATTACTGATTTTTATGCTTGATATGATAATGTACATGTGCTCGTGACTATCAACATGCCGACGCGCGGTCATTGGCAGGAGCTGACGACCGCAGATGCATCGCTTAGCGACGCACAAGCATCGTACGCATTTCGATTCGAGTCCTGTTTTTCACTCGACCTCACGCGATCTCGGCCATGAGCAAGAGGCCCACGAGCGAGCGACAATCTGGCGCAATCCCGTACCGCAGTCATGGCGCATCACAAAACTGACGCGCGGTAAGCCTCTCCCCTTTCTATCGGGGTGACGTACCTGATTCGCCGATTGGGTCAGCAGACTCGGCAAGCGACGCGCATTCAGAGGTCGACGTAACAGCAACTGAATTCACGGAAACAGCGGATCGCCGGGAACCGGCGGATCGATCTCGACCGCTCGAGTAGCGATCCGCTGGTTCCCAACAATCCGCTGTTTCCTCGATGCCGTTTCAGACTGCCTGTCTCAGCGACAACGCGTGGGACGCGGTCGCACAGAGGTCCGCGACAAGAGTCCACGCGAGTCCCTTTCGGCCTCAGCGCCACTTTCTCCGGTACCTCTGCGTGAGAAATGCAGTTGCCATGGCCTGTCGGGCACCACAGCAACTGCATTCGACGACGCAGATTTCGCCGAGTCGGACTGAGTGCTAGCGGTAGGGTCCGCCGCCGGTCGACGATGATCCGCCGGGCCGCGCACCGCCAGCTCCGCCGCGTTTACGGCCGCTTCCACCGCGACGGCTTCCACCACCGCCCGAGCTTGGCGACGACGCTTGACGCTGTTCGCCGGGAACGGCGGCACGGGGGGGCCGAGCGGGCGCGGCGGCTGGACTACGTGAGCCATTGCCGCGCGAACCGGCTGCTGCGCCTGCACCATGCGCGGCACGCCGGTCGGCCTTCTCCTTCGCCCGCTTACGCTCCTCCGCCTTGCGCGCCCTGATCTCGGCGATACGCTCGGCGATAGGCACCTCGAAGCGCTGCTTCGGCTTGGTCGCGTAATCAAAGCCGGTCACGACAACGCGCGGCAATCGCTTGCTGATCGCGCGCTCGATGGCGGCGAGGTCCGTCTCCTCTTCGGGCGAGACGAAGGTAAAGGCATCACCGGTCGCGTCTGCGCGAGCCGTTCGTCCCACACGATGGATGTAGTCCTCCGGCACGTGCGGTACGTCGAAGTTCACGACATGCTCGAGCTGCTCGACGTCGATCCCTCGCGCGACGATGTCCGTCGCGACGAGACAGCGGTATCGACCCGATCTGAAGCCGTCGAGCGCTTCCGTGCGCTGCGCTTGCGACCTGTTCCCGTGGATCTTGGCGTTCGGAATTCCTTCTTTCGTCAGGTAGTCCGCGAGCCTGTTGGCGCGATGCTTGGTCCGCGTAAAGACAATGACGTTGCCAATGTCGCCTCGGCGCATCAGCTCGACGAACAACGTGGGCTTGAGCTCCTCGCGCACCGCGTAGACCGCCTGCCTGATGCCGATGGCCGGCTGCGACTTCCGTTCGAGATTGATGGTCGCCGGATTCTGTAGCAGCTCGCGCGTCAGTGCCACGATCGGGCCAGGCATGGTCGCGGAGAAGAACAGCGTCTGTCGCTTCGTCGGTAAGTGCTTGAGGACGCGCTTGATGTCGGGCAGAAAGCCCATATCGAGCATGCGGTCCGCCTCGTCCAGCACGAGAACCTCGAGGCTACTGAGCTTGGCGTATGGCTGCTTGAAATGGTCGAGGAGCCGGCCCGGCGTGGCGATGATGACGTCGACGCCACTGCGGAACGCGTGCTCCTGCGGACCCATGCCGACACCGCCGAATACCGCGGCGCCCGATAGTGGCGTGTGCACGGCGAGCTGCTTGAGATGGTCCTCGATCTGTGCGGCGAGCTCGCGCGTCGGCGTAATGACGAGTGCGCGCGTGGCGCCGCGCGGCTTGCCCATGAGGCGGTGGAGGATCGGAAGGAGAAACGCTGCGGTCTTGCCGCTGCCGGTCATTGCGCAGGCGAGTACGTCCCTGCCCTCGAGCGCTGGCGGGATCGCCTGCTCCTGGATGGGCGTCGCGCGTGTGAAGCCGAGCTCTTTGGTGCCGCGAAGGAGGTCGGGGTGGAGCTTGAATCCGGCGAAGGGCATTTGACCTGTGTCTGTAGCGAAGTGGAGAATCACTCGTAAGCTAGTCTCTTGGCGAGACTTGTGTGGGCGACGACCGTGCTGCGTCACCCTTACGGAAACCCAACCCTTCCCTGTCATTCTGTGTCTACCCGTTTGCAATGCCAGGCACCCACCAGACGGCATCGGCGAGAACTGCAACTTCGTGACTGACAAGCAACTCGTGGCTCGTTGTCTCGCCGGCGACCGCGCGGCGGAACGTGCGTTGTACGACGCGCACGTTGACCGCGTCTATCGCCTGGCATTCCGGCTCGCGGGCGATGCCGATCTGGCGCAGGATTTCACTCAGGAGACGTTCATCCGTGCATTCAGCCGACTGGAGCAATATCGGGGCGACGCATCGCTTGCCACCTGGCTGCACACCATCGCGACGAGTGTGTCCCTCAACGGGATGCGCTCGGTCACCCGGCTTCGTGCGCGCTCCTCGTCGATCGACGACGTGCCGGAGCTGCCGGCGAGCGCGACTCGCGTCGCCCCACACGATTTGCGCGAGCGGCTGCACGCGTCGATCGACGCGCTCTCCGTCAAGCTTCGGCCGGTGTTCGTGATGCACGACGTCGAGGGATACACGCACGAAGAAATTTCCACCACGCTCGGCATTCCTGTTGGAACGTCCAAGGCGCGGTTGTTCGACGCGCGCGCCAAGCTTCGCGCCGCGCTCGTACTCTTTGCAGGAGATCAGACGGCATGATGGACGATGAGCTGGACGAGCTGCTTCGAGATGCGGCAGAGACCTACAACGTGCCGCCCGAGCCCCCGCGCGAAGCGATGTGGGAGGCGATCTCACGTTCGCGCGATGCCGCCGGCGCAATACCGATCGGTGGTGTGCGTCGAGCACGTTGGATTGCCGCGGCTGCAGGAATTGCAGCAGTGTTGATGGCGGGCATCGTTATCGGACGCGTTTCCCGTGGACCGGCGGACGCGCCTGCTACTCTGGCCGCTAACCCCGACGTTGCTACACCGGCGAATCGCGATTCACTCAACAGGGTTCAGCTTGCGCCGCCGGCCGAGGTCGCGGTGACGGCGGAGTCGACGACGCTGAAGCGAGCTGGCGCCGAGCATCGGCTGACGGCGACGGCGCGAGTCGCGACGACGCGCACGAATTCGCCGCGCGGCGCCGCCGGAGACCGCGCGAATGCAGCGGCCAACGATCTCGCGAGCGACGGCGCGGCCTATCGTCTTGCTGTCGTGGAACATCTCACGCGAACTGAAGTTCTGCTCACGAGTTTCCGGGCGCAGGCCCAATCCAACAGTGCGACTCGTGTCGACGCACAGTTCGCCGCGCTCTCACGCGAGCTGCTCGGCACCACGCGCATTCTCCTCGCGACGCGTCGCGGTGAGGATCCTGTGATTACGCGGTTGCTACAGGATCTCGAGTACGTCCTGATGCAGCTCTCGCAGTATGCCAATGACGGACGGCCTGTCGATCTCGACGCGCTCAATCAATCGCTCGACAAGCGGAACGTTCTTCCGAAGCTTCGCTCCACAATTCCAGCCGGCATGTCTGCGTCGGCGGGCACCTGAGATCACGCGAGATCATAGAGCTCATGCGCATTCGTACACTGTTGGCCTTCATTGTTCTGTCATCTGGCGCGTCGGCCGGCGCTCAGGGTTCTCCCGCAGCGCTGGCGTTCTCGTACGAGACGATGCGACCACCGGTGCTGCCTGCGCCGACGACGTCGCAGCCTGTCGATCCGGCGGACTCGCTGTATCGTCTCGCGCGCACGGCGCTCACCGATGGCGATTACAAGCGGGCCGCGATGTTGTTCCAGACGGTCGTGGATCGCTATCCCGATTCGGACTTCGCGCCCGACGCGCTCTACTATCGAGCCTACGCGCTTTACAAGAGCGACAACGCGTCCGATCTGCGGTCGGCAGTGATCGCGCTCGATCGCCAGGCGACGCGCTATCCGAAAGCGGGCACGCTGAGCGACGCCAAGCAGCTGCGCGCGAGCATTCTCTCCGAGCTGGCCAAGCGCGGCGACGCCGTGGCGGGAAAGACGATCTATGACGGTGCTGAGACTCTGAAGAACGAAAGCCGCTGTCCAACGGACGATGACGACATGCGGCTCGTTGCGCTTGCGGGCATCATGCAGATCGATCCGGACCAGGCGCTGCCGGTGTTGCAGAAGCTGCTCGGTCGTAAGGACGAGTGTTCCATCCGGTTGCGGAAGAAAGCGGTCACGATGGTCGCACAGACGAAGGAGGAAGAGCGCGCCGATATTCTGCTTCGCGTCGCCAGCACGGATCCGAGTCCGGATGTGCGTCGCGAGGCCGTCAGTTGGCTGTCGTCCGTGAACACCGAGCGCGCCGCGAAAGCACTCGATTCCATTCTGTTCAACGCGGTCGATGCTGACACGCGCGATCGCGCGCTGTCCGCGCTGTCACAACATCGGAGCCCAGCGGCGAAGGCGTCGCTCCGGCGGTTCGCCGAGCAGTCGACGATTCCAACTGAGCTGCGTGTTCGCGCGGTGTACGCCATCTCGCAGGGACGTCGCACTGGCGATGAGGCGGAATATCTTCGGTCGCTGTTCAACAAGACTGCCAGCCCGGACATTCGCGAAGCGATCATTCAGGGTGTCGCAAGTCAGCGCACCGCCGATCGCAACTCGTGGCTACTCGGCATCGCGCGTGACAAGAACTACGAGATCGAGCTTCGGAAGAAGGCGTTGTACTACGCGGGCCAGTCGCCGTGCTGCAGCTACGCTGTGACTGCACAGGGAGGCTACGAAAAGAATGCGGGGGGGACGTCGTACGCACTGGATCTCAAGGACCTGCTTCCGCTGTATGACGAGTTCAACGGACAGCAGGACATGCAGGAGCAAATGCTGTACGTGTACGCGCAGCGTCGTGAGACAGAAGCCACGGACAAGCTGCTCGCTATCGCGAAAGCCGAAAAAAATCCTGAATTGAAGAAGAAGGCGATCTCGTGGCTCGCACAGCGCAAGGATCCGCGTGTAAAGCAGTTTCTTCTCGATCTGCTCAGCCAGTGAGGCTCATCATGCGACCGACAGTCCGGCTCGCGCTCTCGCTACTGCTCACCCCTGCGTTGTTGCTCTCGCAGAAGCCTCTTGCGGAACGGCTTCGCGACGCCGGCACGCGCACCGTGGCATTTTCGACGAAGGCACGCGCTGACGCGTGTGGCGACGGGTTGACGTCATTCTCGGACGGACTTACCGGAACACGCACGCGATTCTACGATGGCGTACTTCTCACGCACGCGCCGTGGGACACGCATCTCGCGCCTTGCGAGCCTGGTCAATTGCGGGTGTCGGTGCGCATGGTGGAAGGTGTCGCGAGTTGGCTGCGGGTCGCCGTTGGGCCCTTGCCGGTTCTTGGCGACACTGTGCTTGATCTCGGACCCGTGTCGACGCGCGAGGCTGGAGAGTTTCTCCAGACGCTTGCACGCAAGGGCGAAGGTCGTGCGTCGCTCGAGGCGCTGTTGCCGCTCGTGCTGGTGGACTCTTTTCCGCGGTGGGAGACGCTGGCGGCAGCGGCGCGTGATACCACTCGTCTGATGCGCTATCGTCGTCGCGCGTCGGATCTGATGGCGCGCGCGGCGTCTGGAACGTTGCCGGGCGAAAGCGTCGATGACGACGCGGCGGGACTGCGTCGCGAGGCAGTGTATGCGCTGGCGCGGAAGACGGAGAAGAGCGAAGACCCTGTTCCGCAGCTGCTGGACATCGCGCGCAACAACAGCCATCGCGACGCGCGTGTCGCAGCGCTCTACCAGCTCGGCCAAACGGGCGATCTTAGAGCCGTTGAGTTATTTGCTGCGATGTTGAGGTCGTCGGGGAAGTAAGTCTTTGGGGCGCCAGTCAGGTGTCGGAAATGGTACAATAGCCCGACACTCGCGGAGTTTACCCCGCGCACCGCGTCGGGGCTCCTGCGGGATGACAGCGGATACGGCGACAAACAATCGTTCGAGCTCGGAGATCGATCAGCTGTTTCCCTTTCGATCCGCCCTTTCCGTGCATTCAGTTGGCATCCACCGTCCGCCGCACCGGGGCAGGATATAATCGCCGCGAAAGTAGATCCCGACACTCGCTTCGCTCCTGCGGG
>JBDUCR010000150.1:0-4960 GCA_040003345.1 bacterium
TCGACATCGCCGTCACTGCGGCTTCCGAGCCGCCGGTGATCATGACGTCGGCATCACCGTACTGGATGGTGCGGAACGCGTCGCCGATGGCGTGCGCACTGGTGGCGCACGCGGAAACCGTGGCGTAGTTCGGTCCGCGCGCATTGAAGCGCATGGACACGATGCCCGCTGCGATGTCAGCGATGAACATCGGGATGAAGAAGGGACTGATCTTGCTCGCCCCGCGTTCGCGGAACGTGTCGTGCTGCTCCTCGAAGCTCTTGAGCCCACCGATGCCGCTGCCCACGATGACCCCGAGTCTGTCGACGTCGACGCCGCCGTTGGAGAGACCGGCATCCGCCATCGCCTCGACTGCAGCAGCCATGGCGTACTGTGAGTACGGGTCCGCGCGCTTTGCTTCCTTGCGATCCATTGCCTTCAACGGATCGAAGCCCTTCAACTCACATGCGAAGCGGACGGGAAACGCGGACGCGTCGAACTTCGTGATGCCTGCCGCGCCTGACACTCCCTCCTGCATCGCACGCCAAGTCGTCGCCACATCGTTTCCGATGGGCGTGACGGCACCCAGTCCAGTGACGACGACCCGACGTCGCATTACGCGCCGACCTTGGTGTTCAGGTAGGCCACCGCATCACCGACCGTGCGCAGCTTCTCCGCGTCTTCGTCCGGAATGTCGATGTTGAATTCCTTTTCGAACTCCATAACGAGCTCGACGATGTCGAGGCTGTCGGCCCCGAGATCCTCGATGAAGCTCGCTTCGTCGGTCATCTTGTCGCGCTCGACGCCGAGCTCCTTCTCGATGATGTCACGGACCTTCTTGGCATTGTCGGCCATGGACTGGCTCCTGTGGGTGATTAACGCGGGAAAGTTAGCGAGAGTTCGATCGATTTGTCACTGCAACTGTTGTCGTGCACACCGTGGAAAACCTCCGGCGATGTTCGTCCACATCACATGACCATTCCGCCGTCCACGACGAGCACCTGCCCTGTGATGTACGAGGCGTAGTCAGACGCCAGAAATGCGACCGCTCCGGCGACATCCTGCGGGCTACCCAGACGATCGAGGGGAATCTGCCCGGACAACGCGGTGCGCGCCTCGGGAGTCATCGCGGCCGTCATGTCGGTCTCGATGAACCCTGGCGCTACCGCATTGACAAGAATGTTCCGCGAGCCCAGCTCCTTGGCCACCGACTTGGTGAGACCGATGAGTCCCGCCTTGCTGGCAGCGTAGTTCGCCTGCCCCTTGTTGCCCGTAAGACCGACGATGCTGGCGATGTTGATGATGCGTCCCCAGCGTCGCTTCATCATGCCGCGCGACGCAGCTCGTATTGCGATGAACGCGCCACGCAAATTCGCATCGAGCACCATGTCCCAATCATCGTCCTTGATGCGGAACAGGATGTTGTCACGCGTGAGGCCGGCATTGTTGACGAGAATGTCGATCTGGCCGAACGCCGCTTCAACGCCCTCGACGAGCGCAACGACTGACGCCGGCTCGCTGACATCTGCTCCGAATCCCTGCGCCGAGCCACCGATACCCGCCGCGACTTCGGCGGCCTTCGCCTGATCGCGTCCAACCACCGCGACGCGCGCTCCGGCACCCGTGAGCGTCTCGGCGATTGCGCGTCCAATGCCACGCGTGCTTCCGGTAACCAGCGCGGTGCGGCCAGTGAGGTCGATCTTCATGCTGTCACCATTTCGAGCAAGGCGCCCACGTCCGCGGCGGTGCCGCAGGTGACGACGTTCAACGCGGGAGCGATCTTTTTCACGAGACCCTTGAGCACGGCACCCGGTCCCATCTCAACATAGAGGGCGTCTGGATGCACCATCGCGATGGCTTCGATCTCACGCGCCCATTGCACCGGCGACATGAGTTGTTCCACGAGCAGTCGTCGCGCAAGCGCTGCACCCGTAACCGGTTGCGCGTTGACGTTCGCGTAGACTGGAAAGCGTGGATTAGCGAGGTGTGCGAGCTCGAGCGCGTCCTCGAGTCCCTGTGCTGCCTCGGCCATCAGTGGCGAATGAAAGGCTCCGCTGACATTGAGCCGGATCGCACGCTTGGCGCCGTGCTCCTTGGCCAGGATCATCGCTCGCTCGACAGGAGCCACTTCACCGCTGATGACGAGCTGCCCGGGGCTGTTGAAGTTCGCCGGCACGACAATGCCGTCCGTGGCCGCAAGGGCGCAGAGCTCGTCACCAGCAACGTCCATGTCGCCGAGTATCGCGGCCATTGCGCCAGGCCGTTTGACGCCGGCGCTGTACATCAACTGTCCACGCGTGCGCACGAGCCGCACCGCTTCCGGCAGGGCGAGTGCGTCGGCGGCATGGTAGGCGGTGAACTCGCCAAGGGAGTGGCCCGCGGCCGCGACGACGTGTGGGCCAACGGCGTGGCGCACAACGTCCCACACGGCGGCGCCGTGTGTGAGCAGCGCGGGCTGCGCGTTGAGCGTGCGCGTGAGCTCGTCTGCCGGGCCCTCGAAGCACAGCTTGCTGAGCGGCGCACCGATCGCGTCGTCGGCAGCCTCGAAGATCTCACGTGCCGCGGTGAACTGCTCGGCGAGATCCTTTCCCATGCCCGGTACCTGAGAGCCCTGCCCGGGGAACAGTAGAACGACACTCGGCATGCGCTAGAACCGGATGATCATCGAGCCCCACGTGAAGCCGGCGCCAAAGGCGACGAACAGCGCGGTGGTGCCTTCCTTCACGCGACCGAGCTCGATCGCCTCGTCGAGCGCGATCGGAATGGATGCGGACGATGTATTGCCGAAGCGATCGACGTTCACGTAGACCTTGTCCATCGGGATGTTCGCGTACTTGGCTGTCGCCTCGATGATGCGGACGTTGGCCTGATGCGGAATGAGGATGTCGATGTCTTCGCCGCGAAGCTTGGCACCGTCGAGGGCGCGATCGCACGCTTCGCTCATGGAGCGCACCGCGTGCTTGAACACCTCTCGGCCGGCCATCTTCACGTAGGTCGAGCGGTCTGCGAGGACGGCTTCGCTGAAGGGAATCTTTGCGCCGCCGCTGGGGCGCCACAGCAGCTCCGCGAGCGTTCCATCGCTCCGCATGAACGCGCTCAGGATTCCCTTGCTCTGCTGACCTTTGTTGTTGCGCTTGAGCACCGCGGCCCCTGCGCCATCGCCGAAGAGAACGCAGGTGGAGCGGTCCTTCCAGTCGACGATGGCGCTCATCTTTTCGGAACTGACGACGAGTGCTGTTTCGACGACGCCTGATTGCATCAACCCTTCGGCGACCGTCATTCCGTAGATGAAGCCCGAGCATGCGGCGGAGATGTCGAACGCCGCGGCGCGTCGCGCGCCAATTTCCGCCTGCAGATCGACAGCCGTCGCTGGCAGGAGACGATCGGCGGTGGCGGTGCTCAGGATGATCGCGTCGATCTCACCCGGATTGACGCCCGCCTTTGCCATCGCATCGCGAGCCGCTTCCGCAGCCATCGTGCACGTGGTCTCGTCGCTGCGGGCGATGCGTCGCTCGACGATGCCGGTGCGCTCGACGATCCACTCGTGATCGGTCTCGAGGCCGAGCGCGGCGAAATCATGATTGGTCATCACCTTCGCGGGAATGCCGCGACCCGTGCCGGCGACGTACGCGACGGGGCGCTTCACGCTGCGCTCTCCGTTGCGTCGGAGAGTCGCTGTCCGATCAGATCATTCATTCCGCTCGTGACGGCCTGCGCCGCGGCCTTGAGTGCATTCTTGATTGCACGCGGCGACGACTTGCCGTGCGCGATGATGCTGACTCCCTTTACACCAAGGAGCGGAGCCCCACCGTGCTCCGAGTAATCGAGGTGCTTGAGCCCCGCCTCGAGTTGCGCCGCGTCGACGCCCGCGTTTCTCAGCGTCTCGATCATGAGCGGCGCGATGGCTTCGTAAAACTTGAGCAGCACGTTGCCCACGAAGCCGTCGCACACGACGACGTCGAGCGAGTGACGTTCAGTGCCACCGAGCGGGATATCGCGTCCCTCGACGTTGCCGACGAAGTTGAGCCCGGCGTCCTGCAACAGGAGATACGCCTCTTTCGTGACTGCGTTTCCCTTCTCCGGCTCTTCGCCAATGCTCAGCAATCCGACGGCTGGATTGATGCGCCCCATGACGCACTGCGCGTAGGTGGCGCCAAGTCGTGCGAACTGCACCAGCTCCTCGGGGGAGCAGTCGACATTGGCACCGGAGTCGAGCACGACGATGGTGTTCCGGAGAGTGGGAAAGAAGGTAGCGATGGCCGGCCGCTTGAGTCCCGCGTGCAGGCGGAGAATGACCATGGACGCGGCCATCTGTGCGCCGGTGCTGCCGGCGGAGACGAACGCATCGGACTTGCCTTCGGATTGCAGGCGCAGGCCGACGGCCATCGAGCTGAGGGGCTTGCCGCGCACGACCGTGCTGGGCTTGTCCGTCATCTCGATGACATCGGGTGCGTCAACGATGGAGACGCGATCGCGATGAACGCCGAGCGCCGACAGCTCGCCGGCCATGAGGTTGTGAAGCTGTTCCTCAATGACAGCCGTGCGGCCGACGAGTTGAATGCTGTGAGCGGGATCGAGCTCGGCGAGCGCCAGCAGCGCGCCGGCTACGGTCGCCTGGGGAGCAAAATCGCCCCCCATGGCGTCCAACGCGATCCGCGCCAAGGTCAGGCTTCCTTGGCCGCTACTCGCTGCTCGCCTGCATAATACCCACACTCGGCACATACATGGTGCGGGCGCTTCATCGCCTGACACCGCGGGCACTTCTGAATCGCGATGACCGGCGCGGTTTTGTGCGTGTTGCGTGCGCGCTTCTTTCGCTTACTGGTTCTGCGCTTCGGGACGGCCATTGTCTGGTCGGAAAAGGATAAGAACCGGACGACTCAAGGCTGTTGGCACTCGCACGGACCGAGGTTCAACTCGGCACCACACGTCGGACACAGCCCCTTACAGTCGTCCCGGCACAACGCGTAGCCTGGAACGT
>JBDUCR010000001.1:0-16799 GCA_040003345.1 bacterium
GAGCACCAACGCATGAGTGCGAGCAGTCATCGATGTACAAACGTCCGGGAGAAAGTGTCCGTCATTCGGAGCGAGCGACGCGAGTCGAAGGATCTGCACCTCGTGTCACCCAAACTTCGCATCCACAGCCGCACGGATCTCGTCGAGCGACTTGCCTTCCTTGTGCAGCCGCACCGCAAGTCGACCCTGACCCTGACAGATCACACAGCTCATGGCCATGCCCTTGCCTTCATAGCACGAGAGCAGCGAATAGTACTCCGGCGGATTCGTGCAGCCACAGTTGCAACGGATACCATCCACCACTTCTGGAATCGCACGCACGTCGTCGAAGAGCGCGATGAGCTTCGGCTTGCTCTCCAGCTGCTCCTTCGTCAACACCTTCTCCCCAGTAATACCGGGCCTCGGTACCGGATGCGGACCGACCGAATCCAATCCGCGCCCGACTGCCCACGCGCGATTACGCGGCAGCAACATACCGGCAAGCACCGCCGCGAATGCGCCGAGAAATTGACGACGTGAATGTGCGTCGAACATTGCTGATCTCCAGTCGGTCGTTCTTCAAACATCCGTACGAAACACTGCGACGTCCAGCCCGAACGCGACGACTCACCCTTCCTGCTCCTCCAGCGTCCTCGGCCAATCCTGCTTCAGCAACCGCGAGAGCGCCCGATCCGCAAGCAGCCGGCCTTCGGTCTGGCAACGCGCGCAATAGTTGGTCTCGTTGTCGCGATACCGAATGCGTTGCACCGGCGCTCCGCATACGGGACAAGGTTCGCGAAAGCGCCCATGCACCGCCATTCCCTCGCGGAACGCAGTCACCTTCTCCGGAAATCCGTCGCCGAGCTCGGCGCGCATCCGGTCGGTCCACTCGATGAGTGTCACCTTGGTGGCGCTGAAGAGCTCGGAGATGTCGTCGTCAGTGAGACGCGACGTGAGCTTCAGCGGGGACAACTTTGCCCGATGGAGAATCTCATCGGAGTACGCGTTGCCGATGCCGCTGAACAGCCGAGGATCGGTGAGCGACCGCTTGAGCGTATGATTCTCTCGCGCGAGCCGCTCGGCGAACTCGTCTCGCGTTGCATCGAGTACCTCGAGTCCGCCGCGATTGAATTGCTCGAGGGCCGCGCGGCCCTGTACGACGTGCAGTGACGCGCGCCGCTTCGTGCCCGCCTCCGTCAGCACGAGCGTTCCGCTGTCGAACTGGAATTCGGCAAGCGAGATGCGTGCAGGCAGCTTCTTCCTCGCGTTCGACGGGATCCATCGAAAGCGACCCGCGATCATCAAGTGAATGACGACAAACAACTCGTCTTCGAATTCCATGACAATACGCTTGCCCAGCCGGGATACGCCGATCGCGGTCCTGTTGACGGCGGCGTCGAGCGGAGGGTCAACCGTTCGCAGAATGAACGGACTGAGAATCGCGTAGCCGGCGAGCTGGCGCCCGACGATTCGCTTCTCGAGTGCTTCGACGTAGATGGTGACATCGGGAAGTTCGGGCACGCGCTACGATACGGATCAGGCAGTTGGGCCGCCAGCACCCTCGACCCGCGGCTGCCCTTCGTGCATTCTTCTATAGTATTGTCACGGCCACCCTCTTCGATCAGAGCGTTCGCATGTCTTCGACCATCCTTCGCCGCGTCATTGCACCGTCGCTGGCTCTGCTCCTCGCTCAACACGCCGGCGCACAACAGGCGCGCGTCGTCTCCGCCGCCGAGTATGCACGCGCCGAGCGCGCGCTTGCGCCGGCGACCGCGCCGCTGGTGTACGGAGCCGGCGTCAGACCGACGTTCCTGCCCGACGATCGCTTCTGGTATCGCGTTACGACCGCCGCGGGCGTCGAGTTCATCCTTGTAGATCCGGCGAAGGGCACACGGACACGAGCATTCGATCAGACGAAGCTCGCGGCCGGGCTCACCGCCGCGACGGGGACCACGTACGACCCGATGCAGCTGCCCTTTCAGGCGTACGAGTATGCGCCCGACGGCTCCATTCGTGTGCGAGTGCAGCAACGTCGCTACGACTGCAACGTGGAGACGGGCCGCTGCGGAGCGATAGTCGATGATCGCGAGGCGGCGACGCCAGCGGTCGGCGGACGTCGCGGCGCCGCTGGTGCACGCCCCGAGCTCCGTTCACCCGACGGCAAGCGCTCCGCATACATCAAGGATTACAACCTCTGGATGAAGGACGTCGCGACCGGCAAGGAGACGCAGCTCACGACCGACGGTGTGAAGAGCTTCGGCTACGCGACGGACAATGCGGGATGGACGCACTCGGATCGCCCCATTCTCATGTGGTCGCCCGACTCGAAAAAGATCGCGACCTTCCAGCAGGATGAGCGCGGCGTCGGGCACATGTATCTCGTCAGCACGAGCACCGGACATCCCGCTCTATCGGACTGGGCCTATCCACTCCCCGGCGACAGCATCATCACGACGATTCAACGCGTCGTCATCGACGTGGAATCGCAGAAGGTCATTCGTTTCAAAATGCCCGCCGACGAGCATCGCTCCACGCTCTGCGACGACATCGCCTGTCGCGGCGATGAGTGGACGGACGTCGAATGGTATCCGGATGGCTCGCACGTCGCGTTCGTGTCGACGTCGCGCGATCACAAGAACGAAAAGTTTCGCGTCGCCGATGCGAACACTGGCGCGATCCGCGACGTGTTCGAAGAGACCGTCGCGACGCAGTACGAGTCAGGGAACGGCAGGGCAAACTGGCACGTCATGCCGGCGACGAATGAAGTCATCTGGTTCTCCGAGCGCGATGACTGGGGCCAGCTCTATCTCTACGATCTCACGACGGGCAAGCTGAAGAGCCAGATCACGACGGGCGTTGGCAACGTCACGCAGATCATGCACATGGACGAGAAGGCCCGCACGATCTGGTTCGGTTGCGTTGGCAAGACTCCCGGACGCGATCCGTATTTCCGTCAGCTGTGCCGCGTGAACATGGACGGCAAGCGCTTCGCGGTGTTGACGCCGGAGAATGGCGATCATGACGTCACGGTTTCGTCATCCGGGCGCTGGTTCGTCGACACGTACGCACAACCGAACGTCCCGCCCGTGACGGTGCTGCGCGATCAGGAAGGCAAGCTCGTGTCGACGCTCGAGAAGGCCGACATCTCGAAGCTGCTCGCCACGGGTTGGAAGCCGCCGACGCCAATCGTCGTCAAGGCGCGCGATGGCAAGACGGATTTATATGGTCTGATGTACACGCCGTCGTCACTCGACTCGACGAAGAAGTATCCGATCATCAACCACATCTATCCTGGTCCGCAGACGGGCAGTGTTGGTGGTCGCCAGTTCAGCCCAGCGCGCGGCGACAATCAGGCGCTCGCCGAGTTGGGCTTTGTCGTCGTCGAAATCGACGGCATGGGCACACCGTGGCGCTCGAAGTCGTTCCATGACGCGTACTACGCACGCATGGGCGACAACACGCTGCCCGATCAGGTTGCAGGCATGAAGGAGCTCGCGTCGCGCTACAAGTTCATCGATCTCGACAAGTCGGGCATCTGGGGTCACTCCGGCGGCGGCTTTGCCACGGCCGACGCGATGTTCCGCTATCCCGATTTCTTCAAGGTGGGCATCGCCGAGTCGGGCAATCACGACAACCGCGTCTACGAAGACGATTGGGGCGAGCGCTATCAGGGCCTGCTCCAGCACGGTCCGAACGGCTCCGACAGCTACGTGCCCGAGGCAAATCAGACGAACGCGAAGAACCTCAAAGGCAAGCTGTTGCTCGCGCACGGGACGCTCGACGATAACGTTCCGCCGAACAATACGACGCTCGTCGCCGATGCGCTGATCAAGGCGAACAAGGATTTCGATCTCCTCATGCTGCCGAACCAGCCGCACGGCTACGGCAACATGTCGACGTACATGATGCGGAGGCGCTGGGATTATTTCGTGAAGAATCTCATGGGCGCTGAGCCGCCGAAGGAATATCAGATCGGCGCGCCGCGTCCGGGGCTGGTGCCATGATCTCGGATTGCGTCATCCTGCAGACGCGAACAAAGCGAGTGAGTGTCGGGATTTGCCGCGCCATTTTTGCGCTTGCACTTCCGCTCTGTCTCCACGCTCAGATCCCCACCTCCGAATACGCCGCACGCCGCGACTCTCTCGCGGCGCGCATCGGCGACGGCGTCGTCGTCGCATTCGGTGGACGCACGCCGATCACCGACTTCGGCCCATTCTACCAACTCCCGGCCTTCCACTACCTCACGAACTTCGACGAGCCCGACGCCGCACTCGTGATGGTCGTCCGCGGCGGTCGGAGTGCGAACACGCTGTTCATCACACCGGTCGGCGCACGCTCTGCCTTCTACTATGGCAGACGCCCAGATTCCGCGACCGTCGTGCGCGACCTCCACATGGGCGCGCGCGCATTCGCGTCGATCGAGAAGGTGGTCGATTCACTCGCCTCATCCGGCCTCCCGCTCTACACACTCACCGATTTTGCCGACGCTGACTTCGCGTCGCAGGACTCACTCACGCGCGGAAAACAGTTCGTCCGCACCATCGCCGCAAAGCACAACGGACTCGCCGTTCGCGACGCACACTCCATCGTCGACGAGCTCCGCGCAAAGAAAAGTCCAGCCGAGATCGCGCTCCTCAAGAAAGCAGCCGAGATCAGCTCCGAAGGACATCGCGCCGCGATGTCGATTGCCGAGCCAACCAAAGAGTACGAGATCCAGGCCGCACTCGAGTACACCTTCATGCGACTCGGCGGCGCACGTCCGTCGTATGGATCGATCGTCGGCGGCGGAGTACACGGCACGCAGCTGCACTACATGCGCGATCGCGGCGACGTAAAGCCGGGCGACGTGGTCGTCATGGATGCCGCCACCGAGTACGAAGGCTACGCCGCCGACATCACGCGCACGATTCCCGTGAGCGGCAAGTACACCGCCGAGCAGAAACAGATCTACCAGCTCGTGCTCGACGCACAACTTGCCGCCGAGCGGAACTCGAAGCCTGGCATGCTCGCGGCAGCGGCTTCGGATTCGTCATTCGACATTCGCGAGCGCGGTCTCGCAAAGCTCGGACTCATTGAAGGCACCGACGCTACGCTCGACCTTCCATGGCCGACCAACTGCACGCAGAATCCACGCTCATGCCGGCAGTCGATGTTCTGGATGATTCACGGCATCTCGCACGGGCTCGGCCTCGCCGTTCACGATCCGGCACAGTTCTACACCGGCAATCACACATATAAGGAAGGCGACGCCTTCACGATCGAGCCGGGCATTTACATCGGCACCTCGATGCTCGAAGCATTGCCCGACACGCCGAAGAATCGCGCATTCATCGCCAAGGTCAGACCGATGGTACAGAAATACGAGAACACCGGCGTGCGCATCGAGGACGATTACATCATCACGTCGAACGGACTCGAGCGCATCAGCAACGCGCCGCGCGAGATCGCAGAAATCGAAGCGCTCATGCGCGCGCGTCCACAGCGAGTGGTGCCGTGACCGATACAGAGACGCTCCGCGCCATCGCCACGAAGGGGATGGCATCACTGCTCGGCATTGAGATCGTGCGGATCGACGAGAAAGGGCTCGTTGCGACGATGCCCGTCGACGAGCGCACGCACCAGCCCTTCGGCATTCTGCATGGTGGCGCGTCAATCGCACTCGCCGAGACCGTGGCGTCGATCGGCGCAGCATCGCGCATCGATCTCGATCACTTCATGGCGGTGGGGCAGGAGATCAACGGCAACCACCTGCGCGCGAAGTCGAGCGGCGTCGTCACGGCGACGGCAACGCCCGTGCATCTCGGACGCACCTCGCACGTCTGGTCCATCGAGATCCGCGACGAGGCGGGCAAGATGGTTTGCATCTCCCGCTGCACGTTGGCAATCGTGCCACGGACGTCCTAGCCGCGCCACACTCACTCGTACGAGGAGGACGACCGTGTCGGATGAAATTCAGCGGACGCTCATCATCGCCGTAGCTGTCGTGATCGTCGTCAGTATCGCGCTCTTCCTCGGCAGACGTCTCGTCTTCAAGCACAAAGACACGACGTTCGAGACCGACCGCGGCGGTACGTCGATGCGAATGTCGGCGACCGGACCCGGCTCGGTCATCGACAAGGCATCGCAGACAGCATCAGCGGCCGGCGGCAACGACGACATGAACATGAACGCAGCGAAGGGCGGCCAGCTCAAGGACGTCCATCAGCAACACGGTCCCGGCGAGCCGAAGACGTGAGCCCTGGAGGGGTCACGACCTTTGTCGGACGCGACGCGGAGATCCGACAGTTCGAGACGCTCGTCACGCAAGACAGTCCGCGTTGGGTGCTGCTCGTCGACGGTCTTCCCGGTATGGGACGCCGCGCGCTCATCGATACGCTGCGCAGGAGCCACAGCGCCGCGATCCCGAGCGCAAGGATAGAGCTCACGCCCGGCACGACCGAAAGCGAGATCATGCGGCAACTCGTCACGCAAGTCGACGCGAAGCTCGCAGCGGAATTCGAGAGCCAGCTTGCGCAGCTCGCCGCCGACGAAGGAAAACAGGCGCTCGTGAACTACGCGCCGGAGATCGACATGCGCGCGTCATTTCTCGGCTCCATCCGGGAAGCGTCGCAAGGCAATGTCACGATGCAGCTCGGCGATCTCGCGACAGTCGTACAGCTCGATCGGCGCACGCGACGTCTCGATCTCCTCGAACGGGTTCTGTCGCAACTGCGCGATCGCGTCTGGGTACTCTTCGTGTCCGGCGCCGAGCATCTCGATGAAGGGCCATTGCAGCGCTTCGTCCTTCGTGAAATGGTGCCGCGGTTGCACGCGCGCTTTCCCGGCTTTCGCCTCTATCTCACCGGGCACACCGTTCCAACAACGGTATTCGCTCGCAGCGACTACGTATCCTCCACGCTTGGCCCGTTCACGCGGCAACAGACCTCCGCCTTTCTCGAGGCTGCCGGCCGCGAAGCGTCGGAAACCGAACCGGCGTACGCCCTCACCGGTGGACACCCGTTGCTGCTCACGATGTACGTCGAGGGAGTACAAGCACGTGGCAAGGAGGTACTGGCCAATACGCCTCTGCTCGACGACAGCGCGCGCACGAACTGGATCTACGACGGCATCATCTCGACGCTGCCGAGTGAGTCGCTTCGCACGATCGCGCCGGACCTGTCCACGCTCGACTGGTTCGATCTGAGTTTGCTGCGGACGCTCTTCGATGCAAAGATCAGCGCGGAAGACTTCCAGTCGCTCGTTCGACGATCGATGATCAAGGCGCTTCCGAATGGCCGGTGGCGCTGTCACGATCTCATTCGGCCACACCTCGCCGCACAACGCGCCGCGCTCGATCCGGCGGGCACGCGTGCGTTGCAGCGGCGAGCCTTCGCCGCATATCGCGAGCGGATCGAAAGCGAGGAAGAGCGTGAGGGTGCAAGCAACTTCCCTGATCGCCTCAGCTTTGTGCTCGCGGCGCTACACAGTGCATCGGCGTATTCGCGCAAGGAGGCAGAATCGTTCGCGCTGCAAGAGCTGATTCGCGGCGTCTTCGACTTCGACGAAGGCTACGTGTACGCACTCGCGCGTGCGCTTGATGCACCCGGCAGCGCAGCGGCGCTCGCCGCGATTGGCCAGCAAGCGCGTAAGTTGCTCGAGGACGTCACGGTTCAGAAATGGAGCGACGATGCGAACGCGCTCGTCACTCGCCTGGCAACGGTGGCGTACGATGCGGGTGGCGTTTCAATCGCTGCACGGATGCTTCACCTTGCCACGCGCTCCAGCCTGAGAAGTCGTCGCATTGCGGAGGCCCTCGCAAACGCGACGCGCGCGGTCGCGATCGAAGACTCGCTGGAATCGCGTTTGCTTCTCGCCGAAGCGCAAAGCGAAGCTGGCAAGAATGACGATGCGATCGCCACCATGGCCAAGGCGCGCGAAGCATTCGGCGATTCGGCACAGCTTCGCGTTTCCGAAGGGCTGCTCGCCAACACACTCGGCAAGACGGAGGAGGCGATTCGCCACTTCACTGAGGCTGTCGCCGCCTACCCGAACGAATCGCGCGACGCGCGATTGTGGCTCGGGTTTCTGCTGCAGTCGCGCGGCGAGCACGAGCAGGCACTCGCGCAGGCAGATGCCGTACTCGCCGTCGAGCCGGCACATGCGCAGGCGTCGCTGCTTCGTCTGGATTCGCTCGCCATGCTCGGACGTTTTGCCGAATTGCCAGCGCAGCTCGAGCGTATGAGCTCGCAGTTTGCTCACTTCCAGAACATCGGCACGAGTGTCGTCGCAACGTTCTCGGATCCCATCCTGCGCGGCCGACTCATCACCGCGCTCAAGGTCGATCCGTCCACGGTGCCGCCACCAATGATCTTCGCGCTCTGCGAAGTGCTTGCGATGGAAGGAGACGTCGACGCCGTCGACGAATGGACGGCCGTCGCTGAGAAGCGAAGCCCGGAAACGCGTGAGCTGTGCGAGATGAAGCGCGCGACAGCGCTGCTATTCGCACAGCGACCCGCAGAGGCCGCGATCAAGTTCAGGCGATTGATCGTCGCCGGCACGGAAAGCTGGGACGTCTACTTTCTCCTCGCCGCCGCGCACGGAAATCTCGGCGAGGGTAACGACGCGCGCGCAGTGCTCGCACAGGTGGCGGTATTCTGGCCGAAGCTGCAGGATCCGGTCGACGAACGGTACGCGATGTCGTACGTCGTCGAGAATCGCGCGCCGCTCGCGCTCGCCTACCTCACCGAACAGGCCGCGTCGCGTTCGCTCGGCCCACTCGCTCGACTCACGAAGGCGAGGCTGCTCGTTGGCGCCGAGCAGGTGGACGACGCGCTTGAAATGCTCGACTACATCCTGCACACCGACGATAAAGACGCGCTACCAATCACGTCGGCGATCGAAGCGCGCCTGCTCTATGCACTCCTCCAGCTTCCGCGAAACCGTGACGCCGCCGTTGATGAGGCGCGGACGCTCGAGGAATGGTTCAAGCAAGCGACAGGCATACGCGCCGCGGCAACACTGTACACCGCGTTGGACGACGAGAGCGGCCTCCAGCGGCTGCTGCGCAACACCGATATTGATGCCCGCACCCGCATGGTCATCATCGACGGGATGTCCACCATCATCAGCAAGCGCTCTCCATCCGAAGACGACCTGCTGGAAGCCCTCCGCGCAAATCCACGACGCCTCGAAGTCGCCGTATCTCTCATCGCGCAACATCTGAAAAGTGCGGACGCGAAGAGCCTGGTCGCCACGATGCAGCGCATCGAAGACGTCGCGCCGGGCCTCGTCGGTGCGTGGACGCAGTTGACGTACGAAGTGCTCGCGAGCGCGTCACCACGCGAGCGAGACGCCTATCGCGCGCAAACCGCGCAGTTGGGCAACACCAGTCTCGGTCGCATCGGATACGCAAAGATTCTCGGAACGCTCGGCAAGATCTCGGCGGAAGAAGCGCAAGCGGAATTCCAGGCGGTCGCACTCGAGGACCCCGATCTGGCGGACTCCTGCGTGCTTGCCGAGAGCGACATGCTCATCGATCTCCACCTTCTCGATCTCGCCGCGCAGCGACTTGCACCGTACATCGCGATGGAGAGTCCGCCAGAAGTGCTGAGCGAGGTCATTCCCAAGCTCTACCTCCAGCAGAAGAACAACGAAGCCGCTTCCGCATTCTCGCGGCGTGTCGCTGAGCGCTTTCCATCGAGGCGGCGGTCGGCGCAGGAGTCGGTGGTTGACCTTCTCATCAGCGACGACAAGAACGATGACGCGCTGGCCATGCTCGCGACGATGGCAGCCGAAGCTCCACTCACGAATGGGTTGCGGGTGAGCAAGGCAAACGCACTCGGTGGACTGAAGCGCTTCGATGAAGCGCTCGGCGAGCTCCCGGATGATGATGCGCTTCGCGATCGTCCCGATCTCGAGCGCGCGATGGTGCTGCGTTGCCGCGGACGCTGGTTGCGTGGAGCGAATCGCCTCGCTGATTCGATCGCGGCGTACACGGAAGCGTTGGCGGCGTCGCCGAGAGACGCGCTCGCTCGATTCGGTCTCGCGTTCGCTCTCCGCGAGGGGGAGTTCTGGAGCGAGGCCTACGACATGATGATCGAGGGCATCGCGCTCGCGCCGTCTGAGCTGGCGACGTTCGAGGGCGACTTGCGCGAGCTGCGCGAGAAAAGAGAAGCCGCGCGCAAGTAACGCGAAGGGGCCCTCCGACTGTACGTCGGCTCCGCCCGGTTCGGATTCATTCGAATCCGCACAAATCCAATTCAGACATCGCGACGTAAACACCTCGACGCCTGCTCGAAGAGCGACGACGTGTGGATCGGCGAACTCTCGCTGACGCCGCCTGAACACAGGAAAACGGAGGAACAATGCAGTTCCGCATGACACGAGGCCGCCGCGGTCTCGCAGTGCTCGCAGCACTCGGACTTGTCGCCGCGCTCGGTACCCGCGCCGCGCGCGCATCCGATCACCAGGACAATCCGCTCGTCGAGCTCAATCCGGCGATGGACATGTCCGACTTCTACGCGTTCCCCGGCGCGAGCGCCGATCGCATCGTGCTCGCAATGAACACGCATCCGCTGATTACACCAGCACAGACACCGGGCACATCCTTCGATCCCAACATTCTCTATCAGTTCAAGATCGACAACACCGGCGACGCAAAGGAAGACAAGGTCATTCAGGTCACCTTCCACGGCAGCGGACCAACACAGACCGTCGAAGTGCGCGGCCCGATGACGCCGCCCGTCGTCGGCGGCATGATGAACACCGTGAGTGACGCAGCGCCAACCGTAACCGGCAACATCAACCAGAGCATCGGCACCGCATCGGGAATGCAGGTCTACGCCGGCGCGCGCGAAGATCCGTTCTTCCTCGACCTCGAGACGTTTCTCCGCATCCTGCCCGACCGCAAGCCGAGCACGGGGCCGCTGTCGCTCATCCCGGACACGCCATCTGCAAGCTCGTTTCGCTCGGTCGCGACGGCCGTCGACGCGCTCAAGGGATCGAACGTGCTGTCCATCATCATCGAGCTCCCCACGGCGCAGCTGACCGCGGGCGGCAATGCGAAGCTCGGCCTCTGGGGCACGACGAGCCGTTAACGCTCCGTCGCTCCATATCACTCACTGATTCGAGGATTCATTTCAATGTTGAAGAGTTATCTCCTGCGTCAGGCGCGGCTGGGTGCCTTCGCGGTTCTCGGCGCCACCACACTGGCTTTCGGTGCCGCATGCGGCAGCGATTCCACCACGGGCGTGATCACGCCGACCGACCTTCCTGCGACATACAATCAAGTGCAGCGACTCGGCAATCCGCTCGTGAGCGAAGTGCTGTTGCTCAAGCGCGATCACGCGTTCCACGGCAGCTCCAATCCCTCTGACGACGTCGCAAATTTCACAGCGCCGGTGAAGGGATTCGTCGCACAGTTCCGTCCCGCCGCGACAGGACTCCAAACGGCTCTTGCAGCAACGCTGCTGCCAGACATGCTGCAGGTGCAGACCGATCAGCCGCAGGCGACCGCTGGCTACCTGAGCTACGTGCTCAGCGGAACGGGAAAGGGCTACGGCGGTCGCAAGCTCGCTGACGACGTCGTCGACATCTCGCTCACCGCCGTGTTCAGCGATCTCCTCGATCCCACACAGTTTGTCTGCAAGCCATTCACACTCCCGCTCTGCACGGACAACGTGCCCTCGCACGGCGGTTTCACGACCACGTTCCCCTACCTTGCACCGGCGAAATAGGTGTTGATCATGTCGCGGCTCTTTTCGACGTACGTGAAGTACGCACTCATCGCGGGAGCCGCGACACTCGCGGCGTGCGGTCGGCAAACATCGCCGGACCGCACCGCCGGAGCACAACAGCAGGCAGTTCCGCTCAAGTCGGATGCGGAAATTCGCGATCTCGACATTCAATACTTTTCCGAACGGGCCGAGCGTGACCCAACGGGCGCGCTCGATCTCGCGCGTCTGAGTGCACTCTACCTCGCACGCGGCCGCGAGACCGGCGATCCGCGCGACGCTGTGCTGGCCGAAGCAACAGCGCGACGTTCCATCCGTAATCGCAAGGAGCGCAACGCTGCGGCGACGCAGGTGCTCATCACTGCACTGCTCGCACAGCACCGCTTCGATGAAGCACTGCCGCTCGCGCGCAACGCACGCAACGCCGATCCCGAGAACCCCGCACTCAGCGCCGCCGTCGGCGACATCGAGATGGAGCTCGGCCAGTACGACTCGGCGCGTGTCTCCTTCTCGAACCTTCACGTCGCGCTCGGTGATCCAGCTGTCGCACCTCGTCTCGCACGCTGGGCGGAAATTCAGGGACAGCCCGACAAGGCGCGACGCCTGTTGCACGCGGCGCTCGTCACCGTGCAGAAGACGTCCAACGTGCCGCGCGAACAGCTCGCATGGTTCTGGCTTCGTGTTGGAGACGTCGAGCTCCGCGCGGGGAAGTACGTCGCCGCGGATTCCGCCTATCGCGAAGGCCTTTCGGCTCACGCAAACGATTATCGATTGTTGTCCGCAGTAGCGCACAGCGCGCTGCTGCAACAGAGGTGGCAGCGCGCAATCGCCTTCGGTGAACGCGCAATCGCCGTCACGCTCGATCCAGCGACACTCGGCACACTGAGCGACGCGTACGCCGCACTCGGCGACACGGCGAAAGCTGCGGAGTACGCGCACGTGCTCGACGTGGCAGTGCTCCGGCAGCCAGGCGCGTACCACCGCGCGTGGAGTCTCTTCCTGCTCGATCACGACCGCCACGTCGCGCTGGTGTCGAAGAAGATTCGCGAGGAGCTGAAGACGCGAAAGGACGTTTATGCGTATGATCTTCTCGCGTGGTCACTGCACAAGCAAGGGCGCGACATTGAGGCACAGCGGGCAATGACGCTCGCGCTCGGCGAAGGGACGAACGACGCGCAGCTCTTCTATCACGCCGGTGTCATCGAGCGCGCGCTTGGAAATGACGCCGAATCGCGTCGGCATCTCGCGCTGGCGCAGGCGGTGAATCCTGTTCTCTATCGGGCACGGTCATGAGCGAATTCCTCACGTTCGCGCAGCTCGGCTTTCGCCACATCGTCGACATCGAGGCGATGGACCACATCCTCTTCCTCGTCGCGCTCGCAGCGATCTATCGTTTTCGCGACCTGAAGAAGGTGTTGTGGGTCATCACTGCGTTCACGATCGGACATTCGATCACGCTCGCGCTTGCGGTGACGGGACTACTCACGCTTCCGTCGAACATCATCGAGTTCCTGATCCCGATAACCATCGTTGCGACCGGCATCGAGAATCTCATCGTGCGCGATCGCGATCAGGCAATGTGGGGTGGTCGATATCGTCCGGTGTTCGCCGGCGTCTTTGGTCTGGTACACGGCGCGGGGTTCGCGAACTATCTCAAGGCGCTCTTTGTGGATCGGCTCGCCGTGCCGCTGTTCGGTTTCAATATTGGCATCGAGGCGGGGCAGCTCGTGGTGCTCGCGGCCATCGCGATCGCATTCGCCGGCGTGGACTACGCGATCCAGCGCGCGAGAGCGCCGGGCGCTGCGTGGCAACCGCTCCGTGCGCGAGTCGTTGCCGTGTCATCGCTCGTCGTGATTGTCGGATCCGCGTGGGCTGTGCAGCGGAGTCCGTGGTGATGCGTCGCCGGCTGGTTGCAGCCCTCGCTGCCGGGCTGGTGATGCTCGTGTCATTTCCAGCAGCGGCTCGCGCACATCCGCTGCACAGCACGATCACCGAGCTGACGGAGGATCGCGCGCATGGTGTAGTGCGTGCGACGATTCGCGTCTTCGCCGACGACTTCGGCACCGCGGTCACGCACATGCACAAAGGCACGCTGCCTGCGACGCCGGGCGCCGCATGGGATGCTGCGGCACTTGCCTACGTGTCGGCGACGTTCGGGTTCGCCGACCGCGCCGGTCGCCCGATGGCGATGCGCTCGTGCGGTACAAAGCGTACAACCGATTTGCTGTGGATTTGCGTCGAGACAACGAGCGCGGAGGGGCTGGCGGCGCTCGCGGTTCGCAACGGAATCCTGAGCGACCTCTTCGACGATCAGGTGAATGTCGTTCAGGCGAGCGTCGGTGGTGCGCGAAAAAGTCTGCTCTTCACGAAGGGCGACCGCGCCAAGGCGATTGCTGGCTAGCGTGAAGCGGTTGTCATCCCGCAGGAGCGAAGCGAGTGTCGGGATCTACCTTCGCAGCGATTATACCCAGCTACCGAACGACAGTCCGCTTGCGACCCGCCTCGCCACGAATCATCGTTCGCGATGCCAACGCCCACGACACTCACCGTCGCCGTTGTTCAGTCATTCGTTCCGCATACGCTTGCCGTTGGTCTCGCAACCATCGCTGCGCAGACAGCCGACGCCGCAGCACAAGGCGCCACTCTCGTCGTGTTCGGCGAGACGTGGCTACCCGGCTACCCCATCTGGCTCGACGTCTGCCGCGACGTCGCACTCTGGGACCACCAGCCCGTCAAAGCCGTGTATCGCCAGCTCGCGGAGCAAAGCGTAGTCGTTCCGAGCGACGCAACGCGAATCCTCGCCAACATCGCACGCACGAATCACGTCTCGCTCGTCATCGGCATCAGCGAGCGCGTTGACGAAGGCGCAGGCCGAGGAACGCTGTACAACAGCATTCTGACCTTCGGCCTCGATGGCGCACTGCTCAATCATCATCGCAAGCTCATGCCCACGTACACCGAGCGCATGGTGTGGGGCGCCGGCGATGCTGATGGTATTCGCGCCGTATCGATCAACGGCGCGCGCATCGGCGCGCTCGTGTGCTGGGAACACTGGATGCCACTCGCACGACAAAGCCTGCACGAGAGCGGAGAAGACGTGCACGTCGCATTGTGGCCAACCGTGCACGAGATGCATCAGGTCGCGAGTCGTCATTACGCATTCGAGGGACGCTGCTTCGTCCTTGCCGCGGGATCACTCATGCGTGCGAGTGAGTTGCCGGCCACCCTCGAGCCGCACCCGTCGCGCGTCACCAACGACGAGCAGTTCATCATGCGCGGAGGTAGCGCCATCATCGGCCCCGATGGAACCTATCTCGCCGGTCCGCTCTTTGAGGAAGAGGCGATACTCATGGCCACCATCGATCTCTCCCGCGTACGCGAAGAATCAATGACGCTCGACGTCACGGGTCACTACAGCCGCCCAGAGTTGCTGGCGCTGTACGTCATGCGCGGTGATCGCCCCGTGACAGAAGACGCACCAGAGGTGAAGTGATGAGCGAGACCACACACTACGACACGATCGTCATCGGCGCAGGGCAGGGTGGTGGTCCACTCGCTGGCGCCTTCGCCAAAGCCGGACGACGCACACTCGTCGTCGAACGCGCACACATCGGCGGCACATGCATCAACTCGGGATGCACACCGACCAAGACGATGATCGCCAGCGGCCGCGTCGCGTATCTCGCGCGCCGCGCCGCCGAGTATGGCGTGCGCACCGGCGACGTCAGCGTCGATCTCACGCGCGTGCGCGAACGCAAACGCACCATCGTCGAAGAGTTTCGAGCCGGAAGCGAACAGTCGCTCGCGAAGGCGGGAGCGGAAGTCGAGTTCGGCCACGCGCGCTTCGTCGCGCCACACACCGTCGAGATAGAACAGGGCAACGGCTCACGCACGCGCGCGACGGCTGACATCATCGTCATCAACACCGGCATGCGATCACTCATGCCGAACATCGCCGGACTCGCCGACGTTCCCGCGCTCGACTCCACGTCCATCATGGAGCTCGACACAATCCCCGAGCATCTCATCGTCCTCGGCGGCGGTTACGTCGGTCTCGAGTTCGCACAGTTGTTCCACCGCTTCGGTAGTCGCGTGACGATCATTCACCGTGGCGCACAGCTCCTCGCACGAGAGGACGACGAAATCGCAACGGCCGTCGCGAATGTCCTCAGACAGGATGGCATCGACCTCTGCCTCGACGCGAACACGACGGCCGTCGAGCGCACACCGAACGGTGGCGTCAGGCTCGCGATCAAAACGAAGGACTCGAGCGTTTCGCGCCACATCACCGGCTCGCATGTGCTCGTCGCCGTCGGACGGACGCCCAACACCGACGATCTGGGCGTCAACGCCGCGGGCATCGAGCTCGACGAAAAGGGATTCATCAAGGCGAACTCGCGCCTGGAGACGACCGCGCCCGGCGTCTACGTCATCGGCGACGTCAAAGGCGGACCCGCCTTCACGCACATCTCCTACGACGACTTCCGCATCCTCCGCACGAACCTCCTTCATCACGGCAACGCGAGCACCGAGGGACGCATGGTGCCCTATACGGTCTTCATCGATCCGCAGCTCGGTCGCATCGGCATGACGGAAGCCGAAGCGCGCGATGCCGGTCATGACATTCGAATTGCAACGATGCCGATGTCGAACGTGGCGCGCGCGCTGGAAATGGCCGAGCCGCGCGGTGTGATGAAAGCCATCGTCGACAGCGCAACCAACCGCATACTCGGCGCCGCGATCCTCGGCATCGAGGGCGGTGAGATTGCGTCGATGCTCCAGATCGCGATGATGGGCAACCTCCCTTGGATGGCGCTCCGCGACGCGGTCTTTTCGCATCCGACGCTCTCGGAATCACTCAACAACCTCTTCTCAAAGCTCGACGATCCGGTCACACCGTCATCCTGATCGAAGCATTGTCATCCCGCAGGAGCGAAGCGAGTACGTGCCATCGCACAGCAGCGACGCGAGTGTCATCCCGCAGGAGCGACGCTGGTACATGTCATCCCGCAGGAGCGAAGCGAGTGTCGGGATCTACCCTCCCAGCGATCATCGCCAGTCACCGCCCGACGTGCCCCGCTATTATTGACGCATGCTCCTGAAGCGCCT
>JBDUCR010000324.1:0-4944 GCA_040003345.1 bacterium
CTTACAACGCCGGTAACCCGAAACCGCGAACCCGAAACCGTATAGCTCCAAACCTGGATCCCGTCAGCCGGGGCAAGGGCTTTCGCGGCGCAAGCTTGACCGTGGCCAATCTCACAACTCGGGAACGATGCGCGCTACCGCTGCTCGGAACCGTGGGTCGTCGCGCACGCCGACGTAGCCCGGATCGACGTTGAGCATGATCAGCCACAAGTCGCGCGCCTTGATGGACCTGTCCAACAGCAGGAAGAAGTTGTCGAGATCGCGCAGGCCATAGTACACCGTGGCCAGAGCGATCGGCGGAAGGGGTTCCGTCGCGGCACGAACCTCCAACTCCGATAGAATCTCGCGAGCCGCCGCCTCGGAGCCGGCGCGTGCGAGCATCGCGGCCTGATTCGCCAGTGGCCAGTGGTGATTCATCGACAGCTGCACCGCCGATTCGATCGACTGAAATGCGTCGTCATGCTGGCCAAGCTGAAAGAGTGCGAGCGCGCGCCATCGGTACGCTTCGCTGTCCTCGGACTCCGCGTCGAGAATGGCGTCACAGTCAGCGACCGCATCTTCAAAGCGCGAGGCAAGATAGTTGTTGATCGCGCGACTGTTCCTGGCAAGCACGCCGAGTGGATCGAGCTCGCACGCGTACGTGGCGCGTTCGAGCGCCTCATCGTGCCTTCCGAGCGACGACAGGTAATGCGCATGACACGAATGCGCGAGCGGATCGCTCGGCTTCAAGTGCACCGCGCGCTCGATGAGCCGCATCGTTTCGTCGTGATCCCAATCGTACCAGAGACTCGCGTTGCCGAGGACGATCAGTGCTTCGGCGAGATTGGGATCGATCGCCAGCGCGCGCAGTGCGGCAATGCGCGACTTCGGAACGCCAACGTGCGGCGCAACCGCGTCGTACATCGTGAGCAGAAAATTTCCCTCGGCCACACCCGCGTGCGCGAGTGCAAACTTTGGATCGCGATCGAGCGCGCGCTGGTAGTACTCCACCGCGCGGGACATTCCGTCGATGCGCCGATTGAGGAAGTGGCGGCCCTTGAGATAGAACTCGTACGCCTCGATGTCGACGGAGGCGCGACGCACCGGTGTCGTGATGCGCGCGCCCGCCGCGTCGAACAGCGCGACCTGCAGTGAGGTCGCGATGCGCGCCGCGATGTCATCCTGAATCTCGAACACGTCGGCGATCTCGCGATCGTAGCGCTCGGACCACAACTGGAATCCATCAGCCGCGTTCGAGAGTTGCGCGGTGACGCGAAGTCGATTCCCCGATTGCCGCACACTGCCCTCGAGCACACTGCCGACGTGCAGCCGGCGCGCGATCTCCTTGACGTCCACATCCATGCCCTTGAATGCGAACGACGACGTGCGCGCCGCAACACGAAGCGCAGGGACTCGCGCGAGCGCGTTGAGGATTTCCTCGGTGATTCCATCCGAGAGGTAGTCGCCACCTTCTTCGCGACTCAAATTCCTGAACGCGAGCACGGCAACCGACCGCATCGCGGGCGAGTCGATGAGCAACGCTCCGCGATCATCAATTCGGGTGCCGATGCTCGCGAGTACGTTGAGCACCTCTCCGGCTGATTGGGGTCTCGCGGTTCGATCCTTCATCAGCATGCGCATTACCAGCTCGGCGAGCGCGGGAGGAATGCCCGCCCTCACCGCCTCGATCGACAGCGGCTCTTCCATTACGTGCGCGGCGATCATCGCCATCGCCGGACGGCCGCTGAACGGAGTTCGTCCGGCCAGCATCTCGTACGCAACGACGCCAAGTGCATAGATGTCGGCGCGATGGTCGATGGTCGGATCGGCGGAACCTTGCTCAGGCGCCATGTACGCCGGCGTGCCGAGCGTGACGCCGAGCGACGTCAGCGGCGTGTTGTGTACGGAGGAGTCGGTGACTGCTTTCGCGACGCCGAAGTCGGTGACGATCGCACTTCGTCCAGCGAGGAGAATGTTGTCGGGCTTGATGTCGCGATGCACGACGTTCTGCTCGTGCGCGCATTCCAGCGCGAGTGCGACGTCGCGGAGAATGCTCATCACCTCCGTGACGGGCATCGGACCGTCGCGATCGATCCGTTGCCGCAGCGAATCGCCGAACACGAACGGCATCGTGTAGAACGGAAGGCCGTGTACCTCGCCAGCCGAGTAGATCGGCACGATGTGCGGATGCTGCAATCGCGCGGTGAGAGCGATCTCGCGCTTGAAGCGCTCGACGCTCACGCCTGCGGCGAGCTCGGGATCGAGCAGCTTGATGACGATGCGTCGGCCGAGTGCGAGCTCGTCGGCGACGAAGACGTGCGACATTCCGCCTCGCGCCAGCTCGCTCTCGATGGCGAAGCCGTCACCCAACTCGGCCTGCAGATGTTCGCGCAGCTTGTCGGTCATGCCGAGCGGTTCGTCCGCTTCACGATGAGAAAATCTTCACGCGCGACAAGCTAGCCCGACGTTAGCGATGAGGCCAGATGTTCGGTGCGTTCCCTCAGCCGGTCGGCGATGGCGGAAGTGCGTACCAGAGCACGGCGGCAAAGTGGGCCGCGCTTCCGCCGAGCACGAAGAGATGCCAGATGGCGTGGCTGAATTTGACGCGCTCCCACACGTAGAACACGATGCCACCAGTATAGAATGCGCCACCGAGTGCGATCCATCGGAGACCCACTGGATCGACGTGCGAGGACAGCGGTCGCAACGCGACGACGATGGCCCAGCCCATCGCGAGGTAAATCCACGTCGAAAGAGTGGGCAGTCGCGCGCCGTAGCTACCCTTGAGAATCACGCCGATGATCGCCAGCCCCCAGACCGTGCCGAAGATACTCCAGCCCCACGCACCGCGCAGTGAGATGAGTGTGAACGGCGTGTACGTGCCCGCGATGAGCAGATAGATGGCCGAGTGGTCGATGCGCTGGCAGATCTCTTTGAGGCGATCAGTGCGCACGGAGTGGTAGATCGTGGATGCGGCATAGAGAATGACGAGCGTCGCGGCATAGATGCATGCGGCGACGACGCGCCACGGATCGTTCGTTGCCGCTGCGGTGACGATGAGCACCGGTCCGCCGACGAGACTGAGGAGCAGACCGAGGCCGTGCGTCAGACTGTTTGCGAGCTCGTCATGCGGGGATTTCTCGGCATATGCCGCCATGATGGAAACTAACGCATCGCCGCGTTAGACGACGGATGCCGCGACAGCGCGCCCAGCGGTTCTGCCGGAAAAGATGCATCCGCCGAGAAACGTCCCCTCGAGCGAGCGGTAGCCGTGCATGCCACCTCCGCCGAACCCCGCGACTTCTCCCGCCGCGTAAAGCCCGGGCACCGGAGCGCCAGTGGCGCCAAGTACACGACTGGAGAGATCCGTCTCGAGTCCGCCGAGCGTCTTGCGCGTCAGGATCGACAGCCGCACGGCGATGAGCGGGCCCGCTTTCGGATCGAGCAGTCGATGTGGCGTAGCGACGCGAATCAACTTGTCGCCGAGATATTTGCGCGCACCACGAATCGCGACGATCTGTGCATCCTTCCCATATGGATTGTCCAGCTGTGAGTCTCGTGCGCGCACTTCGCGCTCTACCGTTCCAACGTCGAGACGCGACTCATCGGTGATCGCATTCATGCCGCGCACGAGCTCATCGACCGTGCGCGCCACGACAAAGTCCGCCCCCTTCTGCTTGAATGCTTCGACAGGCGGCGTCGCGCCGGGCAGCACGCGCGCGAGCACCTGACGAACGCGCTTGCCCGTGAGATCGGGATTCTGCTCCGAGCCCGAGAGCGCGAACTCCTTCTCGATGATTTTCTGCGTGAGCACGAACCAGCTGTAGTCGAAGCCGGTGCCGAGAACGTGCTCGAGCGTGGCGAGTGTATCGAAGCCGGGAAAGCACGGCGGCGGAAGTCTGCGCCCGAGCGCATCGAGCCAGAGCGATGACGGCCCGGGAAGAATGCGGATACCATGTCGCGGCCAGATGGGATTCCAGTTCTCGATGCCCTCGGTGTAATGCCACATCCGATCGCGATTGATGATGCGTCCGCCCGCGTCGTGCGTGATTGCGATCATTCGTCCGTCGACGTGCGCGGGCACTCCGCTGAGCATGCGTTGAGGCGCGGCGCCCATGCGCGTGGGCCAATTCTCGCGTACGAGATCGGCATTGCCGCCGATACCGCCTGATGTGACGATTACCGCTTGCGCACGCAGCGAGAATCGTCCGACGACATCGCGCGAACTCGAGACGCCGCGCTCGACGGCGCTGAGCTCGAGCACCTCACCTTCTACACCATCGACGACGCCGGCAGTCGATGTGATCGCACTGACGCGATGTCGAAAGCGCAGCGTGATCTTTCCTTTCGCGATGCCGTCGCGCACGCGTCGTACGAACGGCGCGAGTACAGCGGGTCCCGTGCCCCATGTCACGTGAAAGCGCGGTACCGAGTTGCCGTGGCCCGTCGCGAGCGACCCACCGCGCTCCGCCCATCCGACAACCGGAAAGAATCGCATACCTTGTGCGTGCAACCACGACCGCTTCTCGCCCGCCGCGAAGTCGACATACGCCTCCGCCCACCGTCGCGGCCAGAGATCTTCGTCGCGATCGAACCCTGCGGATCCGAGCCAGTCCTGCATCGCGAGATCGCGCGAGTCATGGATGCCGAGTCGGCGCTGTTCCGGCGAGTCAATGAGAAAGAGTCCGCCGAACGACCAGTGCGCCTGTCCGCCAAGCGATGCTTCCGGTTCCTGCTCGACGATGATGACGCGACGGCCAGCATCGGAGAGCTCGGCTGCGGCGACGAGTCCCGCGAGGCCGGCGCCTACAATGATGGCGTCAGCGTCCATATCCGCACGTCCGTTCTTTTCGTGCAGTGTTCATCGATGGGGCGACTTCGCGGTGCTTGATTCGGGTTCTGGAACTACGGAAACGGCAATTTTACCGCAGAGGCCGCGGAGGACCGCAGAGGAGACCACGACAA
>JBDUCR010000369.1:0-4935 GCA_040003345.1 bacterium
ATGAAGTTGTGGCGCGAGAGGAGCGCGTTGACGATCTGCGGCATGACCGTCTCTTCGTAGCCGAGCACGCCATCGAACAGTGGTCCGCCGACTGCGAGTCGGGCGAGAAGATTCTGGCGCATCTCGACCTTGACCGACCGCTTTCTGCGATCGGCAGCGCCATAAGGGGAGCGGGCAAGCGCACCCAACGTCAGGGGGAACGACGACAACACGGCCTCCGGGCAAAAATCCAAGTCTATCGTGAATCAGCGCAACGTTTACGGGACACGCAAGGTGTCGGCACCGTCATCCGCACGGAATGGCGTTGGGTGATGTACTCCTGCTGCTCGGTACGCTTAATGCCTTGCCGAAGCAACCATGCGTGATTCCACAAACCTGAGAATGCGATCGGACGCACGGCCGGCATGGTGCCATGAAGAAATGGTCTGAAGTTGCGCTTGGCATAGTCACGGGCATCGGCGGTTTTCTCGAGGCCGGATCGATTGCCACATCAGCGCAGGGTGGCGCGGAATTCGGATTCCAGCTCGCGTGGGTGCTCCTCCTCGGCGCGCTCAGTCTTGGCTTCCTGATGGAGATGAGCGGACGTCTCGCGGCGGTGAGCAAGCGGACGTACGTCGATCAACTGCGCGAGCGATTCGGATTTCGATTCTTCGTCGTACCGCTGCTCGCGGTTCTCGTCGTGAGCTTCATGGTGCTCGCGTCAGAGATCGGCGGTGCCGCACTCGCACTCGAGATGGCCACTGGAATCAGCCACGGATGGTTCGCCGTGCCGCTGGCTCTGCTTGGATGGTTGCTGCTCTGGCGTGGGACGTTCAGCGCCGTGGAGCAGGGCACGGCCGTTCTCGGACTCGTGTCACTCGCCTTCGCTGTCGCCGCATGGAAGCTGCACCCGCAGTGGAGTACGGTCGCGCATTCCCTTCTTCCTTCGCGGCCAACGCGAAATGGTGCTCGCTACTGGTATCTGGCGGTCAGCATCCTGGGCGCATCGATCAGCCCGTATCTCTACATGTTTTATTCTGCGGGTGCGATCGAGGATGGGTGGACCACGGAGTATCTCGCCGTCAATCGCGTCACGTCGATGCTCGGCAATCTGTTCGGCGGAGGGCTTGCGATCGCGGCGTTGGTGGCGGCCGCGATGGTGTTCGCGCCACATCATGTGAAAATCGATCAATTCGAGCAACTAGCTCAACTCCTCGCTTCACCGCTTGGGCGGGCGGGCTTCTGGCTCTTCGTCGCGACGCTCTGCATCACGTGCTTCGGAGCGACGGTAGAGATCACGCTGTCGATCGGCTACTTGCTTGCGCAGGGTTTCGGCTGGCAGTGGAGCGAGAATCTCAAGCCCGCGCGTGACGCTCGCTTCAGTGTTTCGTATAGCGTCGCCATTCTTGCGGCGTCCATTCCGATTGCCATCGGCGCCGATCCGCTGCAGCTCACGAACATCTCGATGGTAGCGACGGCCGCGAGCCTTCCAGTTACGGTCATTCCTCTCGCAGTACTGATGAACGACCGTGACGCGATGACGAAGTATGTGAATGGCTGGGGTACCAATCTCGCTCTCATCGCAATCGCCATCGTCTCGATCGTGCTGTTCTTCGCTGCTGTACCGCTACAGATCATGGCAGGTGGCTGATGCACGACATCCGGCTTGTGCACGATATCCTCGATGCTCAACTCTGCGACCGGAACAATCAGAACGTCGGTCGTGTGGATGCGCTGGTGCTCGAGATCGACGATGGTCGCGCGCCTCGTGTGGCGACGATACTCGTCGGAGGCAGTATACGCGCCCGCCGCATCGGTCGATGGGTGACGACGTTGCTCGACCTCATGCGACAGGTTCGTCACACCAGCGATGACAAAGTCAGTCGCATTCCTTTCTCGTTGGTCCGCCGCATCGACGACGCGATCCACGTGGATGTCGACGAAAAAGACCTTCCATCGGAACATCGGGAGCGCTGGCTCAAGCAGCACGTCGTCTGTCGAATCCCGGGCGCCGAGGGCGAGCGCAAATGAGCGCGCGTGAAGTGCTGCTCACGGATCTCGTGGGGCGCACCGTGCACGATGTCAACGGGCGGAGAGTCGGACGCATCGAGGAGCTCTGCGCCGGGATCGAGCTGCACGAGCATGGCAATGAGTATGTGGTGCGGAGCTTCCACCTTGGCGCGTACGGAATGCTGGAGGCGATGGCCGGCAGCAGATTCGCGCGAGCGGTCTTCGGCCGATTCATCGCGACTCGCTCGTACAGCATTCCGTGGGAAAGCATGGACTTGAGCGACGTCGAACATCCGCGGCTCACGCATTCAATCGAGCTTTTGGTGACCGAATGACACTGCTGAGAGCTGTCATTCGAAGCGTGTCAAAGTGAGTCGAAGAACCTGCCGTGCGCTTTTACGCCAGCTCGACCTCAACCTGATTGTCGTAAAACACCGGGCCATTCCCGAGGTCCGTGATCCGCTGCGACGTCGTCTGATTCGCATTCGCCCCATCTGCAGTGAGCTTGCCCCACCAGACTGACGGTGCCCACACGACCCCCTCACGAATCGACGGCTCGACGCGCGCCTTGGCGAGGAATGCACCGCGATCGTTGCGCACGGTCACCATCGCACCAACGGCAATCGCGCGACGCTCCGCGTCAGCAGGATGCAACAGCACTTCCGGCTCCTTCGCCTGCCGCCGGAGCGATGTCACGTTCACGAACGTCGTATTGAGAAACGTGTGCGCGGGCGACGAGATCAGCGTCAACGGATATCGCGCGACCAGCTCCGGATCGCGCTCCACGGACTCGTACGGCGGGATGTACGTCGGCAATGGATCGAGGCCGAGCTCCGCCAGGCGCTCCGAATAGAATTCGCACTTACCGCTCGGCGTCGTGAACTCTCCCTTCGCGAACGGGAGATACGGCGTCGCCACGTTCAGGCGCGTCCATCCGTGCTCGAGCAGCTTGTCGAATGTCACGCCGTCCAGCTTCGACGATTGTGACGCAAGCGCCTGACGAATGAGGGTGAGATCATCGTCGCGCATGATCGGGTCGGTCATCCCCATCCGCGCGGCGAGCAGCCGGAAGATCTCGCTGTTCGGCTTCGCGTCGCCAACAGGCGCGATAGCCGGCCGGTTCAGTGACACATAGTGATGGCCGTACGCGAAGTGAATATCCCAATGCTCGAGCTGCGTCGTCGCTGGAAGGACGATGTCGGCCCAATCCGCGGTGTCCGTCTGAAAATGCTCCAGCACCACGGTGAACAGATCTTCGCGCGCCAATCCCTTGAGTACCATGTTGCGGTCGGGCGCGACAGCTGCCGGGTTGCTGTTGTACACGATCATCGCCTTCACGGGCGGACCGCCAACACCCGCATCAGGAAGCGTGAGCGCATCGCCAAGCCTGATCATGTTGATGGTGCGTGCTGCCGGACCGAGATCAGGCCGCTCGAGCGCTGCCTTGTTGAATTGAAAGTTCGCCGACGTCGACAACTGCACGCCGCCACCGGCGCGACGCCAGTGGCCGGTCAGCGCGGGAAGGCACGCGATTGTGCGGACCGCCATCCCGCCGCCGGCATGACGCTGCAGCCCGTAGTTGACGCGAATGAACGCTGCCTTCGCACGACCAAACCTTTCGGCGAGCGAAGCAATCGTCTCCTCCGGCAGTCCCGTCACTTCCGACGTACGCGACAAGGTCCACTCTGCCGCGCGCTTGCGCAGCGCCTCGTGGCCCAGTGTGTACCGCTCGAGAAAGTCACGATCCTCGAGGCCGCGCGCGAAGATCACGTGCATCATGCCCAGTGCGAGTGCCGCATCCGAGCCTGGTCGAATGGGAAGCCACTCGTCACACTGCATTGCGGTGCGTGTTCGAATGGGATCGATGCAGATGATCGGTGCGCCTCGCTCGCGCGCCTTGAGGATGAACGGCCAGAGATGCGGATTCGCGGTCAGCGTGTTCGTGCCCCACAGCAGAACGAGATCGCTCTCCGGCACTCCCTCGCCATCGGCACCGACGTTCGCGCCGACCGTCATCCGCATTCCAACGGTACCGGCCATCGAACAAATCGTGCGATCGAGCTTCGACGCGCCGAGGAGATGGAAGAAGCGGCGATCCATCGATGAGCTTTGTACGAGGCCCATGGTTCCCGCGTACGAGTACGGAAGAATCGCTTGCGGGCCGTCGTCGGATTTCGCGATGGCGCCGAGTCGCGTGGCGATCTCGTCGAGTGCCTCGTCCCACGAAATCGCCTCGAAGCGTCCGCTGCCTTTTGGGCCGACGCGGCGCATTGGGGTGCGCAGGCGATCATCGTGGTACGTGCGCTCGATGTACCGATTCACCTTCGCGCAGAGGAACCCTTGCGTTACGGGATGATCGGGATCGCCGGCGACGCGCACTGCTCGTCCGTTCTCGACGGTGACGAGCATCGCGCATGTGTCGGGGCAGTCGTGCGGACATGCGCCGCGAACCACGCCGTCGCGCTCGAGCGCAATTTCCTGAATGGAATTTTCGTGCGTCATGATCGGGGACGAATGGTGCGTCGCAAGCTATCATTGCGCGACGCGCAGTACCACGGATCGTTTCGCGTGTCGATGTAGAACAGAGTTAAATCGTTGCGTTTTAACGACTTGTGAGTCAGTGCGCGAGTCGGCTGTCTCACTCACGGGGAAATAGGTCATGCGTCGTGAGACATTCGAGATGACGGCATTGTCTCGTTCGCGGACGAACCCGTTGCCACGCTTTCACTTGGGTCGCCTCAATTCACTCTTGACATGGCGTCCCGGCAATCTAAGTTTCACGCCGCATGAAGCCGGGCACCGAGAGCGTGCGCGGACCAACGCGTCATTCACCGAAACCATTCAGGAGAAATACATGAAGCGCCTGGCCCTTGTCGCGGTCGTACTCGTCGCCGCCTGCAGCACGAAGGAGACCCCGAAGGCTGACACCGCCGCTCCGGCGATGGC
>JBDUCR010000141.1:0-4935 GCA_040003345.1 bacterium
CCGATAGTACTCCCACCAACTCGCCTTGTCCTCGCGACGATGGTAGTCGAGCATGTACGCGAGCAACCATCGACTCTGCTGCTCCGCATCTCGATCCGTGCGCAGCTCCGGAACTCCCGCGAGCAGTCGCGCACGAAGCGCGTCGACACGCTGCGCCCTCTCGTCAACTTTGTCTGACGCGGCGCCCTCGTCGAGCACACGGCGCGGGATGTCCGCTCCCTTCGCGATCTCCTCGGTACGAACGCGCTCGAGCCAATCGCGCAGTCGCAGCGTGGACACGCAGTCGTCTCGGTTATAGCCCTCCACCGTATCGCGAATCGCAAGGGGAACGGCGCTGGGCATGCCTGTCTCGAGACCAAGCTCCATGACCTTGAGGCTCTTCCGCGCGTCGATCAGCTCGACAGCGCGCTTGAACTCATAGAGCGGCTCGAGATTCTTGATCGAATACCGCTCGATACCGGCGCGCAGGCCCTGTCGCACAACCGCGTAGAGGTCGACGAACCGCCCCGAGCGCAGCATCGCATCCAGTTCTCGCTCGCGAGTTGCGTATCGGCCCATGAGACGCTTGAACGCCGCGGGCTCGTACGGCGCGTAGTGATATACATGCATCTCCGGATACAGCCGCGCCGACTCCGCGATCATGTCCATCACCCACTCGAAACCGCGGCGCTCCTCCTGCTCGGTGAATGCCCACGCTGCCTCATAGCTGCCGTCTCCTTTCGCGACGCCAAACAGATATTCGCGACCTCCTTCCGCAGCAAAGGGATCACCCTCGAGATCGAGAAAGAGGTCGCCTGCACTCGGCTCGGGCAGTCGGCACAATCCCTTCTCCGCTTCGACGTCCAGCAGCTCGTGCAGAGGCGGAGTCGTTCCGCGCGACACCAGCTGAAGTCGCGCCTGCTCGCGCACGCGCTGGTACGTGTCAGCCGATCCGCGACGTGGCTTGAACGCGAGCGGCAGCGGAATACCGGCAAGTGTCGTCAGCGTATCTATCGAACGTGACTCCAACTCGCGCCGCTGCGTGCGCGTGATGCCCGCGACGAGCGAGAGATGATCATCCGCGCGACGCTTCTTCGCGCACTCCGGCAGCCACGGGCAGACCTCGCAGAGATCGACCGGTTCGGGATAGTTTGTCGCCGCGACCACGTCGTAGTCCTGCTCGACTGTCGCCAACATCTGCCCACGAATCAGCCGGAAGTACGCAGCGTAATCGTCCACGCGATATGCCGTCGTCTCGTCAGGGGTGACGACGAAAAAGTGTTCGGGAGGAGCACCTTGCGCGGCGGCAAGCATCTCGGAATAGAGCCCGAGCTGGAGAATCGTACCCGCGCGCGTCTCGCGCGCGAGCTTTGTGTCCGCTACCTCGTACGACCACGCACCAATTGCGCTCGGTTTCTCGACGCGTTGCATGATGTCGGGCCTTCCTGCCCATCGCCCATCGCGAAGCTCGCCCTGCACGATGACGTCCGCGCCGCCACGCATCGCGTCCAGTGTACTCGCGACACGCTCTGCCGAGAGTCCGACGCCACTTACATCAACGACGTTGCGATTCCCCTCTCGCAATCGAGCGACGTACTGCCGCTCATGCTCGGCGCCACGCTCCCAGAGTATCTCGAGCAGCGGATCATCGACGTGTGGACGCGCGCGCTCACCAGCAGCGACCGCCATTTCGAGTGCCGTACGGTGGCGGCAGCCGAGAAAACTCGCGAGGTCAGTTGCGGAAAGGATCAGCTCGGAACCGAATCTGTACATCGTGCGTTGCTGAAGGAGAGATGGCGCTCCTTCAGTCTAGCGGACTCGCAAACTGGCTGACGCCTGGCGCCGTCGGTTGTGCTCGACTCGCGCCAGGCGTGTGTCCTTCAGGACTTCTTGTACGTCGCCTTGGTCGTGGTCGGTGCTCCGCCACCACGGCCCGGGCCCGTCGATTCGACAACGAGACTTCCGTCCGGATCGAGCCACATCGCCGTCGTGGTCTCGACAGGATTTCCGTTGAACACGGACGACGTCGTGATCACGAGCTTGCTGCCGTCCCATTTTGTCTTCGACGTCTGCTCGACAGCGTTGCCGCCAAAGGTCATCGTGTTCTTGCTGTCGCTGCCGTCGAGGTTGTAAACACTCTTCATCTCGCCGTTCTGCGTCGTGCGAACGACGGTGAGTGTCTTGTCGTCCTGCGTGATCGTTGCCGCCTGTCCGAAGCCGCCTCGGCCACCGCCGCCACCACCACCGCCACCGCCACCACCACCGGGCGCCGGTGCATTCGGATCGGCCACCCTCGTCCACTTCGCGGCGAAGTTCGGTTTGGCCTGCGCTACCAGCGTCGTTGCACCGAACACGAGTGCTGCCGCGCCTGCGATTACTGTTGCTGCTCGCATGACTGTGACTCCCGGGGTGAATGTCGCCAATAGGTAGTGTGCCTTGCCGACGGAAGCCAGTGAGCGCAGTCACACGTCGCTATCATTGTCGTCTCGCCGACGAGATGAATCCACGCCTCGCATATGATCATGAAATTCGAGACACTCGCGCTCGCTCTCATTCTCGGCGCATTTCCCATCATTACCGCGGCGCAATCGCGTCCGCTGCTGACGATCGACTCCACGAGATCCGCCGACGCCGCCTGGCTGCAGAAGCCGGTGCTCGCCAGCCGCACCCTCGACGACATGACGCATCCGGCGACGTGGACGTTCTCAGGCACGGGACGCATCACGTTTCCCGCTGAGCCACGACGCGCGGACATGCGTGTGATGCGTGTCGACATGGACATGTTCACCGACAAGCCAGCTCCGACGCGCAACGGCCTGTCGAGCGTGAACGTGCAGCGACTCTTCGAAAACGAAGACTGGCGCGGCTACAACCGCCTCTCCATGTGGATTCGCGCCGATGTGGTGGGCTTTCCGATGTTGCCGCTCGAGATCGTGTTGCACAACGAAGGCGCGACACGAGTGCCCGACCGCTATGGCCGTGAGGGCATTCACTTCGTCACGCTCACAGGCAACGGATGGCACCACGTCGTGTGGGAGATCGAGCCGTTGGCGCGCGACCGCGTTACGAAGGTCGAGATCGGCTACTGGGTCAACAAGATGCTCGCTGCGCCCGGCGATCGCGTCGCATTCGAGATCGGCACGCTCGAGCTGCAACGCGTCGATCCCGATCACCACACGGGGTGGGATGTCGCGTCCGATAGAATCTCATTCAGTCACACGGGCTATCAGACTGGCCTGTCCAAGACCGCGTACGCAAGCAAGCTCTCCGCGTCCGACTTCCAGCTCGTCCGGGTGAACGAGCGAGGCGCGGGCCAGGTGGTCCTTCAGAAGCCGCTGCAGTCATTGCATACGGCGCTCGGCGACTTCAAGTCGATGGACTTCTCCGAGGTGAACACGCCAGGCCGGTATCTTCTGCGCGCCGGCAGCGTGAGCACGCGTCCATTCCGCATCGGTGCCGACGTGTGGGAAGAGACCATCTGGAAGACGCTCAACTTCTTTTACGGTGAGCGGTGTGGCTTCGCCGTTCCCGGATCGCACGGTGTCGATCATCTCGACTGGTTCGCGACGCACGGCACCGAGCGCATCACCATGAGTGGAGGTTGGCACGATGCCGGTGATCTTTCGCAAGGTGTGATCAACACCGGCGAGGGGACATACAGCATGTTCGCGCTGGCGGAACAACTTCGCGCGCGCGGCGGCAATCCAGCGCTCGTCGCGCGATTGCTGGAGGAAGCGAAGTGGGGACTCGACTGGGTGTTGCGCGTGCGCTTTGCCGGCGGCTACCGCATGGGATTTGCCAGTCACAACCTGTGGACGAACAACATCGTCGGCGACGCGGACGACCGCTCGCGCGAAGCGAAGAACAATCCAAACGCCAACTACATCGCCGCCGCCGCGGAGGCAATCGCCTATCGCGTGTTGAAGGACGGGGAGCCGGAGTTGGCCGCGCGCAGCCTTCGCATCGCGGAAGACGATTGGAGCTACGCGATCGTTGGCGTCGAAGGTCCATCGACATGGCACACCCCGGCCTTCGCGGCGACGCGTGTCGAGCTCGCGGGCATCGGTCTCACCGCGTCGCTCGAGCTGTATCGCGTCACGCACACGCAGAAGTACGCCGACAAGGCGTTCGAGCTGGCACGCGTGATCGTGTCGTCGCAGGAAAAGCACAGCGTCGGCAAGACGTTTCCACTCGCGGGCTTCTTCTACACGGGCCCTGACCGTGACACGATCTTTCATCAATTCCACCGCGGCAACGATCAGGCACCAGTCGTTGCACTCGCGCAGCTCGTCGAAGCGTTTCCGAATCACGCCGACTGGATGAGCTGGTATTCAACTGTCGCACTCTACGCCGAGTACCAGAAGAAGTCCGCGACGATGACGGCGCCGTACAATGTGTTGCCAGCCTACGTCTATCGCGCTGGTGACGAGACGAAAGAGGTGCCCGATTCCGGAGCGATGCATCTGGCCACGCGCGACGCGTATCGCGCGCAGGTGCTCGCCGGTACGCCGATGGGCGACGGATGGTATCTGCGCGACTTCCCCGTCTGGTTCGCGAGGCGCGGCAACTTCGGCATTCTGCTGTCGCAGACGAAGGCACTCGCCGCCGTTGCACGATTGCGTGGCGACAGCGCGGGCCTCGATCTCGCGCAACAGCAGGCGCAGTGGATCGTCGGGCGCAATCCATTCGTACAGAGTACGATGTATGGTGAAGGCTACGACTGGGCACAGCAGTACAGCGTGTCGTCGGGCGACTTCGTGGGGTCGCTGCCAGTCGGCATGCAGAGCCGTGGTGACACCGACCTGCCCTACTGGCCCTCGCAGAACACGTTCGTCTACAAGGAAGTCTGGGTGCATCCGTCCAGCCGGTGGCTCTGGCTCATGGGAGACCTGCTGGGAATGCCGACGGCTGCGCCCTCGCGGACGAGAGCGGACTTTCAGCTGGCCGCGACGACAG
>JBDUCR010000293.1:0-4932 GCA_040003345.1 bacterium
GTAGCCCACTCCACTGTGACCCATGAGTCTCGCCTATCGCGTCCTCGGTTGGGGATACGTCGCCGCCTGCTCGGCGATCGTCGTCCTGCTCGGCAACTCATCGCAGCCTGCGACGACGCGTATTGCGTCGCCCATACGCACGCAGATCGAACCGACGAGACAGCCCCTTCCACAGCCAACAACGCACGGCAACTCTGCCGCCGAGTGGTTCCAGCGCGTCAAGCCATCGTGCAACTCCGTTGAAGTGACAGTGCTTCAACGCTCTGACCCCGCACCGCGCGGTGCCGACGGCGTGGGCTATCACGCCGCATGCCTCGCGCTCGCCGGCAAGATCGACGACGCGAAGCAGATCATCGACTCACTCGACGAAAGTGGCCGACGGACCGCTGCATCCATCGTCTTTGACATCGGCCATCCAGTCGCCGACGCGGGCGACGATCGATCGGCTGGCCCGATCATGGAGCTCGTCGTCGGGTATTTGCCTGATCACTACATGGCGCTCTACCACGCTGGCATGGCCGAGTACATGCTCGCCGAGCGCGATCTCGCGAAGAAGAACATCGAGGCGTTTCTCAAGCTCTATACACAGAACGACGGCTGGCGCTCCAACGGCCTCCAGGTGCTCGGCAGATTGAACGACAGCACGAGTTTCGACGTCGAACGCCGACGCCCCGCCGAGCCATGAGCGCGCCAATATCGCTCACCAGCGCAGACTTGGCGCCGACACGAATTCCAGTGCGCGACGGCGCGTTGTTCATCGCGATCATCTTCGTCGGCGCGACGGCAGCGTGGCTGGCGATGCCGGTCCTCTGGTTCGCCACACCGGTGATGGCCGCGTACGTCTACTTCTCCGCGCGACGCGCGTCGGCAACACTCGAGAACGCGACACCAGCCGGAGAGATGCCTTTGCACGTGCAGCAGGCCCTCGATGAGGCGATCGATCGGCTGCCGATTGGCGAGCCACGACAGCTGCTTGCAAACGTCGTGAGGCAGGCACGTCCGCTCTTCGCGGAGCGCCAGTCCTCGTTCGATGCAGAGATGGAGCGCCAGACGCGCGACAACGTCATCGATCTCGTGAACGCGGCGTGTGAGACGGCGCTCGAGCTGTGGCGTCTCGACGGCGCAGCACCGAAAGGAATTCCTACGAGCGCCGAGGGCGAGATGCTGAGCCCGCGCTATCAGCGAGCGCGCGCGGAGCTCGTAGCGCGGCTTCAAAGCGCGGCTGCCAGTCTCAGCGAGCTCTATGCGTCAGACATCGAGCACGGGACGCCAGCGTCGGATCGAGTGGCCGAGCTCGCGGCTGCCCTTCGTGAGGATGCGCGCGCGCGCAGTGCGGCGAAGAGCACTCTCGAGAGTTAGGTTACCCTCCATGCTTCGCATCACGCTCGCCGCCCTGCACCTCCTCGCGCTCGGCATCGGACTCGGTGCCGTCCTGCATCGCGGCTTTTCACTGCGCGAAATGCCGAGCGATTCGTCGCTGCGTCGTGCTTTCCGCGATGATACGCTCTGGGGCATCGCGGCCGGACTCTGGATCGCCACGGGATTGTGGCGGTTGTTCGCCGGAACGGAAAAGGCGACGAGCTACTATCTGGCGAATCATGTGTTCTACGCCAAGATGGGATTGCTCGTCCTGATTCTGGTGTTGGAGATCTGGCCGATGATCACGCTCATCCGCTGGCGTTCCGCGCGCGGACGTGGGCGCTCGGTGGCTGAGATCGCGAAGCCGCACGTCGCCCGTCGCATCGCGGCGATCAGCTTTTTCCAGGCGCTGCTCGTGGTGTGCATGGTGGTCGCGGCGGTGATGATGGCTCGCGGATACGGAGCGATGCTGTAGCTGGGTGCGTGGCGGTTGCACGCCGCGCTCACGGCACTCGCTCGATGCGCAGCGTCAACGTGTAGTCGCCACCGAGATAGCTGACTGGTGCCGGTGCCTGGTTTGGCGCTGTCGAGTGATCCCAGAATCGTACGTCGATCGTCGATTTGCCCGACGCGAGGGCCGCTTCGATTTTCTCGCGACTGAGCACTACGAGGATGTCGCGCATTCTCCCGACGAGCCCCATTCCCCGTGGCGCATTCGGCGCGACCTCCATCCCGATGGGCCGGTCCTTGTCGATGTTCTCCATGTGCACCATGTAGCCATTGCTGCCCAGCCAGATGTCGCGTCCGTCAACGACGGACAGCTGTGGCGCAGCGATGGCTGCCGTGACTTGTGGCATGCCAACTGATTTTGCGCTCGGTCCCGTGAAGTGCGTCCACCACGCGCAGAGCGCGAAGTTGCAATAGCCGCCAAGGTCGCGCTGGAGAGAGTTCGCCGGAGTGTCGACGTCCCAGATCACCGGATGAAGCAGCAGATCGTGCACGCCGCTGATCAACTCCCCTTCCCATAGAATCATCGGTGGAAATCCGCTGGCTCCCGCGACTGGTCTACCAAGCACGGGATTGACGACGTCGTTCTGGCGAAGACCGCCATCGACTGACGCCGTGCCTGCTCGCACGCCTTCGGGTGACGGATATTTCGCGACGTCGCCATGCACGACACTGAGAACAGGAGCAATCCTCTGCGTCACATTCCCCGTCTTGCGGTCGAGCAACTCGGCGAGGGAAGAAACGTAGACTTCGTCGCCTCTGCCGTCGCCGGACCATGGATCGTCCGTGGTCTCGTGCGTCACACGAATCGCTTCAGCGAGGATGCGATATTGGCGCTGTACGACATTGAGCGCTGTGGTGACGAACACGCTGCCACTTTTCGGCGCAGTTGGATCCGTCGCCTCGTACATCGTTGAGATCTGCCATGTCTGTGGACCGAGTGGCACGCCGGTGCGCACGATGCGCGTGCTGTCGACACGAATGGCCGTGTTGCCGGGCGGACCGCCGAAGACGTAGTACGACGCCCCCTTCACCGGCTGCCACGTGAGCACCACTGTATCTCGTCCGACTTGTGTTGCCTGGAATTGCGTGGGCGCCACTGGGGGCGCGTATGTGAATGTCGGGTTGAGGTACGACGTTCCTCTCCGTCCATCGGCGTAGAGTGCCGAGATGTAGTAGATCCATGTGCCGGCTTGCTGGACAGGATCGTGCCATTGGAGCGTGGTCAGCACTGGCGACGTCACGCCACAACACGCCGGGTTGCTGGAGTTCCGTCGCTCGACGACGTAACCCGTGGGCGCTGGTGTGTTGTAGTTGTTGGGCGGAGACCAGGTGACGATTGCTTCAGCGGGAGTCGCAACAACGCCTGGAGATTGTGGCGGCGGGCCATACGGCGGCGGTGTCGTCGCTGCTGGAGTTGCTGGCGATAGTGTCGCGGGAACGACGCGGCCTGGCCGCTGCGCACCTGGCAATGGTGTGCCGCCGGAGGTGCCTGGCGGCGTATTCACCGATGTCGGCGGCGACGTTGGCGATGTCCCTGGAAACGTCGCAACCGGCCGGCCCGCTGGAGTCGCTGTCGCAGGCGCTGCGGCGCTGAGTTGTATCAAGGGAGCGAGCGCGACGGTCTTGGTCAGCCCGTTGCACGATGGCGGATTCGACGTGCCGCGCGCGGCGCTCAATGCTACGGTGCTGGATATCTGCATCGCGGCGCCTTTGACCTGAAGCTGCGCCGTGAGCGACTGCGCGGGATATGTCGCCGTCACGGTCGCGATTGTGCCGACCGCAGCGCCCTGGCAACCGCACAATTTGAAGAAGTATGCTCCGTTATATGCGCCGGACGCGGATACTCCATCCGGACTAGTGACGACCAGATCGAAGTCCACCATCGAGACGCGATGGCCGTCCGAGCGTCGCGGAGTGTCCTTCGTCGTGGAGTCGTAGAGCGTTATCGAGACCGCAGCGCACGATCCGATCGGTTGTGGATTCTGCGTCGGTTGGACCGTCACAGCCCAGTGGACGCTCTGCGCGTGCAGCGACGTTGCCGGCGCGAGGAAGAGCGCGAAGGCTCCGGCGAGTTGTGCCATTGTGCGTGGTGCCATGCGCCCCCGAGTGTGTAGCGGCCACTGGACGGTTGGTCGCTGGGGGCAATCTGTTCCGGCGTGCGCATAGCACCGTCAACGAATGCGTCAACTGCTGACGGACAAAAGAGATGCGCCGACTCTCGCCGGCGCTGGTCTCGTCGTCGCGACGCTTCACGTAAGGCTCAGCCGGTATTGTCCGGCACGTCTACGCCGAGTGCGGTGGCGAGGTCGATCTGGTGTTCCTGCTCCTGCTTGAGGATTTCCCGGATGTGCTCCGCCATGGCGAACTCACCGAGTGTCTCGCATTGCCGGACGCGCGCGCGGTATTCGCGGATCGTGTCCGTTTCGTTTTCGAGATCGAAGCGCAGGAGGTCAGTTGCCTTGTCCGACATCTTCACCGGCTTGGGCGTGACTGTCGGCGTGCCGCCCAGATAGTCGATCTGCTTGGAGAGGATAAGCGCGTGCTCGAGCTCCTCGGAGGCGTGAACCTCGAGCTCCTTGGCAATGGACATGTACTGCGCGCCCTTCAGGACTTGCGAGTACACGACGTATGCGATGATTGCCTGGTATTCGCGCGCGAGATCGCCGTTGAGCAATTCGACGAGTTCTTCGCGTGTGACGGAGGTTGGGGGAGTGGTGGACTTGGCAGCAGATTTCTTTTTCTCGGGCACCTGGATTCGCCTTGATTGAAGGGGGACCAAGCTCCTCTGCAATCACTCGGCCACTCGATTCAGGGCTCTTCCGGGAGTGCCGGCGACGCTCGCATCCAGCCGATTGACAGCAACTGCATGCATGGAGCGGCGCTTGGTAGATCCCGACACTCGCTTCGCTCCTGCGGGATGACAGTGTTTCAATCCGTCTGGAGTTCTATGCATTCTGTTTCTGACTGCGTGCCGTTGCGTCATGCGCGTCGTACGCGCGCGCATATTAGCGTCCGCTCTCGTGCAGGTTCGCGCAGTCCTCTGCGGCCTCTGCGTTCCTCTCT
>JBDUCR010000347.1:0-4927 GCA_040003345.1 bacterium
ACCCCCAGTACCGCCGTCGTCGGCCAGCGACTCGACGGATCGATCAACGCGTTGCCCAGCAGGAAAAACGTCGCGAGAATGAACATCGCCGGCACGAACGGGTACAGCGGAACCTTGAACGGCGGATCGTACGACGCGCGCTTGCGCAGCACGAAGATCGAGGCCACAGCAAGCGCATAGAACGGGACAATCGCCGTAACGAACGTGTCGGCCAGCTGTTCGAACGTGCGCAACAGCACGAAGAGGACGCCGAGCGCCGTCACGAGCAGGATCGACACGTACGGCGTGCCGTACTTCGGATGCACCGCCGCGACCTTCTTGAAGAACAGGCCGTCCTCGGCCATCGCGAAAAACACGCGCGGCGACGTGAGCAGAGTGCCGTTCAACGTGCCGAACGTGGACAACATCACCGTCGCGGCGACGAGAATTACGCCGGGTGCGCCCATGAGTCGCTGCGCGACATCCGCCGCGACGAGCTTCGAGTGTCGAATCTCCTCGACCGGCATCACGGCGAGATAGGCGACGTTCGCCAGCAAATAGATCGCAATGACCGCCACCGTCCCGATGATGATCGCGCGCGGCAGCGTATAGCGGGGATCCTTTACCTCGCCGGAGACGAAGCTCAGGTCAGCCCATCCGTCGAACGCCCACAGCACTGAGACGAGCGCAAGCCCGAACGCCGCGATGTGAAACGAGCCTGGTGGCACAGCGGGCGTGAAGTGCCCACCCGTCTTCGGAAGGCCGAGCGACAGCGCGAGCAGGATGATGAACAGCATTCCACCGTACTTGGCGAGCGTCGTCAGGTTCTGCACCAGCGAGCCCCACTTCACACCGACGAAGTTGAACGTCGCCGTGAGCGCGATCGCCACCGACGCGACGTAATGCACGTAGCCCGAGTACGGCGCCACCGACGGATCGTAGCCGAGGACGCGAAGGAAATACTCGGCGAACGTCGTGCTGATGGCGCCGAGCGATGCGGCGCGAATGAGCACGAGCTCGGACCAGCCGAAGAGGAATGCCGGTAGTCGTCCCCAGCCTTCGCGAATGAAGACGTACGCGCCGCCCGTTTGCGGGTATGCGCCTGACAACTCCGCGAGCGTGAGCGCGCCGCAGAGCGCGAAGAGCCCTCCAGCGACCCACACCGCCATGAGCGGCAACGGTCCCGGCAACTTGTCCGCGATGCCCGCGGGCGAGCGGAAGATTCCGGAGCCGATGGTCGACCCGATGAGCACGGCCACCGCGCTCCAGAGGCCGAGCTGCCGCGTGAGCGAGGAATTGTTCGGTTGCGCTGGTGAGGTCGCCATTTGGGAATGGTACGACGGGGGTACGCGTACGGGGAGTCCCGACGTCGATTCGTAGGGGTTCTGCCGGTTGACCCATGCTCAGCGCAAGGTGAGCTTTCGGGTTCGCTTAATAGTGGTCTGCTCTCTTGCTGCGCATGAGCCTCTCCTTCGCCGACGGGCTGTTCTGGCTGTCCGTGGCGTGTTGTGCTACCGCCCAATTCTTCATCATCCGCTCGGTGCGTGGCAATCGCTACGTCCCCGAGCCGACCGCGCATGCGCCGCGCTCGGGTCACGCGATGGAAGTCGTGTGGGCCGTACTGCCAGCATTCGGCTTGGCGTTCCTGCTCTTCTTCACCTGGCGCGCCATTCGTGCGAATCACGACGCCGCGCCGCTTCAGCGACGTGCCGTTGCAGTGATGCGCTGACATGGGCTCACTGCGCCGATTTTCGTACGTCGCGTTCTTCACTGCCTGCCTGCATCTGGTGTTCGGCGCGATCGTCCGTATCTCCGGCTCGGGGATGGGATGCGGCAATCACTGGCCCAAGTGCTACGGGTATTGGTTTCCTCCGCTGAGCCGGCCGGATCTCATCGTCGAGGTGACGCACCGGTATCTCGCGTCGCTGCTGTTGTTGTCGCTCGTGGCGCTCTTCGTCGCTGCGTGGCATAGACGCGACGAGCCTGGAGTATCGGGGCCACGCGGCGTGTTGCGCAGCTCGGCGCTCGCAGTGGCGCTTGGAGTTTCGGCAGCGCTGCTCGGCGCAGTGACGGTGAAGTTCGGCAACGCGCCCTTTGCGACGCTCGCGCATTGGACCGTCGCGATGAGTCTCGTTGCCACCGTTGTCGCGACGGTGATTCGTGCCGGCGGACTCGGTGGGACAACGGCGCTCGCTGGCGGCGTCTCGCAGAAGACGAAGCGCGCGGCGTTCGCGGCTGCTGGTCTTGCGCTCGCTGCGGTGGTGATGGGTGGTCTTACGGCAAAGTATCCGGGTGCGGCGGTCGCGTGTCCTTCGTTTCCGCTCTGCGGCACGAATCCAGATGTGCAAGGCGCTGCGGTGGGTGTGCAGCTCACGCATCGCGTCATCGCCGTGCTGTTGATCCTGCATCTCATCGGTGTCGTGATGGCGCTGCGCAAGCGCAAGGAAGCGCCGCTGATTCGCCGTGTGGCGGGCATCGCGCTCTCACTCGGTGTGCTTCAGCTGCTCGTCGCCGGAGCGATGATCGGCATGCATATGCCGCCGGCGTTCCGCTCGCTGCACGAGGCGACCGGAGTCAGCATCTGGATCGCGACGTTCGCGCTCGCGTACCTCGCGCGCATTGCGAGCGACGGACATGGCGTGCGTGAGTTGCGCGTCGCGCCATCGCCAGTTCCGCTTGCGGATGCTGGGCTTGTGCGCGTAGGCGCTACGGCGCGAGGTGCGTCGTCGACGGCGGTGGCCGAGTCGCCGCGTCGTGGCGCGATTGAGCCAAAGGAGCCGTGGCAGGAGCGGGCGACTGCACTTCGGCTCGAAGCGTCTCAACCCGTATTGCCGAGCGAAGTGAGTGAACTCCTTGTGTCCGTACCTGATGAACAAGCGCGCCCCGCGCTCGCCGTGCTGCCTCGCGACGACAATCATCGCGACACCATGCGCCACAGCGTCGCCGTGATCGTCGCGCGCGGTGCCGATCTGTGAGCAACGTCGTCGCCGACGCTCCGGTGCGTCAGAGTCTTGCACGCGACCTCCTCGCGCTGACCAAGCCGCGGATCATCTCGCTGCTGCTGGTCACGACGATCGCTCCGATGTATGTCGCGGGCTCGCCCGATTGGAAGCTCGTGCTCGCGGTGTTCATCGGCGGCTATCTCATGGCGGGCGGAGCGAACGCAGTGAACATGTACATGGACCGCGACATCGACACCGAGATGGCGCGCACCAAGCTGCGACCAATTCCCAGTGGACGCATGCACGCCGAAGCCGTGCTGGCGTTCGGCGTTCTCTGCGCGACGACGGCGACGTTCCTCCTCGCGCACGTCGCCAACGTTCTCACGGCAGCGCTCGCACTCGGCGGCTTCTACACGTACGTCTTCATCTACACGCGCTGGCTCAAGCGCAGCTCGCCGCAGAACATCGTCATCGGCGGTGCGGCGGGCGCATTTCCACCACTTGTCGGATGGGCCGCCGTCACGGGTCGCGTCGATCTGCTCGCGATCTATCTCTTTCTCATCATCTTCTACTGGACGCCGCCGCACTTCTGGGCGCTCGCGCTCAACAAGCAGCGCGACTATAACCGGGCGAACGTACCGATGGCGCCGCTCGTGTGGGGCGAGCGCGAGACGATGCGGAACATGCTGTGGTACACACTGATTCTCGTGCCACTGACGTTGCTTCCTGTGGCATTCGGTGCGCTCGGCATTCCGTATTTCGTGATGGCCGCCCTGCTCGGCGGCTGGCTGCTGGTCGGCGTCATTCGTGTGATACGCGCCGAGGATTTCGTGAAGCCCGCGTGGTCGGTGTACAAGTATTCGTTGCTGTATCTGGCTTTGTTATTCGCGGCGATGGTCGTGGACAGAGCGCTCATATGATCGGACTTAAAACGCAAACTGCATGTTTCACCGCAGAGGGCGCAGAGGAGCGCAGAGGACTGCAAAGCGAGCAACGCACTGTACCTCGTTTCATGACTTCTCGTGGTTCTCCTCTGCGACCCTCCGCGTCCTCTGCGGTAAAATTGCAGTTGCTGTTCCGCAGTTCTCATGAGTGACGGATTCAACGCCTCCACGCGCGAGATGCCTCTGCTCCTCGGCGCAAAGAACGGCTCGCCCGAGACGCTGCTACTCATCGGCGTCCCTGACAAGGCTGGCGTGGTGCACGTGCGCGGCTGGTCCGCCGACGACTGGAGTGCGCCACCGGGCGCGCGTGCGGAGCGTGCAGCCGCATTGCTCGAATGGCTCGAGCGACAGGCGGCGAGCGGTCGTCCAATGAACCAGTCGCTGTACGCCGTGCGCCTCTGGCTGCGCGGTGAGGGCGGAGGGAGCGCGCTGCGCTGACGTGACAACGCCTATCAAGCCCGCCGCCGATGCGCGCGGCGGGCGACCAAAATCCCCTCGACCGCTCAAGGCACTTCTCCCGCGCCTGCGTCCGTATTCCGGGCGACTCGCCGTTTCCGCCTTCTGCCTCGTCATCGCGGCAGCGGTTGGACTCGCGTTTCCGCAGGTCGTGCGGAAACTGCTCGACGCCGCATTTCAGCAGCACGATCGCGCACTGCTCGACCGCATCGCGATCGGTCTCGTGCTCGCGTTCCTGCTGCAGGGGGTGATGAACTTCATTCAGGTGTACCTGCTCACGGGGACATCCGAGCGAGTCGTCGCCAAGCTGCGTGAAGACGTGTTCGCGCATCTGATTCGCTTGTCGCCGGGCTTCTTCACGGAGCGGCGCACGGGCGAGCTCACGAGCCGACTCTCCGCCGATCTCGCTGTGCTGCAGTCGTTGCTTGCGTCGAACATCAGCGAGCTGTCGCGACAGACGCTTTTTCTCGTCGGAGGCATCGTGATGCTTTCGCTCACGCATCCGCACCTCACCACCACCACGCTCGCCGGCGTTCCAGTCGTGGTCGGCTCGGCGTTCTTCTTCGGGCGTCGTCTGCGTCGCGCCAGTACGGGCGTGCAGGATCG
>JBDUCR010000008.1:0-4916 GCA_040003345.1 bacterium
GCTCCATTCGTGACTGTGCTTGGCACAGGGCAGATCAACGTGAATACAGCATCGCCGACGGTGATTCGCTCATTGCCGGGAATGGGCGACGAAGCGATCGACCTCATTGTTCGTTCGCAGAAGAGCGACCGGCCACTGCGATCCATCGAAGAGCTGATGCAGCGTCTTTCATCGGGCGCACGCTCCGCCATGACCGATGCGAACGCCGAGCTCGCGCAACGTGTCACGTTCGAGACGAGAGAAGTAATCGTGAATGCGGAGGGATGGGTGGACGGAAGTCCGCTGCGCGTGCATGGCGAAGTGATGTACGCACGTGGCGGCGACGCGATGTTCACCGTGTGGCGCCGGACGGAACGATGACGGCGCAAAAAGCGTCAGGCATCGGCCTCGCGATGGACGGAAGCGTCATGGTGATGACGTGGCACGATCCGGACAGAAAAGGCACGCTGCAATCAGCGACGACGCAATGCGACGCCACTCCGGAACGCATCGTCGCGGCGATGGCGGAGCTTGCGCGTCGCGCGCCGATAGCGAGTCGAATCGTCGTCACGCTCTGCCGGCCACTCGCACAATCCCGCATCGTTGCGCTTCCGCGGATGTCTCGTGCGATCATCGAAAGCATCATCGCACGCGATTGGGCACGACACGTCATCGGCATTCGTCCCACACCGCATGACGCAGCGGCGCGCCAACTGGCGCGCGATCGCTGGTCTGCCGCGTTCGCACCGTCGGATGTGCTCGAGGCACTCACCGCGGGCGCAGAGAACCAAGGGTGGCACGACATCGAGCTTCGAACCAGTGACGACGCTCTCGCTGGTATTGTACGCGCGCACGCGCCATCGTCGCGCGCCGTCACACCACAATTCGTGGTCGTGTGCGACGAGCGTGCACCGACCGACGCCGTCTACGTTCGCAATGGAGACGCGCACATCGGGCGCCGCTTTCCGCGCGAGGCAACGGACAATGACGTCATCGCGTTCATCGATGCAGGCGATGCGGAATCGGTGGCACAGGGACAACACAACATCACTGTGCTCGGCGACGCGTCGCGCGCCACGACACTCGTGCGTGCACTCACCGCGCGAGGGCATCGCGCTCAGGTCGCGGATCTCGGTTTGCCGGGCGGATCGACGGCGCTCACACACATCGCCGCGGCCGGACTGCTTCACCCCGCACGCCTGTTGCTCACCACCGCAACAACGCGCGCCCGTGTCGCGAACGCGTTGCGGCGTCTCACCTGGCAACTCGCCTTCGCAACCGCAGCGGCGCTCGTTGCCGCATTTCTGCTCGCGCGCTGGGACGTGAGTCGTACACTGACGCATGTGCGACAGCAGCGCGCGGACATCTCGGGTGAGGTGCGCCGAGCGTTGGCGACGAGAGCGCAGATGGAGGGAGCTGCTGATATTGCGACCGTCTTAGCCGAGCGAGAGGAGCATGCGTCACGGTCGAGTGCGGCGGCGGCGGCAGTAGCGGTGGCGCTTCCTCGCACTGCGTCGCTCACCGTGTTGTCGATCGTCGGCGATAGTCTGTTGATCGAGGGCGAGAGTCCCCAGAGTGCCGAGGTCTACGGTGCACTGAGGCAGGTTGCCGCGCTCGAGAAGATTCAGGCGGCTGCGCCACTGCGGCAGGAACGACAGGCCGACGCTGTGGTCGAGCGATTCGCGTTCAGCGCTCGGCTTCGCGCATTGCCACGCGTGATGGGAGGTGCGCGGTGACGTCGCCAACTCAAAGCGCCGCGAACGCCAAGCGCAGCGCGAGCGGATTGCGCCCACAGGATCGCCGCGCACTTCTTCGAGGTGCGATTCTCCTTGTCGTCATATTCGGCTACGCGCTCGTCGTGCGTCCAACAATGGCGCGGCTCGTCGCGCAGCGCGAGCAGTTGCAGGAAGAGCAGACGAGCCTCGCGCGCGAACGCGCGCTCGTCGCCAGTGTACGTCGTCTGCCTCGCGCGCGCGACTCCATCGCAAGCCAGCTCAAGGTGGAGGCGCCACGTCTGTTCGCCGGTGACTCGGTGGCGGCGATGGCAGCGCTGACGTCATACGTCACCGGAATTGCGGATGGCTCGCAGATGCGTCTTACATCTGTGGAAGCACACGTACCGCGCACTGCACAGGGCATTACTACGCTGGCTGTCGACGTGCGAGGTGAAGGAAGCTGGCGAAATGTTCTCACGTTCGTGCATTCACTCGAATCGGCGACGCGTCTCATCGACATCAGCCCTCTCCGCATCGAGCGCGGCGCCCGCGGCGGCCCACTCGGCGGCGATCTCGTCTCCTTCTCCGCGACTGTTTCGGGCTATAGCGGCAATAGCGGGAGCGCACCATGAATCTCGGGAGCGTGAGAGAGTGGCCGCGCAGCACGCAGGTCGTTGCCGTTGCGTTGATGGTTTCGCTGCTGCTCGACGTCGCGCTTGCAACTCGGCTGCTTCGACCGCAAAACGACAACATCACGTTCGAGCCACTGCGCATTCAGGGCGCGCCTCGAATCATTGCTCGAACCTCCGATGGCGCAGAGCTGGTGCGTGAAGCGGAGAATCGAGCGCCCTTCGGCGGCACTGCGGCAGTGAACACGCAAATCGCACCAGTCGTGCAGCAAGCGGCGCTCGTGCGTGCACCGCGACTCGTCGGCACCGTCGTGGAAGGTCACGGCGGATTCGTCGTGTTGGAAATGCCGGATGGTCACATGCAGGTTGTACGAATCGGCGAGCGAGCGGGGGATCTTCTTCTTCGCTCAATCTCGGTTGGCCAGGCGGCGTTTGACGATCGTGCGGGAACCCGCATCACACTACGATCCCCCGCAGCGGGGACGGAAACACGTCCATGATGATTCCCGCTCGATTATATCGACATACGCTCTGTGCCCTGGCCGTTGCGTGCATGTCCGCAGCACAGAGTGTCGCGGCGCAGGACACCACGCGCACCGCATCTCCTCTCGCACGCATCGACTTTCAGGACGCCGAGCTTCGCGCCGTGATCACTGCGATTGCCGAAGCGGGCGGCTTGAACGTGACGTATGGCGAGATGCCGAATCGCCGAGTCACGCTTCACTTGCCGCAGGGATTGTCGCGCGCTGACATGCTGCCCCTGCTGCGCAGTGTTGCGTCGTCGAACGGCATGCGCGTCGTTGCCGATGGAACCCTTCTCCGCGTCGAGACGGTGGACGCGCGTGATCCGCAGGTCAACGGCACCACTGCGCGCGCAGCTGCTCGCGAGGGCATTCAACTCTTTGTGTATCGACTCAAGCACGCGAAGGCCGCACGTCTCGCTGCGACGTTGCAGTCGCTTTACGGCGGCAGAGCGGCAGATGCGAATACTTCAGGGCTCTCGTCGCGCCCACTGTCTGATCAGCTTCGCTCTACACAGATCCCTCCGCTCAACGTCGATACGATTGGCCGCACGTCACCAACAAGCGCAGTGGTATTGCCAGGGTCGGTGCAGGGCGAGATACAGATCGTTCCTGACGAGACGACGAATTCGCTGCTCATTCGCGCGCAGGCGGCGGACTACGAAACGATTCGTCTGGCCATTGATGCGCTCGATCTTCGTCCGCTGCAGGTGTTGATCGAAGTGCTGATCGCCGAGGTGCGTCACTCAACTACGCTGGATCTCGGTGTCACGGCGAATGCGACCAAGGGTGGAGTCGGTAACCAAACCTCCGGTTCGCTGACGTCCACCACGCCGGACGATTTTCTCGTACGCATCACGCGAGGCGGCAACGTCTCGATCGACATCGCACTGGCGGCGCTCGCTACGCGCGGCAATGTGCGCGTGCTCTCGCGTCCACTGATTCTCGCGCAGAACAATCTCGAGGCGCGAATCCTTGTCGGAAGCCAGCGCCCATTCGTGCAGGTGTTCCGCTCGCTGCCGACAGAGAGTGCAGTGCGCGATCAGGTCGTGCAGTATCGTGACGTCGCCACGTCGCTCAGTCTCATTCCGACCATCAATCCCGACGGCTACGTCAACCTCCAGGTGAAGCAGGAGGTCAGCTCGGCAACATCGGAAGTGCAGTTCGGCGCACCTGTGATCAGCACGCGTGAAGCGACGACGCATCTCTTCGTGAGAGATGCACAGACAGTCGTCATTGGCGGACTCGCCGATCGTCAGATGGAGCAGACGCGTTCCGGCATTCCGATTCTGAGCTCCATTCCGTGGATCGGCGGATTGTTTGGGGCGACGAACAACAAGGATACCCAGAGCGAGTTGTATCTGTTCCTCACGCCGCATATCGTGACGACGGATGAAGATGCGGACAGATTGCGTCGCAACATCGAGAGTCGTCTCGACGCCACCGGCGGCAAGCCGGGTGACAATCCCGCGGTGACGCCCACGACGGACGTGCCGGTGCCCAAGCTTCCGACGCCGCCTGGCGCGAAGCCGTGACGTCATGATTCCGTCGTTGAGTGAGGTTCGCGCACTCTCGCCGCGTATCACGCCGGAGTATCTCGAGGAACAGGGCCTCATCCCCCTCGCCCTCGAAAACGGCACGCTGCATCTGGGTGCATGGCACGATGACGTACCGCGCGACGCGCTCTATGACATGGAGCTGTTGTTCAACGCGCGCGCGGAGTTGCATCAGGTCAACGAGGACGATGCGCGCGCGGCAATTCGCCGAGCGTATGGCGAATCGTCAGCGCAGTTGTTGATCGATGCGATTGGTCCAGGTGGAGCGGCCGATGCAACGGACAGCCACGCGATCGACGACCTGCGCGCACTGGCGAACGAAGCGCCCGTCATTCGACTCGTGAACATGTTGTTGAGCGAAGCGCTCGACGCGCGCGCGAGTGACGTGCATCTCGAGGCGTATCCCGACGCCATGCGTGTGCGCTATCGCGTGGATGGTGTGCTTCAGGAAGCGCCATCGCCATCGCGAAGCATGGCGCCGGCTGTGGTAAGCCGGCTCAAGGTGATGGCCGATCT
>JBDUCR010000444.1:0-4916 GCA_040003345.1 bacterium
TGGATACTCACGGCCGTGCGACACATAACGATACTCCGTCGCGAAGTGACCCACGCGCCAGCCGACGCCCGCATACAGGTCGCTCACCCACGGAAGGCGCTGCGCGCCCGGACTCACGCCAACTCCTTCGACGAGCGCGTCGTACATCACGAACGATTGCTGCGCGCCGGCAACGAAATGCATGGTTCCCGGTCGCGCAACCAACGGCGCATCAGCGCTGCGCGAGTGAGTCTCGCCAATGGAATAGTAGGTCGAGAGTCCCGTGCGAAGCTCACGTCGCAAGCTGCCGATAGTCGCGCCCGAGTTGATTGCGATGAAGCGTGACGGCGCACGCTGTCCGCTCTGCGCCAGCAATCGCGTTCCATCATAGTCGGCGGCGACATCGAGTCGTGTCGGAATCTGATGCTTCCAACCAACCTCGAGATGATTGTTCAGCAACCGATGCATTCCATTCTGCAGCGGCTCGCCAAGAGCGGGCGGCCCCGTCACTCCCGCCGTGATCTTGAGCGAATTCAGCGACGCGTCACCCAGTCGATCGATACGAGTCGCCCCGAACAGCACGGCGGCGTACGGTCGATCTCCCGCCACCGGCTCCGGCTTGTTGTGACGCGGTGTGTAGATCTCCTGACCGATCGTGAAGCCCGTCAGCACGCACGCACGATCGGCCGATGCAGAATCCGAGCACTGTGCGGAAGCGCCGAGTGCATGCGCGAGCCGCGTGGGTGCGCCCGGTAGTGAGATCGTGAGTCGCGCGCCCTGCGTGTAGTCGAAATCAGTCGGCAAGCCGCTCCGCACCGCGAACACGTCATTGTCGACATCGAGTCGCATCGACGGGCTCATGGGTCGCGCGCCTTGGCCTGAAGCGCCCGTCGCGGCAACGAGAAGCAGAGTCGCGACAATGGTGAGATCAGATCGCTTTTTGAAGCACATGCTGGCGGGTTCGGCTCGAGAGTCGAAGGCATGATGGATGACATGCGTAGAGTGTCGCACGCCATCATACCGCAGTTGACGAAATCAATGCCGCCCCGCAACGGAAAGTTCGCCGTCAGGCGGCGTTCAGTCGTTGGACACAACGACCGTGCCGCGGTCTGTCACTGAGCGGAACGATACCAAGCGTGATGTGGCGTTGCCTTCCTGCACGAAGGACACATCGTCCAGGCGAATTGCGCCTGACAGTGCGGGCAGCGGGCACGTGTTTCGAAAGTGTCGAACAAGCCGCCGCATCCGTCTGGTGCACAACACCATTGCATTCCGACTGGCGGTGAGAATGCGCATGCTGGACACGCGACGTCCGGACGTCCGCCCGTCATGGGCACGAAACTGATCACCCGATTGGTCACCCGCCGCCTCGCTCGTTGCGATGTACGCGAAATGCTCCCAGTGCGGACGTCCAGATCTGCAGCTGGACGCCCGGCTCGGAATCCGGGACTACGTTCGTGAGGACGAAGCCAAGTCGCTGCGGTACTGCCGCGCTTTGCGCATTGCGTTCGTCGCAGATGATCTCGGCGTGCGAGAATCGTGGAATCCTGGCGACGGCACCCAGCACGCCCTTGCATGCTTCGACGACATATCCGTGACCTGTCGCATCGGCTCTGAGCCAATAGCCGACCTCCGCGCAATTGGCTTCGGCGAACGGCACCCGTCCACGTTCTGCGCGAGGAAAGAGCGACAGTTCGCCGAGTAGCTGAGCGCTGTCGCCGCTCCCGTCGTGCGTGAAGATGGCGTAACGCCACTCACGGTCGTTCGTGAAATCGGCCGCAAAACCAGCCAACCTCCGCTCGAGATCCGGAACCGACGCCGGCGTCGCGATGCGTGTTGGAATCCACGGCGAAAGATGCGCGTAGTTCGCTTCGAGAATCGGCTGCAGCTGCTCGGCATCATCACGTCGCCAGGGGCGCAGGAGCAGACGCGTTGTCCGGATCTCAGTGGGGAGTGGGGCGCCGTTGAACGTTGCAAGATCGTGGACGAGTGCGAGCTCGCCAGCAGCTATCGCAGAATCGACGCAGGCGTCGCAGAGGAGAGTCCACGTCGCTGGATCATGACGTACGATCACCGAATTCCGCGCGAGCGGTGTTCCGTCGGGATTTCGATCGAGGCGCTCGCTGATGGGGACACCAAGTGACGTCGCCTCTCGCGCGTCACACCGCGTGCACAGCCTTTCGTTCACTGAATCTCTCCGTAGTTCGTTGCGGGGCCGCGCCATTGAATCCTGCGTGGACATGTTTCAGCGACGCGGCGGAAATGCCAGTCGCGTTCCCCTGTCACGCGCCTCTACCGCACGTGAAGGATGCGGAACATGCCAAACAGCACGTGTGGCTGCGCACCGATCGAGTCACGGAACTGACAGAGCAGCAAGTAGTCTCGGCCAGCCGCAAGCGGCACGATCAGTGTCGCCGGCGAGCGACCACCCGGCAAGGCATACAACAGCCCCGTTATCGGGCCCTCGAGGTACGCCGTATGGAGCTGCCGCAGATTGATTCCCTTCTGGTGCGCCGCGACGATGTCCGCAGCGCTGACGTCGCGCCGGAGCAAACCGACGATCATCTCATGATCTTTCGCTCCCTTGTTCTCGAACTCGAACGCAGCGAGGCCGGCGCGTGCCGAGTCCGGCGACTCGAACGCGTACTCATGCGCGACGACCTTCACACGCGTAGGATCCTGCGCGATGTGAGGCATTGCGGGAGCGGTCGTCGCAACCAATGCCGCCACGAGGCCCATTCCGTTCCGCAGTGCAAGCGTGAGGTGCATGGTGAAACCTCCTCAGGTGGTGATGCCGCGCGTGAACCGATGTGCGCGAGCCAAATAGAAGCGCAACTCGCAATTCTTGCAACGACAATCTTTAACACCGAATCAGTTTCGGTTGTCAGGTACATGTCACTCATCGACGACGAACGTCCACGACTGCACTGCACGTGACGAGATGCGCCTGCCGATGGTTAGAGCACATACGCCTCTACCGTCGGCGATGAACGACCACGCGTCATCTCACACTCGTTACCGCACATGTCGTACATGTCACGCATGACAATGCGCTTCACGACCGGACGGACGCGCTCCGCCCTCCAGCTCATCGCACTGGCCGCCTTCGCCACAATGCAGGCGTGCGGATCGGACGGCGGCAACTTCGTCGGCAATATGACACCGGGCTCGATAGCCATAGCGCTCGACTCGAGAACGATGACACTCGTTGCCGGTAATAACGGCACCGTGCCTGTAACGATCACGCGCACCAACGTCACAGACAACGTGGCACTCACGGCCGAAAATCTCCCCTCGGGCGTCACGGCATCGTTCGATCCGCAGAGTGTCTCGGGAAACGGATCTACGTTGACGGTTCGCACGACGGCAGCCGCAGTGGCAGGCAGTTATGACGTGCTCGTAAAGGGAACTTCGTCAGGCGGGCCGACTGCAACCACCACACTCTCACTCACCGTGACACTCCCTCCACCACCTGGCCTGACGTTTAAATTCGTGGCGGCAAGCAGCTCCTCCACCTGCGCACTGACGACAGCCGGAAAGGCATACTGCTGGGGCGGAAATCTCGGTGGTGAGCTCGGAAACGGCACGATATCCACCGCGAGCGCGACGCCAACCGCAGTCAGCGGCGGCTTTACGTTCCAGAGTCTCGCCGTTCCGGACGGACGCTACGTATGCGGACTCCGCGATGACGGAGCAGCGTACTGTTGGGGTTGGAACACCAGCGGACAAACCGGTAACGGCACGATCGACACAATACTCACGACACCAACCGCAGTTGTGGGCGGACTTCACTTCGTCTCGCTCGCGTCGGGCGCAAGCCATACATGCGGACTCACCGTCGATGGAGTCGTTTACTGTTGGGGCGACAACACCTCCGGTGTGTTTGGTGATGGCACTGTCACGTCGAGTCTGTCGCCCGTGATCGCCGCTTCAGGCATGCACTTCAAGACGCTGACGGCCGGCCTCTCCATCACGTGCGGAACCACGTCCGCAGACGCCGCCTACTGCTGGGGGCAAGGCACGAACAGTCAGCTCGGCAACGGCAGCAATCAGGACGCGCTGACGCCAGTCGCCGTCTCGGGTGGCATCGCGTTCAAGTCGCTCACGCTCGATGCCCTCGGCGCATGCGGCGTGACGAACACGGGCGACGCGTATTGCTGGGGGCACAACATGTATGGCGACGTCGGCGATGGCACGACGACGCCGCGACTTGTGCCGACGGCCGTCGCCGGTGGACTTCGATTCGCCGATCTGCGCGTCGGCTTCGAGCATACGTGTGGCGTCGACACTGTGGGCGCGGCGTACTGCTGGGGTTACAACATCTACGGTGAGCTGGGCGACGGCACCCTGACACACCGCTCAGTCCCGACACCGGTGCTCGGCGGATTCAAATTCCAGAGTGTTTCAATTGGATTCGGGCATGCGTGCGGCATCACTGAAATCGTTGGCGGCGCGAACGACATCTATTGCTGGGGCCTGAACACATCCGGCCAGCTCGGTGACGGCACGACGACGTCCGGCACCGCGCCGCGCAAAGTGCAGTTTCCGCACTGAACCGCACCGAACCACCGTCAGCGCACGACGCGATATCTGATGTGCGTAACGCCGGGCGCATCAACGACTGCAGTGAGGTCGAGTTGAATGCTCGATGAGCCGAGATGCTCGAAGAGCCGGACGCCGCCACGAGGCAGTACGGGAACGATGTGAAGCTGAATCTTGTCGACGATGAACGCCACCGGTTCCGGTCACACCACTTCTCTACGCAAGCATGCAAACGTCCGACACGCATCAGGCGATGACGAAGCTCTTCTCGGAGCTCGTACACGGCGCAACAGACGCCGGCAACGCGTTCATTCTCAACTCGAACGACCTCGGACTACTGCGCTCGCTCGATGCGGTGCCCGCGAGCGAAGCCTCGCGTTGCGTGAATGGGGGCG
>JBDUCR010000415.1:0-16656 GCA_040003345.1 bacterium
GGCGACACGCAGGCGGTGATGGGCACGCGTGTGTGGGGCTTCAACTCGAGCGCGCGCAGTCTCGTCTTCGCTGACGGCGTGCCGCTCACCGCGCTCGTCGCGAACAACAACACCATCGGCGGTCCTCGATGGGGACTCGTATCGCCCGCCGAGATCGCCCGCATCGACATGATGTACGGGCCATTCTCGGCAGCGTATTCCGGCAACTCGATCGGCGCGGTCATGGAGATCACGACGCGCATGCCCGACACGTTTGGTGGATCGATCGGACAGACGCAGGCGCTGCAGAAATTCGAGCTCTATGGAACGAGCAACAGCTACGGCACGTCGCAGACGACAGCCGATATCGGCAATCGCTTCGGCAACTTCTCGTTTCTTGCGAGTGGCAGCTATCAGAACAGCAACAGCCAGCCGCTTGCATACGTGACGAGCGGAACGTTTCCGACGGGAACGACAGGCGGCTTCGCCGAGCAGAACAAGCTGGGCGCGTCAGCGAACGTGCTGGGCGCCACTGGACTGTTGCATACGGGCATGACAAATGGAAAGCTCAAGTTGGCGTACGACATCACGCCGCTTTTGCGGGCGACGTACACCTTCGGCTACTGGCAGAATGACGCCGACGCGTCCGTCGACAGTTACCTCGCGACGTCGAACACGCCGACATTCGCGGGACAGGCGGGGTTTGCGAGCGGATACTACAACCTGACCGAGCGGCATTCATCGCACAGCGTCACGCTACGCACGAATACGAAGAGCAACTGGGACGTCGACCTCATCGCGGCGCACTATTCCTTCGACAAGGATCAGCAGCGTACGCCGACGACGGCATCGGCGAGCGATGCGAGCTTCGGAACGGCCGGTCGAGTTGCAGTGCTCGATGGCACGGCGTGGTCGTCGCTCGATCTCAAAGGCGCGTGGCGACAGGGTGGTATGCCCGGCCTGGCCGCGCACACCGTAAGCTTCGGCGCACATCACGATCAGTATGCGCTGAACAACCCTACCTTCAACACTGCCGATTGGCGCTCCGGTGATTTCACGACCGTCGCGACTGAAGGCGATGGCAAGACCAAAACGCAAGCACTCTGGGCTCAGGATGCGTGGCGCGTGTCCGATGTTGTGAAGCTCACCGTTGGTGGCCGCGTCGAGCGGTGGCGTGCATATGATGGCTTCAACGCGAACGGCACTACGCAGGTGACGCAGCCGACGATCACGAATTCGAAGTTCTCGCCGAAGGCTGTGCTGCAGTGGACGCCGACGCTCGACTGGACACTCACTGGATCGCTCGCCAAGGCGTATCGCTTTGCGACTGCTGCCGAGTTGTATCAGCTGGTGAGCACAGGCACGACGTTCACGTCGCCCGACCCGCATCTCAAACCCGACAACGTGCTCGCGGCCGAGCTGCGTGTGGGTCGCACATTCTCAGGTGGCATGGCGCAGCTCGCGCTGTTTCAGGACGACGTGCACGACGCGATCATCTCGCAGTTTCTTCCGCTCGTTCCAAACTCGCCGACGCTGTATTCGTACGTGTCGAACGTCGACCACGTACGCGCTCGCGGCGTCGAGCTCGTACTCGGCGGCAATGATATTCTTGTTCACGGACTCGAGCTCTCGGGCAGTGCGACGTATCTGGACGCGAAGACGCTCGCACTGTCCGGACGTGCGAGCGCGAGCGCACCGGTGGGAAGTGCGATCGGTGCACAGCTGCCGAACATTCCGAAGTGGCGTGCGAACTTCGTCGGTACGTATCGGCCGAGCGAGCCGCTCGCATTCACGCTCGCGGGGCGCTACAGCGGACAGACGTACACGACGCTCGACAATTCCGATGTGCACTTCAACACGTATCAGGGGTTCTCGGAGTGGTTCGTCGCGGACGCGCACGTGAACTACAGGATCGATTCCCATTGGACGACGTCGGTGGGCGCGGACAACATTCTCGATCGCAAGTACTTCCTCTTCCATCCATTTCCGCAGCGCACTTATGTAGCGAGTGCGAAGTTTGCGTTCTAGCCGCTCTCGATGGTGGGCTGTCCCTGCCATCACGATTGCGCTGTTGCTGGGTGTGCGCGAAATGGCATTCGCGCACACCACGCTACTTCGCTCCGAGCCTGCGGCAGGTAGCCGGTCAGCGACGAGTCCAGAGCGCGTACGTCTCGTGTTCAGCGAGGCGCTCGAGCCGTCGCTGGCGCAGCTGTCGATCGTCGACGTAGCGGGCAGCGTTGTGCGCCTGTCGGCGAGCGGTGATCCGCACGACGTCAATGCGATCGTCGCGCCGTTGAGCGCGCTCGCGCCTGGATCGTATCGGCTGCGTTGGCGTGTGGTGTCTGCCGATGGTCATCCTGTTGAAGGCAGCTTCACATTCTCGGTTGGTGTGGAGAGTGCAGCGGCGATGGCGCCGCCGGTACCGTTGCCGGCGGATGAAGAGTCGATTGTATGGGGGCCATCTGTCGGCGGCGCGCCGCTCATTCCGGCCGCACTGCGCGGCGTTGCGCTGGGCACGTTGATGGCGCTTGCTGGAGTTCTTTCGTTCATCGCGTGGCCGCGTTCGACGGACCGCGTTGTCTCGCGACGCGCGAATCGGGTTGCGATGGTGTGTGCGGTTGCGGCGCCGTTGCTGCTCGTGCTGCACTTCGGTGCGTGGGCGATGAATGCCGACGCGGCGCATCAGCTGTCGAGTGAGTCGTTGTCGGCTGCGTTGGCGACGAGCGTCGGTCGCGTAGAGCTCTGGCGCACGGGACTCGCGTTGGTTGCGCTGTGGGCGGTAGCGCTCGCGCGTCGTCCTGGTCTGGCGCTGCCGTTCGCAGTTGCAGCGCTGGTCGTCAGTGGTGCGACCGGACATGCCGCTGCGATCTCGCCGCTATATGCGACGCCAGCGAAGGCGCTGCATCTCGTGGCGGCCGCGTTGTGGGCTGGTGGCTTGCTCTGGTTACTCTGTCTCGACCGACAGGATGTCGATCAGTTCATACGCGAGACGTTGCGCGTTTCGTCCGTCGCGCTCGCCGGCGTTGTGATCGTGATGCTGAGTGGCATTGTGCAGACCTTGCTGTTCCTCCCGACATTGTCGGATCTACTGACGTCGGCATACGGCGCACTCGTGCTCGCGAAGGTATTCGGGATGCTGATTCTGATCGCGTTTGGTGCGCATCATCGCTTCCGTGTGCTTCCGCTGTTGCGCAGCGACGCGCAATCGCCGACGAGACTTGTCGTCACGGTTCGACGCGAGGTTGTGGTGTTCGGTGTGGTCGTTCTGCTTGGTGGGTTGCTCGCGTACGTTCCGCCGGCGCTGCACTCGGCGTCGCATGCCGCACACTCTCACATCATTTCACCATGATCAGATCATCGATGGTACATCGGCGTCTTGCTGGTGTGAGGTCTTCCGCCATTGTCGTCGCCGTCACCGCGTTGTCGCTGCTCGTGCCGACATTTGCGTTCGGACATGCCGTTGTATTTCCGAAAGCATCGGCACCCGGAGCGTACGAGAAGTATGTGCTTCGCGTTCCGAACGAGAAGGACGTTCCGACGACTCGCGTGGAGATTCATTTTCCCGCTGAGTTGCGTGTCAGCTCGTTCGCCGATGTGGCTGGCTGGCAGCTCGAGGTGCAGATGGATTCGGCGAAGCGCATCGTCGGCGCGGTGTGGACTGGTACGCTCGCTCCGCATCGATTCGTCGAGCTCCCGTTCGTTGCGGCGAATCCAAAGACCAACACCACACTCGTATGGCCGACGTATCAGACGTATGCGAGTGGTGAGCGTGTAGAGTGGACTGGCGCGCAGGGCTCGAAGACGCCGGCGTCGTCTACGACGATCGCGGCTGCGGGTGATGCAACGGGCGCGCGCGGGCCTGCGGCTGGCGTGACGTGGGCCGCGCTCGCGATTGCCGTTGTGAGTCTTGGCTTGGCGTTGCGGCGTCCTCAGGCGGCAAACGGTTGACATCCGCCTGCGAGCGGGGGAGGTGACGCCGTTGTTACGGCATTGCGTGGCGGTCGCGCTATTGGAGCATTCTATTTGCGTGACGCGGCACCCCGCTCGCTCACACCGTTCACAGGAAACGACCCATGAAGGCGTTCCAACCGTACCTCAACTTCGACGGCAACACGCGCGAAGCGATGACGTTCTACCAGAAGTGTGTCGATGGTGAACTGGACGTTCAGACCTTTGCCGACGTGAAAGCGCCTGCACCACCGGGCGGTGAGAACCGCGTCATGCACGCACGGCTTGAAAAGGGAAAGGCCGTCATCATGGCGTCCGATACAATGCCGGGAATGCCGTTCACTGTGGGAAACAACATCTGGGTGAACATCGACTGTGACGACGTCCCCGAAATCGAGCGGTACTTCACTGCGTTCAGTCAAGGGGGCAAGGTCATCATGCCGCTCGCGGACCAGTTCTGGGGAGCGCGCTTCGGCATGCTGACTGACAAGTTCGGCATCAACTGGATGTTCAACTGCGATCTCAAGAAATAGGTTCGCCGAGTAGCTCGCGCATTGGTTACGGACTCGAGCATGCTACCCCGCACGACGTTTTCAGGCTCGTGCGGGATGACAACCTTGTAAATGCGGTGATGTATCGTTCGTCATGAGCGCGACTTGCCCACAACTCGGCTTCGACGTGCGCCTGACGCCGCGAGGGAATCTCGAGCCTCGGGTGCTCTTCGCTCTGCGTCGAGCGTTCGCCGCGTGCATTGAAGGTCGATCTCTTGCGTACACCGGTACCAGCAATGCTGCCGAGTGGGCTTACGTCGTCTGGCGCGACGGAAGTCAGGCCGATGATCTGGATCGCGAGGCGCTTCGCGCGTGGGTAGCGGAGCAGCCGGCGATCGAGCACGCGTCGATCGGTTTGCTGTTCGACGTGGAGCGCTCCGAGTGACTCCGCATAAATGAATCAGGAGAACGAATGACCGCTTCCGAAGACCGTCTGCGCCCGCGTCCGTCCGATCGCTTCGCAGGTGCGGAGCATGTGCTCGACCTTCCCGCTACGCTGCGCGCGCTGCGCGCCGAGCCGCGCGATGGCGCCAGTGGTCACCGGCAGATTGCGTTGATGCATCAGGGTCCGGTGCGACTCATCCTGTTCGCGTTCGAGGCAGGAGGTCGCATGCCGGAGCACGCCGCTCCGGGATGGGTCACCATCCACTCGCTTCGCGGCACCATCAACGTCCGCACGCCGGATGCGCTGCACGTGTTGAGTGAAGGCAAGCTGCTGTCGCTCGCGCCATCGCTCGTGCATGACGTCGAAGCGCTCACGGAGGCAGACATGCTGCTCGGCATCTATCCAGAGGCACCGCGGAAGTCGTAAGCTAGAGAGAGTCTCCAGATTCTCGGACGAGCCGCTCACCCCACTGGAACCATGAGCTCTCACATTCGTCTCGCCACGCTCCGTGCATCGCTCGTGCTGATTGCGATGTCAATCGCACCGCTGCTCCTGCATGCGCAGCCCGCTCGACCCAGCGGGCCGATGCAGGACGCGTCGCAACTGGACTCCCGGGGACAGACCAAGGAAGCGCGCGTCATCTTTCAGCGGCTGATCCACGAAGCCGCTGATCCAGCCGCGAAGGCCGCGGCGCAGCGCGCAATGGCGATGTCGTACGCGTTCGACGGCGACTGTCCAAATACCATCAAATATGAAGAGATGGTGATGGCGTACTGGCAGACGCGCGAACAAGCCGAGCCGCAGAACGCGTTCTATCAGCAGGGCGAGATGGCAAACGAGGCCGCGCGCGTGTGCATCGACGCGGGCGAAGTGAGCGTCGCCGAGAAGTACTATCGCAAAGGTACGGAGCTTGGTCTCAAGGAGCCGACGCCGAAGACGCATCCCGCAAGCCTTTGGGACTTCCGTCTCGCACATGCGCTTGCGCGACTCGCCGCGCGTCGTGGCAACACAGCTGAAGCGCAGCGATATGTGGCGGACGCGCGCAAGACTCTCGACAGCGATCCGGCCATGGCAGCCGCGCAGGAGCGCTTCTTTCCGTATCTCACGGGTTACGTCGCGCTCTACACGAACGATCTCAAGACTGCCGAAGCAGATTTGACGAAAGCGCTTGCGATTCAGAACAATCAGAACGATCCGTTCATGAACCTGCTGCTCGCGATGACGTACGAGAAGATGGACCAGCGAGACAAGGCGAAATCGCTCTACGAGAAGTCGTACAGCCTTTCCACCGCACACAATCCGCCGTCCGCCTTCGCTCGCCCCTACGCGCGCAGGAAGCTCGGCGCGACCTGAGCTAGATGTAGCGGTAGATCGCGCTGCTGCTCTGCGCTTTCCGGCGCGCGTACCAGCGGCACGCCACGTACAGCAGTGCGATGGCGATCGACCACACGAGATACAGCAGTGGCAATGACCACGCGTAGCCGTCGGGTGGTCGCGGATTTCGCATCGGGTGGTTGGTAAAGAGCCACGGATTCAGCGAGCCGTCACGTACGACAGATACGACGCACGCCAGCAAGTGAATGAGTGGGATGTGCAACAGATAATAGAAGAACGGCACGCGTCCGAATGTCTCGAGAAATTGCGCAGCCTTTCCCTGTGCCCCATCGAGAACACCGAGCAGCACGAGCATCGGGCCAAGTGTCATCAGAAGGAACAGGAGCGATGCCGGGTACTTGCTCGTATTGAGAAACGCGAGCGACGCCGGCATCTGCGGCCGAGGCGGCGACTGTGACGCAGTAGGCTGCGCCTGTGCCACTGGCGCTGGTCGCCAGGCTCGAGGATCGCCATAGGCGCCGAGCGAGCGGAGTGCGATGAATGCCGCGATTAGCGCCACACCGAGTCGTAGACAGATCGAGCGCCGTCGCGCCGGCGACATCAGCATCACCGGGCCGAACCCGTAGCCAGTCGCCATCACGCCGATCCACGGGATGATGACGAATAGAACCACGAGTGGCGGACCCTTCGCGCCAAGCTGAATCTCGCCGCCAAGGTAGAGGATCTTCCATAGCCACGAGAAGCTTCCTTCTCCCAACGACGACATGGCCGCGGGAAAGAAGTCCGTGATGTTGTGGCCCACGATGATTGCGATGCCGAGCGTCGCAATCACGTTTCGCGGGAGGAACACCAGCGCCGACATGAGCACCATGCACCAGCCAATCATCCAGATGACGCCGGCCAGCATGTAGTGCGCGAAGTGCAGATTGAACGTCCACGCGATGCGAATCACTGTGAGCTCGAGAAACACGAGCCACAATCCCCGCGTGAGGAGGAAGGTCGCGAGTTTGCGTTTGTCGCCGACCCGATGGCCGTAGAGAAATGCGCTCGTTCCCGCAAGAAAGAGAAATGCCGGCGCAACGAAGTGCGTGATCCATCGCGTGAAGAAGATGCCGGGCGTTGGCCCGCCTGGCGGAAGGCCCGAGTAGACGCGCACGTGATCGATGGCCATGAGCACCATCACGACACCGCGAACGATGTCGAGCGACGTGACTCGCGACATCGGCGACCGTCGGGATGTGGTGTTGGTGTACCCCTCGGCGCTCTGCGTTGCGGCAATCGTCATGATCGAGATGCCTGCGTTCTGCGGGTTCGACGGCACAGTGTCATCCCGCAGGAGCGGAGCGAGTGTCGGGATCTATCGTCCCTGCCCCGAAGCGGTTCCGGCGGAGTACAGTAGATCCCGACACTCGCTCGCTGCGCTCGCTCCTGCGGGATGACAAAAAGCAATGTTGCTTCCGCCGCTCGCATCAACAACGCGAAGTCCGCAAACGGTCGCTCCGACGCAGCCAACGGATCAGCCAGCGAACCGACGGAGCAACAGTGTCACCTGCTCGCGCCGGCGACGACTCACCGGAACGCGCGTCCCGTCGCGCAAGACAATCTCCGCGTCGCGAAATTCGCGCACGCGCGCAAGGCTGATGATCGCCGATCGGTGCACTCGCACAAACTGCGTCGGGTCGAGCCGCCCGTCGAGTGACGAGAGCGATTCGCGGATGAGATGTCGGCGGCCGCGTATGTGGACCGCAGCGTAATAGTCGTCCGCTTCGATCCAGTCGATCTCTTCGACGTCGAGCACGAGATCACCAGACGCGGTCGGGACGACGAGCCGCCGCGCGTGCTCGGAACGCGGTTGCCGCTCACTCTCCGTCATCGCGATCAACGCGGCAAGGCGCTGCGAGAGCGCCACCGCTTCGTTCGCACGTATTTGTTCCCGAACGCGCATCACCGCCTCGGCGAATCGCAGCTCGCGAAGTGGCTTGACGAGATAGTCGACAGCGTGTGCCTCGAATGCACGTACGGCGAACTCGTCGTACGCGGTGACGAAGACCACATGCGGCATGCGCTCCGCACCGATCTCGCGCAACACATCGAAGCCGTCAAGCTCTGGCATCTGAACATCGAGGAACACGAGATCGGGCGTCGACGCGCGGATCAACCGCACTGCTTCGCGCCCGTTGCGCGCGTCTCCAATCACCTCGACATCCGTCTCGCGCTCGAGGAGTTGTCGAACACCTCGTCGCGCCAACGGCTCATCGTCCACGATCAGTGCGCGCATTTCAGCCATCCGTACCAACGTGCCACGGAATGCGAATCGTCGCGACTGTACCGAGCTCAGTGGAATGCGTGAGCGACAGTGATCCGGCGTCGCCATAAAGCGTCCGCAATCGCTCGCGAATGTTCGCCAGTCCAACACCCTTTACGCCGTCGACGTCAGGGATGAGACCCGGCCCATCATCACGAACACGAAGAACCAGCGCACCCTCCTCTCGCTCGGCAGAGATCTCGATCGTACTTGCTTCACTGCGTTTGGCGATACCGTGGCGCAGAGCATTCTCCACGAGCGGCTGGAGAATGAAGCCAGGTACGAGTGCCGCCTTCGCGTCGTCACCGATCGTCCACCGAACGCGCAACCGGTCGGAGAAGCGCACCTGCTCGATCGCGAGATACCGGCCGAGGAAAGTGAGCTCTTCAGCGAGAGGCACCTCGTGTCGCGCATCCGCGCGCAGAACGGAGTGCAGCAACTCGCCGAGCAGTTCGATCATGCGCGATGCCGCGACGGTGTTGCTGTCGCGAACGAGCACGCCGATCGCATTGAGGCTGTTGAAGAGAAAGTGCGGATTGAGCTGCATGCGCAGTGCACCGAGTCGGGCTTCGGCGAGTTGCGCGGAGAGTCGCGCGGATTGTGCTTCCTGCTCGCGCGCCTCGGTGAAGTACGTGAACGCGTACATGCAGCCGAGTGCGGTGAAGTACATGAACACCGACCATGGCAGACTCGTGAGAACCCAGCTCGCAAGCTGGTCGCCGAAGGTCATGTTCCATTGCAGACCGAGCGCATAGCGCAGGAGCACGCCGGCGCCGGCCCATCCCAGACACAGAACGAGCGAGCCGCAAAAGTGCGCGAGCAGCGTGATCGCGACCGACTCACGACGCAGTGGAAATCGTCGCGCGAGAGAGGACGCTATCGGAATGAGTGCGCCGAGGAAAAGCCACTCGCTGCCGGAGAAGATGACGTCGGGCCACGAGACGACTGGTTTGTCGCCGAGGTGGCCCTTGATGTAGGTCTGGAGTGCGTCGAGCAGCGCGGGCACGACACACGCCGCGGAGACGAGGGGCCAGTACCTAGGCGGATTCGTGCGGATCGGGCGTGTAGAAGTCACGGCACGATTGTATGTCACGAGTGCTCGGCACGCATCTGCGTTCTGCGAACGGTAGTACGGTTGCAGTTGACGGCGACTTCCGTTGCCTCTGTTCCTTCGCTTCGGAGCACCCCTTGCGCGGCATCCCGGAATCCGGCATATTCGTCGTTAACTGAACGATTAAATCACATGGTTAAACAGCCAAAACCGAAACCGAAACCCGTCCAACAGGACGACGAAACCGCGCAACGCATTCTCGAAGCGGCACGCACCGTCTTTCTCAGGCGCGGCACCTCGGGCGCACGCATGCAGGAGATCGCGCAGGAAGCCGGCGTCAATCAGGCACTCCTGCACTACTACTTTCGCTCGAAAGAAGGGCTGAGCACCGCGGTCTTCCAGCAGATCGCATCGCGCATCTTTCCGGCGCTCGTTCAGATACTTGGCGCAGACATCACACTCGACGAAAAGATCGACAAGCTCATCGCGCTGTACCTCGACGGATTGTCGCGCAATCCATTTCTGCCCGGCTATCTCCTCTCCGAACTGCATCACCATCCAGAACGAGTATCGCAGCTCCTCGCATCGGCGATCGGCGCAGAGCCAGGCCGCGTGATGCCGCCGCTGTTCGCAAAGCTCGGGAAGCAGATCGACGAACGCGTTGCTGCGGGTACCATGCGACCGATCGCGCCCGAACAATTCGCTATCAACCTCGTCTCGCTCTGCATCTTTCCCTTCGCCGCGCGACCAATGCTTCGCGTCATCTTCGGCATGGATGACCCTGCGTTCGCGCGATTCATCGAGCAGCGAAAGACAGAGCTCCCTGCGTTCTTCCGCAACGCACTCCGGCCATGACCTCACGTCTCGCTGCAGCCGTTCTCGCGATGCTCGCACCAGTTGCTGCCGTCTCCGCACAAACGCCAGCGTCCGATACGCTTCGACTCGGCGCACTTCAGATGAGCGCGTTGCAGCGAGACCCACGCGCTCGTGAGCTCGAGCTGCTCTCAGCGCAGTCCAGGTTGCGACAGAAGAATCTCGACGCGGAGCAGCGGCCGTCGTTGTCGGTTGAGAGTCAGGCGCAATATCAATCGGACGTCGCGCGCATTCCGATCACGCTGCCTGGCGGCGTGTCACCACCCGTTCCGCCGCACGACAGCTACGACGCACGGATCGCAACGCAGCAGCGCCTCTACGATCCCGGCATCGCGCCGCGTCGCGCTGTCGAGGACGCGCAACTCGCTGAATCGCAGTCGCGTCTTCGCGTCGCGCTGTTCGGCGTGCGCCAGAATGTGAACGACGCCTTCTTCGCTGCGCTGCACGCACAGTCGCAGATCGCCGAGCTCGAGACGACGATCACGGATCTCGAGGCGCAGGCCAAGGTCGCGGAGGCGCGGGTTCGTGAGGGCGCGGCCCTGCAGAGTGAAGAGCTCGCGCTGCGCGCCGAGGTGTTGCGTCGCCGCCAGAGCGTAGCCGAGCTTGCCGCATTGCGGCGGGCGTCGCTGGACGTACTCGGCGATCTTACTGGGCAACGGTTCGACAGCGTGAGCGCGCTAGGTACGCCTGATCTGTCGACAGAGGTCGTTCGCGTGCGTGGCACCTTGAGCGACGTGCGCGCTCGCGCGGAATATGAGCAGTTCGCGCGAACGCGAGAACTGCTCATGCGACAGGAGCAAGCGCGTTCCGCACAGGACAAGCCGAAGGTCTCGGCGTTCGGTCGCGTCGGTTACGGCAGACCGGGTCTCAATCCGCTCAACACAACTTTCGACAGCTACTGGCTCGCCGGCGTTCAGCTGCAGTGGACGCCGTGGACCTGGGGTGCGACAGCACGCGATCGTGAAGTGCTCGCGCTGCAGCGTCAGATCGTCTCGGCGGACGAGCAGAATTTCACGGCGACGATACGCCGCGGTGTTGCGCAGGATCTCGCGTCGATCGACAGGCTCGCCGCGACGCTCGCGAGTGACGATGAGATCATCTCTCTCAGGGAGCGCATCGCCGTGGAAACGCGCGCGCGGTTCGGCGAGGGCGTCGTGATGTCATCCGAGTATGTGGATCGTGAAACCGATGTTCTCAGTGCGCGCATCAGTCGCGCAACTCATCGCGTCGAGCTCACCCAGGCTCGTGCGCACTTTCTCACTACACTCGGCATCGAGGTTCGCTGATGATGTTGTCATCCCGAGTGCAACGGGGACTCTGCACGTCGCAGTTGTTGCTCATCATCATATCGGCATCCGCGTGCAACAAGGCGCCCGAGCCCGACGCATTCGGCAATTTCGAGGCGCGGGAAGTCGTCGTCTCGTCACAGGCGAGCGGACAGCTTCAATGGTTCACTCCCGTCGAAGGAACGAAGCTCGCGTCGGGCGCGATCGTTGGTGTCGTCGACACGACCCAACTCGATCTCGAGCGCGCCCAGACAGTTGCGCAGCGTTCGGCGACCGAAGCGCGCGCTGTTGCCGCAGGCGGACAAGTTGGTGTTTACGAGACACAACTCACGGTTGCACGTCGCACGCTCGAGCGCACGCGTCGGCTGTTCGATCAGAAAGCTGCGACGTCGCAACAGCTCGATCAGGCGGATCGCGATTATCGCACACTTGTCGCGCAGATCACAGCGGCACGCGCACAACAAGTCAGTGTGTCAAAGGAAGTGTCGGCGAGTACGGCACACGTGGCGCAGATTCACGATCGCATCAGCAAGAGTCAGATCGCCAACCCTGAAGCGGGCACCGTCCTCGCGACCTACGTACGTGCGGGTGAGGTCGTTCAACAGGGACAGCAACTGTATCGAGTCGCCAGTCTCGACACGCTGATTCTTCGCGCATACGTCGCCGAGAAGCAGCTCGCGTCAGTAAAGCTTGGACAGACTGTGCAGGTGCATGTCGATCAAGGCAACGGCGCACTGCTCACATTGCCCGGAACGGTAAGTTGGGTCGCATCGAAGGCAGAGTTCACTCCGACGCCGGTGCAGACGCGCGACGAGCGCGCCGACCTCGTGTACGCCGTGAAGGTGAACGTTCCCAATCGGAATGGCGCGCTCAAGATCGGCATGCCCGCCGATCTGGTGCTCGCAGGGCGACCAAGCGGCACGTGAGCAACGCCGTCGAAGTGCACGAGCTCACGAAGCGGTTCGGCGCGGTGTCGGCGCTCGACAACCTCTCGTTCGACGTGCATCAGGGCGAGTTGTTCGGTCTCGTCGGTCCGGACGGCGCGGGCAAGACGACGCTCTTTCGCATTCTCACCACGCTCATGCTCCCCGATTCTGGCAGCGCGACAGTGCTCGGCTTCGATGTCGCGCGCGACCTGTGGGCGATTCGCACGCGCGTCGGCTACATGCCAGGCGGCTTCTCGCTCTATCCTGATCTCAGTGTCGCGGAGAATCTCGAGTTTTTCGCGGCGGTGTTTGGCACGACGGTAGAGAAAGGCTACGACCTGATCGCGCCGGTTTACAAACAGATCGAGCCATTCCGTGATCGCCGAGCGGATGCACTGAGCGGCGGGATGAAGCAGAAGCTGGCGTTGTCGTGCGCGTTGGTGCATCGCCCGGAGATTCTCTTGCTCGACGAGCCCACCACGGGCGTCGACGCCGTGTCGCGTCGCGAATTCTGGGATCAGCTCGCGACGCTCAAGGCGTCAGGTCTCACGATCGTCGTCTCGACGCCGTACATGGACGAGGCGATGCGCTGCGATCGTGTCGCGCTGATTCATGGCGGCCACATTCTCGACATCGATGCGCCTGCCGCGATTGGCTCGCGCTTTTCGCTGCCACTGCTCGCGGTGCGCGGCGGCGATCGCTACGGCATGCTGAAGACGTTGCGTGAGTTTCCGAGCGCGAAGTCCGTCTATCTCTTCGGCGACACACTGCACTACACGGACAGTCGCGCGGATGTGTCGCCAGATGACATTGCGTCCGAAGTGGGAAGATATCTCGTCGAGCACGGTCACCGCGACGCAAGCGCAGAACCGATCAGCGCAGGCATCGAGGACAGCTTCATGGCGCTCATGGGCGACGCACCCGCGGTCGCCGCATGACTGCACCGGCGCCAGCGTCCGCGACGCGCGAGCTCGCGATCGACGCGAAGAATCTCACGCGTCGCTTCGGAACGTTCACGGCGGTTGATCACATCACCTTCAACGTCGGCGCCGGTGAAGTATTCGGCTTTCTCGGCGCCAACGGCGCGGGCAAGACGACGGCGATCAAGATACTTGTCGGCCTCATCGCACCGACGGAAGGCGAAGCGCGCGTCGCGGGATTCGACGTGCGCACGCAACGTGCGCAGATTCGGCGTAATATCGGCTACATGAGCCAGAAGTTCTCGCTATATGGTGATCTCACCGTGCGCGAGAATATTCAGCTCTACGGTGGCATCTACGCGCTTACCGACGCACAGATTCGCGACCGCACGAAGGTGTTGCTCGACTCGCTCGGCCTAACCGCGAGTGCCGACGATCTCGTCGCGAGCTTGCCGCTCGGGTGGAAGCAGAAGCTCGCGTTGTCCGTTGCGCTGCTGCACGAGCCCAAAATTGTCTTTCTCGACGAACCCACCGGCGGCGTCGATCCAATCACGCGCCGGCAGTTCTGGGAGCTCATCTACGCGGCGGCCGCTGGCGGGACGACGGTCTTCGTCACGACGCACTACATGGACGAAGCGGAGTACTGCGACCGCATCTCCATCATGGTCGATGGCAGAATCGCGGCGCTCGGCACGCCGGCCGAGCTGAAGAAGCAGTATGATGCGACGACTGTGGATGACGTGTTCGTGCGCCTCGCGCGTGGCGCGAAGGCGGCGGAATGAACACCGGTGCGCTGCGAGCGTTTCTGATCAAGGAGCTGCGGCACATCCTTCGCGATCGACAGACGCTGACCATCCTGCTCCTCATGCCGCTCGTTCAGGTTGTGCTCTTTGGCTTCGCATTGCGTAGCGACGTGCGGAACATTCGCGTTGCGGTCGTCGACCCGAGTCCCGACTACGCGACGATCGCATTGCGTTCTCGCTTCATGACGTCGACGCGATTTCAGGTCGTTTCCGTTACGAATACGACGGACGCGATCGAGCCGCTGTTCCGTCGAGGTGACGCCGATGTCGCGCTGATGTTCGAGCCGGGTTTCGGCAATCACATCGTTGGTGCCGAGCCGGCGCGATTGCTACTCGCCGTCGACGCGTCGGATCCGAACACCGGCACGGTGATTCAGAGCTATGCGCGCGCCGTGATTGCGTCGTACGAAAGTGAAGTCTCCGCAACTCGCGGCGGGGTTCAGATCACACCCGAAGTACGGATGCGCTTCAACCCCACACTCGAGAGCGTGAACCTCTTTGTACCTGGTCTCATCGCCCTCGTGCTTACGCTCGTATCGGCGCTGATGACGGCGGTGTCACTCTCACGTGAAAAGGAGCGCGGCACGCTGGAGGTGTTGCTCGTGTCGCCGCTTCGTCCGGCGCACATAATCGTCGGCAAGGTGCTGCCGTACCTCGGGCTCGCGTTCGCGAACGTCCTGACCGCTTTACTCGCGGCATGGCTCGTCTTCCACGTTCCCTTTCGTGGCAGCGTGCTTCTGCTGCTTGCCGAGAGCGTGATCTATGCGCTGGTGTCACTCGCGCTCGGCGTGTTGATCGCGGCGAACACGTCGTCGCAGCGCGCGGCGATGCTCGGCGCAATGCTCGTCACCATGTTGCCGAGCACGTTGCTCTCGGGGATGATCTTTCCGATCGCGAGTATGCCGGCGTGGTTGTCGCCCGTGACGGTGATCATTCCGGCGCGATGGTTCATCGTCATCGCGCGCGGCATCATGCTCAAGGGTGTCGGAATTAACTATCTCTGGCGCGAGAGCGTGATCCTGCTGGTCATGGCCCTCGTGCTGATGGCCGCCGCGGTGCGGAGCTTCAAACCCAGGCTCGCCTGACGATGCGGACCCTGCGCTTTTTGCTGCGGAAGGAGTTTCTCCAGATCTTTCGCGATCGTTTCATGCTGCGGCTGAGCATCATTTTGCCGATTCTGCAGCTGTTGATTCTCTCCAGCGCGGCGACGTTCGAGGTCAAGCGCGCACGCGTGTACGTTGTCGACCGCGATCACAGTGCAGCGTCGCGCGCACTCGTCGATCGGCTGCAGGCGTCGCGACGGTTTGTCGTCGTGGGCGCGTCGCCGTCGATGGACAAGGCTGACGAGTCGATGCTGCGCCGTCAGGTCGAGATGATCATCGGCATCCCGATCGACTTCGAGCGCGACATCGTGCGCACACACTCAGCGAGCGTTCAACTTGTACTCAACGCCGAGGACGGCGCGACGGCCGGCGTGACGCAGTCGTATGCGGCGCAGATCATCGCGGCGTACGCGCGCGAACGCGGCTCGGATATCACACCGCTTGCGAAATCTCAGCCCACGATCGACGCGAGAGCTCGTGGGTGGTACAACCCGGAGCTCAACTACCGGGACTACATGGTCCCGGGAATTCTCGTGCAGCTCGTCACCGTGGTCGGCACGCTGCTTACTGCGATGAACATCGTGCGCGAAAAGGAGCTCGGCACATTGGACCAGCTCAGTGTGACGCCGTTGTCACAAGGGGTCTTCATCGCGGCGAAGCTGATCCCGTTGTGGTTGATCGCGCTGTTGGAGCTCGCGCTTGGACTGTTGGTGGCGCGATTCGTCTTTCACGTGCCGATGATCGGGAGTTTGACACTCGTCTTCGCCGCGGCGGGACTGTACCTGATCGCAGCGCTCGGCATCGGGCTCTTCGTATCGACGCTGGCAGGCACGCAACAGCAGGCGATGTTCGTCACCTTCTTCATCCTGATGATCTATCTGTTGATGAGCGGGCTGTTTACGCCAATTCGCTCGATGCCCGAGTGGGCGCAATGGATCACGCAGGTGAATCCGGTGAAGCACTTCATCGGGATCATGCGTGCGGTGTTGCTCAAGGGAGCCGGTGTGGGTGATGTGCTGCAGCCGCTTGGCGCGTTGGCGGTATTTGGAGTGGTCGTGTTGACGCTCGCGGTGCGGCAGTACGGGCGGAGTACTCGGTAGCGCCTGTGCTCGCGGTGCCATTGCAACTGCAATTTTTTACGCAGAGGATGCACAGAGAGAACGCGGAGGCCGCAGAGGACAACGCGAACCG